>JAJZLH010000003.1 GCA_021803575.1 Bacillota bacterium | reverse complement strand
AACGGGCCCCATCCGCCAGTTGACAGGGCGCCGCCGCCTGAAGCTATACTGATGGGCTCTGGCGGGGTGGTGGTGACGTGGTAAGGTTATCGACGGTCGCCATCGAGCGCCAGCCGGTCGGGAGCGAGGAGACCTTCTCGATCACGCTCGCCGACTGGCCGGCGGCGAGGGGCCCCCTCCGGGCGGCGGGTACGCTCAGCCGCCTTGAGGCCGGGTTGGCCGTGACAGTGCGAGCCGACTGGCAGGCCGAGGGCAGGTGCGACCGCTGTCTGGGCGAGGTGGCTGTGCCGGTCAGCGGCGAGGCCACCGCCTCCACCGTCTGGGCCGATCCCGGCGAGACGCATCTCCAGGTTTCGGATCAGGAGATCGATCTCACGCCTCTTCTGGAGGAGATTGAGGTGCTCTCCTGGCCGAGCAAGGTGCTCTGTAGTGAGAGCTGCCTGGGGCTGTGCCCGAGTTGCGGCCAGAACCTCAACCAGGGCCGGTGCCGGTGCCGTCCCGAGGTTGCCCCGGGCCCCTTTGCGGGCCTTCGAGATCTCTTGGGAAAGGACGATTGAGATGGCCCAGCCCCGCCAGAAGAGTTCGAAGTCGCTGAAGAACAAGCGCCGTGCCAACTGGAAGCTCCGGCCGCTGCACCTCGCGATCTGCCCACAGTGCAAACACCCCAAGCTGTCGCACCGGGTGTGCCCCAACTGCGGCTACTACGCCGGGCGCACGGCCGTCAACGTGGAGTGACGCACAGGCGGGCCAGATGGCCCGCCTGTCCGCTTGAAGCGGAGCCACACCTGTGCCTATAGTTGGTCATAAGACTTGCTGACAGGCTGGGGGCGGCCATGAACCTCAAACAGCGCCGACAGCAACTGGTGGAAGCACTGCAAGCGGATCCCCTGGTCACGGACCGCGACCTGGCCAGCCGGCTCCAGGTCAGCGTGCAGACCATCCGGCTGGACCGGCTGGCGCTCGGTATCCCGGAGGTGCGGGCCCGGGCCTGGCGCGTGGCCGAGGAGAAGCTGGAGCCGCGCCCCGGCCAGTCCGCCGGTGAGCTGCTCGACATCGTGCCCGGCGAGAGCGCGCTCTCCCGGCTGGCGACCGACCCGGCTCCGGGCAGCGGCGACCGCGGACTGCCCTCGCACTCGCTGTTCGCCCAGGCCGAGGCCCTGTTGCGCCAGGTGGTGCCCCCCGGCAGCGAGACGGGCCTGTGCCGCATGAAGTTCCGGCGCGCCGTGCGCGCTGGCGAGGTGCTGGTGGCAAAGGCCGAGGTGATCCGGCGGCGAGAGGGGCGGTGGGTGATCTTGGTCACCATCCGGTCGACCCAGGAAGAAGTGTTCCGCGGCAAGTTCGTGGTGGCCGTGCCGGCTGGCGGTGCGGCGTGAGGATCGGCCTGGATGCCATGGGCGGCGACCAGGGGCCGGCCGAGACGGTGGCCGGGGCGGTGGCCGCCTGCCGCGACTTCGGTCTGGCCGTGACCCTGTTCGGCGACCAGGCGGTGATCGAGCGGGAACTGGCCCGGGGCCCTGACGGCGGCCAGGACATTCAGATCGTGCACGCCGCCGAGGCGGTCAGCGCCGATGAGGCGCCGGTGCAGGCGCTCCGGAAGAAGCGGGAGTCGTCGATCGTGGCTGGGCTCTACGCCCTGAAGGCGGGCGAAGTAGACGCCTTCGTGTCCGCCGGCAACACCGGCGTCCTGGTCAGCGGCAGCCTGTTGGTGGTGGGGATGATGCCGGGGCTGCGGCGGCCGGGGCTGGTGGCCCTCCTGCCGACCTTGAAGCGGCAGCCCCTGGTGCTGGTCGACGCCGGCGCCTCGGTCGACCCCAAGCCGGGCCAGCTGGCCGAGTACGCGGTGGTGGGCAGCATCTACGCCGAGGAAATCCTGAAGCGGCCCAACCCGACCGTGGCCCTGATCAACATCGGCGCAGAGGCGGGCAAGGGCAACGAGCTGTCCCGCCAGGCGCATCAGCTGCTCCTCGGCGCTCCGGTCAACTTCGTCGGCAACATCGAGGCCCGGGAGATGCTGGACGGCGAGGTCGACGTGGTGGTGACCGACGGGTTCGTCGGCAACGTCATGCTGAAGCTGGCCGAGGGGCTGGGCATGGGCCTGTTCAGCCTGATGTCGCGTGAAGTCAGGAAGACCTGGAGCGGGCGGATCGGCGGGCTGATGCTGCGCCCGCACCTGGTGGAGTTGCGCTCGATGATGGACTACTCGCAGTACGGCGGCGCCCCCCTGTTCGGGCCCAGGCAGCCGGTGATCAAGTGTCACGGCGCCTCGGGCCGAGACGCCTTCAAGAACGGCGTGCGGCTGGGTGCCGAGTTCGTGCGGCTCGATGTGGTGGGCCGGGTCGAAAGCCGGCTGACCGAGGTGGCCCGATGAGGGCCATCGGCTTCTTGTTTGCCGGCCAGGGCGCCCAGCACCCAGGCATGGGTAGCTATCTGGAGGCCGCCTCGCCGGCCGCCCAGACGGTGTTCCGCTCGGCCGCCCAAGCACTCGGCGCCGACCTTCGCCCGCTGCTCTTCTCGGGACCAGCCGACCGGCTCAACCAGACGGAGGTGACCCAGCCCGCCGTCCTCCTCACCGCCCTGGCCACCCTGGCCGCACTCCGGGAGCACGGCGTGGACTGTCAGGCCGCCACCGGCCTGTCGCTTGGCGAGTACGGAGCGTGGGTGGCAGCGGGTGCGATCAGCGCCGAGGATGCGCTGCCCCTGGTCCGGGACCGCGGCCGCTACATGCAGGAGGCAGTTCCGCTGGGTGCAGGCGGGATGGTGGCAGTGCTGGGCATGGCCGGTGAGGCGGTGGAGGCAGTGTGCCGCCTGGTGCAGGACGGTGTGGTGGAGGTGGCCAACTACAACTGCCCCGGCCAGGTGGTGGTGTCCGGCGACCGAGCCGGGCTCGGCCAGTTCGAGAGCCTGGCCAGGCTGCACGGCGCCAAGCGCCTGGTGCCGCTCCCCGTCAGCGCCCCGTTTCACTGCTCGCTGCTCCGGCCAGCAGGCGAGCAGCTGGCCCGCCGCCTGGCCGGCGTGACGATCGCCCCGCCGAAGTTCGCCGTCTACACCAACCGCACCGGCCGCCCGCTCTCCGACCCCGAGGAGATCAGAGACAATCTGATCCGGCAGGTCTCGGAGCCGGTGCGCTTTGAGCAGGCCCTCGAGGCCATGGCCGGCGACGGCATCCGCTGCTTTGTGGAACTTGGGCCGGGCAGGAGCCTGGGCGGGTTCGCTAGGAAGGTCGATCCAGGGGCGGAGGTGTACCACACCGACGACCTGGAGGGATTCAAGGCCGCCGTGGGGGCACTGGGAGGAGCGGTGTGATGAGTCTCAAGGATCAGGTGGCGGTGGTGACCGGCGGGTCCCGGGGCATCGGCCGGGCGATCGCCCTGGAGCTGGCCAGCCAGGGTGCTAAGGTGGTGGTCAACTACCACCACCGCCTGGACCAGGCAGAGGCGGTGGTGCGGGCCATCGAGGAGGCGGGCGGCCAGGCCGCTCACCACGGCGGAGACGTGTCGGAGGCCGGTGTGGCAGAGCGGCTGGTGGCCTTTGCCCAGGACAGCTTCGGTGCCTGCCAGGTGGTGGTCAACAACGCCGGCATCACCCGCGACCAGCTCTTGCTGCGCATGAGCGATCAGGACTGGCAGGCGGTGCTGGCCGTCGACCTGGAAGGGCCGTGGCGGCTGTGCCGGGCCGCCCTCCGCCCCATGCTGAAGGCTCACTACGGCCGCATCGTCAACGTCTCCTCGATCGCCGGCCTGGTCGGCAACCCCGGTCAGGCCAACTACGCCGCTGCCAAGGCTGGGCTGCTCGGGCTGACCCGCACCCTGGCCAAGGAAGTCGGCTCCCGCAACATCACGGTCAACGCCGTCGCCCCGGGACTGGTGGACACCGACATGACCGCCGAGATGGGCGCGGCTCGCCAGGCCTTGGTCTCGGCCATTCCGGCCGGCCGCGCCGGCCGGCCAGAGGAAGTGGCGGCGGCCGTGGCGTTCTTGGCCTCGCCGGAGGCCAGCTATATTAACGGTCAGACCCTCGCCATCGACGGCGGCCTGACCGCCTCCTGATCCAGTACCAGAACCCTGAAGGGAGGTGAGAGAGTGAGCGATCAGGAGCTGAAGGACAAGGTCATCCAGATCATCGTCCAGCAGTTGGGCGTGGAGGCTGACAAGGTGACACCGGAGAGCACGTTCATCGACGACCTCGGTGCCGACTCGCTGGACATCGTTGAGCTGATCATGGCCTTTGAGGAAGAGTTCGGCATCGATATCCCGGACGAGGACGCAGAGAAGATCACTGCCGTCAAAAACGTGCTGGAGTACATCAAGGCGCATACGGCCGCCTGAGTGCCGGACCCCGAGCACCATTCTGAGGAGTGATGGACGTGAAGCGACGAGTGGTCGTGACGGGCCTGGGTGCCCTCACCCCCCTCGGTCTCTCCGTCGCCAGCAGCTGGCAGGGAGCGCTGAGCGGCCGCTCCGGAGTATCGTTCCTGCCAGACCTGGCGGCCCTGGGGCTGCCCACCACCATCGGCGGCCGGATCGAGGGCTTCGATCCGGCCCGCTTCCTTGAGCCCAAGCAGATCCGGCACATGGACCGCTTCGCCCAGCTCGCCATCGCCGCCAGCGAGGAGGCGATGGCCGACTCCGGCCTGCTGGGAGCCGGCTATGACCTGGAAGAGGTGGGTGTGCTGTTCGGCACCGGCATCGGCGGCATGGTCACCTTCACAGAGCAGCATCAGGTGTTCTTGAGGCGCTGGGACCGGGTCAGCCCCTTCTTCATCCCGATGATGATCCCGAACATGGCGGCCGGTGAGGTGGCCATCCGCTGGGGGCTCCTCGGCCCGAACGCCACCACGGTCACCGCCTGCGCCTCGTCGGCGTCGGCGGTGGGAGAGGCCTTTCGCCTGGTCCAGCACGGCGACGCCCCGGCCATGCTGGCACTGGGCGCCGAGGCTGTGATCATCCCCTTCGCCTACGCCGGTTTCGCCTCGATGAAGGCGCTGTCCACCCGCAACGATGCACCGGAAAAGGCGTCGCGCCCCTTCGACCGCAGCCGCGACGGCTTCGTGATGGGCGAGGGAGCGGGCTGCCTGGTGCTGGAGGAGATGGAGGCCGCACAGCGCCGCGGCGCCCACATTTACGGCGAAGTCGTGGGCTACGGCCAAAGTTCGGACGGCCACCACCTGGTCGAGCCCCGGGCCGACGGCAAGGGCGCCTTTTTGGCCATGAAGCGGGCGCTGGCCGATGCCGGGCTCGCGCCGTCTGACGTGGACTACATCAACGCCCACGCCACGGCCACCCAAAAGGGAGATGCCGGGGAGGCCCGCGCCATCCAGGCGCTGTTCGGCCAGGCGCCACCCCACCTCTCGGTCAGTTCCACCAAGTCGATGACTGGCCACCTCCTGGGGGCAGCCGGTGTGGTGGAGCTGCTCTTCTCGCTCCTCGCCATCCGCGACCAGATGGTGCCGCCGACCATCAATCTGGAAGATCCGGACGTCGGCGTCGGGCTCGACCTTGTGCCCAATGAGGTCAGGCGGCGGCCGGTCAAGGTGGCGCTCTCCAACTCGTTCGGCTTCGGTGGCCACAACGTCTCGCTGGTGGTGTCGGCTCTTGCCTGAGGTGCCGTGGGACGACCCCCTGGTGCAGCTGGCGTTGACTCACCCGTCCGCGGTCTCGGAGGGCAGCGGCCAGGAGGACAACCAGCGCCTGGAGTTCCTGGGAGACGCGGTGCTGGGCCTGGCCATCGGCCAGAGCCTGTTCCGCCGGCTGCCGGCGGACCAGGAGGGGCCGCTCAGCCGGCTCCGCTCGCGGCTGGTCAGCCGGGAGATGCTGGCCGAGATGGGCGAGCAGCTCAATCTGGCAGACCGGCTGAAGGTGGGACACGGCGAGCGGCTGAGCGACCCCGCCGCCCGCCAGCGCGCCCTGACCGACGCCTTCGAGGCCCTGATCGGCGCCCTCTTCCTGATCTGGGGCTACCTGCCGACCCAGGCCTGGGTGCTGGATGTGATGGCAGAGCCAGTGGAGGCGGCGGTCTCGGGTCTGGACGACGGGCGCGACCCCAAGTCCATGCTGCAGGAGGCGTTGCAGCACCGCGGCACCAACCCGGTCTACGACGTGCTGGAGAGCATCGGCCCGGCGCACCGGCGGCGCTACCGGGTGGTGGTGAAGGCCGCGGGCAAGGTGCTGGGCCGGGGCGAGGGCCGGACCAAGAAGGTGGCCGAGCAGGACGCTGCCAAAGACGCGCTCGAACAGCTGGCCAAGGCGGAGCTGCCCAGGCGACGGCGGGCCATAGCCAAGAAGGCTGAGCCGGTGGTGGCAGCCCCGGCCAGGACGGCTGCGCCTGCCATCGGAGAGGGGGCGGATGAAGCCCCGCCAGCGGCGATTAAGAAGCGCTCCCGGAGACGGCGGAAGGCCCCGTCCGCAGTGGTGCAGCCGGCTGCCCCGCCCGCCGCCGAGGCGGCGGCCCTGGTCATCCCGGAGAAACGGCGGCTGGTGATCATCCACGCCCAGGATGAGGGCGTGTCGGCCCCGGAGCCGGCGCCGGCGGCTGCCGGGCGAAAGCGCCGCCGCCGCAGCCGGGCCAAGGCAGGCAGCTCCACCCTCCAGGATGGTGGCGGACAGGCCCCGGCGAGCGTAGAGGGCGCCCCAGCCCCGCCGCTGCCAGAGGCTGCACCGAAGCGACGGCGGCGCCGTAGCCGGGCCAAGTCCCCAGCCTCGCCACCCGCCGGCGAGGCGAGTACGGACGCCAGCCAGGTGGCGACCGGCCTCCCGGCTGGGACAGCCGCCACTGCGTCAGCCAAGCGTCGCCGCCGGCGGAGCCGGCACGCCGCCGCCGGAGCGGTGCAAGCCAAGGGGTTCGTGCCGAAGGAGCCGGCCCCGGGTGCCGGATCTAGTCCCCAGCCGGCCGGCCGAGGCGGCTCCGTGGCTGAAGGGGCCGAGCCGGCAGCCACTGCTGCTGGCCAGCCACCCGGGACAAAAAGGCGGCGCCACCGCGGCGGGAGGCGGCGGCGCAAGGGAGGAACGGGCGAGGGCGCTGCGGCGACGGGGCCGCAGGAGAGCGAGGGAGAGGCGGACTAGCGGCGTTTCTGAGCCGGCGGGCGCGGCTCGCTGAGCAGGTGGACCGTGGCCAGGATGGGGCCGATCACCGGCGGGAAGGGCGGTTCCAGCAGGACGCCAGTGGCTTCACTGAGCAGGAGCAGGCGATCTCCCAGCAGGAGCTGGCGGGCGATCAGGGGCTGTCCGTCCGCCCAGAGCAGGACCGTGCGCGACACCTGAGCGACGTCTTCGCCAATCACCAGCCAGTCCCCGGCAGCGATCGGCCCCGAGCCTCTGGCGCCGGCCGGCAGGCGGTAGAGCAGGCGGGCCCCGGCCTGCCAGAGAAAGGGCGCCGGGTGGTCGCTGAGCAGGGGGAGGCCGTCCGACTCGAACCCGTCGGCCACCTGGGGTGCTCCGCCCCAGGCGGCCCGCGGCTGGGCGAGCGGGGTAAAAGTGGCATCGAAGGCGCCGGAGAGCACGGCATCCTTGAAGCTGTTGAAGGTGAAGCCTTCCTTGCCAAGCCAGTAGTAGATGGATTTCGGCTCGGCGTAGCCGAGCGCTGCGGCCACCCGCCGGGCGGAGATGGAGGGCTGCTGGCGGACCAGGGTGGCGATGCGGTGGGTGATCTGCTGCAAGGCCATCTCCCTACTCCTTGTGCCTGAAGGCGCCTTCCATAGCTTTCGGGACCTCCCCTGTGTCTAAGCAGTAACCAAAATTCGTACCGACAACAGGTACGGCGGCAGACGAAGGGGATGCATGTGGCTCTGCCGAACAGGCGCCATCGGTACAGTGGTGTCCGGACTTCCCTGGGGAGGGTCGCCCGGGGCAGGGAAGCCAATGTCGTGCCGGGCAAGGTGGGTATTGTCAGAGTCTCCTCCCATTCGCTGCCGAAGGCGGTGGCAGGAGCCGTGGCGGGGATGATTCGGGCCGGCGAGGCGGTCGAGTTGCAGGCCGTCGGCGCAGGCGCGGTGAACCAGGCGGTGAAGGCCATCGCCGTGGCCCGAGTCTTCCTGGCCGAAGAGGGCGTCGATCTGGTGAGCATGCCCCGATTCCTGCAAGTCGCCATCGACGGCGAGGACCGGATGGCGATCGGCATTTCGGTGGAGCGCCGCTAACCTACTCAGTGAGGCTGTTAACTGGTGCACCTTAAGCGGATCGTGCTGCGCGGCTTCAAATCGTTCGCCGACCCCACCTCGCTGGAGCTGGGGCCGGGTCTTTGTGTTGTGGTAGGCCCCAACGGGGCAGGCAAGTCAAATATCGTGGACGCCCTGCGCTGGGTGCTGGGCGAGAGCCGCGCCCAGGACCTGCGCAGCGAGCGGGCGGAAGACCTGATCTTTCAGGGCAGCTCGGACCGCCGGCCGGCCCAGGTGGCGGAGGTGGCGCTGACCTTTTCCGATGAGGCGCATCAGATGGGGCTGCCCACCAGCGAAGTGGTGGTGGTGCGCCGGGTGGACCGCGACGGTGCCAGCGAGTGCCAGATCAACGGCCGCAGCTGCCGCCTGAAGGACGTCCAGCAACTGGTGCTGGGCACGGGCCTCGCCCCCACCGGTTACGCCTTCATCGCCCAGGGCTCGATCGAGGAGGTGGTCAGCCAGGGGCCGCACAGCCGCCGCCTGATGCTGGAGGAAGCTGCCGGCGCCTCCCTCTACCGGCAGCGCCGGACCCAGGCTCTGGCCGAGCTGGCGCAGGCGGACCTCCTGGTGCAGGACCTGGCGGCCGACCTGGAGCGGCTGGAAGCCGAGGGTCAGCGCCTCGGCCTGGAAGTCGAACGCCTGGATCGCTGGCAGAACCTGCGCGAAGCGGCGCTCAGCCTTGAGATCGCCTTGGAGGGGCGACGGCTGGCGGAGCTGGCGAAACGGCGGCAGAGCGCCCTGGAGCGCCGGGAGCGCCAGCGCCGTGAGGCGGAGGGGCTATTGGGTGGCGTCGCCCGCCTGGAGCGGCTGGTCGAACCGCTCTGGCAGATCCGCCAGGGCGTCGACCTCGCCGCCTTGGAGACGGACGAGCGCCTGGCCCAGCTGGAGAGCCGGCTGGGGCGGCTCAGCGAGCAGGTGGCGAACCGGGAAGAGCGGCTTTCGGACCTGACTCAGCGCCAGGGCCGGGCCCAGGCGGAGTCGGCCGCCCTGGCCGCGGAACTCACAACGCTGGCCGCCCAGGCAGCGGCCGAGCAAGGCCGGCTCACCGCCGCCACGGTGCTGATCCAGGAGGTGGAGCGGGTGGGCGGCGCCGGGCTGCCGGTGATCGAGCCCGCCAGGTGGCAGGAGCTGCGTGAGGCGGCCCTGGCCGGCCAGGTCCCGGAGGGAGGTGCGATGTCTGTCCTGGAGGCCGAGCTCCAGCGGCTAACGGAGGCGCAACTGGCGGACGCCGAGCGCCTCAGCAAAGTCCAGGCCGAGGCCCGGCAGCGGCTGGCAGAGCGGCAAGAGCTTGGCCGGGAGTTGGTGCACCTCGAACGGCAGGCATCTCAGGCGGCTGAGGCGGAGCGGGCGCACTGGTCGGCAGGGCGGCCGCTGCGGGCGGGGGCGAGGGCTGTGATGGAGGCAGCCGACCAGGGCCAGCTCAGCGGCATCCTGGGGCCGCTAGGCGGCCTCATCAGCTGTGAGCCGGCGCTGGCCACAGCCTTGGGCGTGGCGCTGGGCGGCGCCTACGACAACCTGGTGGTGGTAGACGAGGCGGCGGCCCAGGCGGCGATCGCCTATCTGCGCCAGGGCCGCCTGGGTCGCGCCACCTTCCTGCCGCTGGCACGGCTGAAGCCAACAGGCAGCCGCCGCGACTTTTCGGGAGAGCCGGGCTATCTGGGCCCGCTCAGCACCCACCTCCGCTACGACCAAGAGCTGGCCCCAGCCGTCGATCTGGTGCTGGGCCGGACGCAGCTGGCAGAGAACCTGGATGATGCGTTGAAACTATCTCGTCGCGATGGGCTGACCAGCCGCTGGGTGACCCTGGCCGGCGACCTCCTGTTGCCGGGTGGCGCCATCCAGGGAGGGGACAGCGGTGAGCGCAGCCAGCGGGCAGAACTAGACCGGCAGGGGGCCAGACTTGACCAGGTACGCTCGGCGGTGACGGCCCTGGACCGCCGGCTGGGTGAGCTGCACGAGGCCCGCGCTGAGCTTGAGCTGGCCCAGGCTCACCGCGCCCGTGAGCTGGACTCGGCCAAGGGCCGGCTCGCCGCCCTCCAGCTCAGCCAGGCCGTGGAGTCCGGGCTGGGACCCGCCCTCCGGGCGATCGACGCCGAGACCTACCAGCGCTGGTGCGAGGCGCGGCTGGAACAGGGCCGGCTGGAAGAGCGGCTGGAGGCGCTGAACCGGCAGCAGGCTGACCGGAGGGCGCGCCAGGAGCGAGCCGACCAGGAGGCGGCGGACTGCGAGGCCGCCATCCAGAGCCTGGAGGCTGAGGCCGGGGTCCAGGCCGGGCCCGGCATCGGCGACCAGCACCAGGTGCTGGCCCTGCGCCAGGGTCGGGCGGGCCTGAGACGGCTGGCCCGTCAGGCGGAGCTACTGGAGCGGCTGGCTCGCGAGCGGACGGCCCAGGCCCAGAACCGGCTGGCCCGCCTGGAGGAGAGCAACCTCCACCTCGGCGACGAACTGGCCCAGCTCGAGCTGGACATCGAGGGAGCCGAGCGGCGGCTCTTCACAGAGCTGGGCGCCCAGCGAGGGCAGCCGCTGCCAGCGCCCGCCGGCAGCTTCGACGATCTGGCCGCCATGCGCCGCCAGCTCTCGGAGCTGGAACCGGTCAACCCCGGATCCCGGGCTGAGGCCGCGAGAGTGCACGCCCTCCGCCAGGAGCTCACGGAGCGGCGGCTCGACACCCTGCTCAGCAAGGAGCGGCTTCTGACCTTGGCGGCAGAGGCGGATCAGGAGCTGGAAGACCACTACAGGGACGCCCTCGAACGCCTGAAAAGCGAGTTTGAGACCGTCTTTGCGGACATGTTCCCGGGCGGCATGGGCGAGCTGGTGGCCAGCCCGGACGGGGTCGACTTCCGACTCACTCTGGAAGGGCGCAGGAGCGCCCGGCTGAGCGCCCTGTCCGGCGGTGAGCGGGCCCTGGTCGCTCTGTGCTGGCTGATCGCCCTGGTCGAACTGAACCCGGCGCCCTTCCTCTGCCTGGACGAGGTGGAGACCAGCCTCGACGAGGAGAATATCCGGCGCCTCCTCACCTACTTTGACAGACATCGCGAGCGGCAGGTGCTGATGGTCTCGCACCAGCGCATGACCATGGAGTGGGCGGATCTCCTGGTCGGCGTGACCATGGACCGCCCCGGTGAGAGCCACCTGGTTGAGGTGCGACTGGAGGAGGCCTGGCGTGGCGACCTGGGAGCCGTTTAGGCGGGCGCTCCGCCGGACCAGGGAGGCGGTGACCGGCGGCGGCCGGAGAGGGTCAGCGGCCAGCTGGGAGGAGTTCCTGCTGGCCGCCGATCTGGGCTATTCCCTGTCATCGGCCATCGCCGAGCGGGTGGGCCGGCTTAAGCCGGCGGCTCAGGCCCAGGCCGTGCGCCGGGAGCTGCTGGCGCTGGCTGGTCAAGCGCACCTCCTGGCCTTTGACCAGACCCCCAGTGTGGTGGTGGTGGTGGGGGTGAACGGTTCCGGCAAGACCAGCACGGCGGGCAAGCTGGCTGGGCGCTGGAGCGGTGAGGGCCGGCAGGTGGTGCTGGCAGCCGCCGACACCTACCGGGCGGCGGCCAGCGAGCAGCTTGGGGTCTGGGCCAAGTTGGCCGGTGCCGACCTGGTGGCGCAGCGGCCCGGCGCCGATCCGGCGGCGGTGGCCTTTGACGGCCTGGCCAGAGCCCAGGCGCGCCGAGCCGACCTCCTGTTGGTCGATACGGCTGGCCGGCTGCACACCCGTCAGCCGCTGATGGACGAACTGGAGAAGGTGGTGCGGGTGCTGGGCCGCAGCCTCGGCCGCCCGGTCGACGAGGTGCTCCTGGTGCTGGACGGCACCATGGGCCAGAACGCCGTGGCCCAGGCCCGGGAGTTCTGTCTGCGCCTGCCGGTGAGCGCCCTGGTCGTGACCAAACTGGACGCCTCGGCCCGGGGCGGCGCCGTTCTGGCCGCCCGGCACGAGGTGGAGCGGCCGATCGCCATGGTGGGCACGGGCGAGGGCCGGGACGACTTGATCGACTTCGTCCCGGAGGCATACGTGGACGCCCTCCTGGACGGCGTGACCCTTGACGGCGGCGGCGGGACGGCATAGCCTCGATGTGGTAAGGGAATTGCCTTATCAGGAGGCAGCGTGGACCAGCTCGGGCAGCTGATGATGCTGTATGACGCCTATGGCGGGCACCTGACGCCTCGCCAGCGACAGGCCTTTGCGCTCCGCTACGCCGAGGACTTGTCGCTGGCCGAAGTGGCGGCGGAGCTGGCCACCTCCCGCCCGGCAGCCGCCTACCTGCTGCGCCGGGCCAGAGAGACCCTGCTCCGGCTGGAGGACCAGGTCGGCGCCGTCGGCCGGGAATCCTCCGAGCGCCAGCTGCTGGAGCGACTGGCCGAGCTATTGCGCAGCGAGCCGGCCGACCTGACGGCAGCCCGCCGACTGATCGAGGAGCGGCTGAGAGAGGGGGACTGAGGGCGTGCTGGAGTCGCTGAGTGAGCGCCTGAGCCAGGCCCTCAGGCACATCTCTGGCCGCGGCCAGATCAGCCGGGCCGAGTTGGATGAGACGCTGCGCCGAGTGCGGGTGGCGCTCTTGGAAGCAGACGTGCACTTTCTGGTGGCCAAGGAGTTCACCGACGGCCTGCGCCAGCGCCTGGCCGAGGCCAGGGTGGAGGACAGCCTGACCCCGGCTCAGACCGTGATCAAGGCCGTGCACGCCAGCCTGGTCGATCTCCTCGGCGGGCCGCCTGTCTCCATTCCAGGCGCCGGCCCGGCACCCCGGCGCATCCTGCTGCTCGGCCTGCAGGGCGCCGGCAAGACCTCACTCGCTCAGAAGCTGGCCCTCATGCTCAAGGAGCAAGGCCTGAGACCGCTCTTGGCCGCCGCCGACCTGACCAGGCCGGCGGCCGTCGAGCAGCTGGCCCGCCTGGGCGAGGCGGTGGGCGTGCCAGTGGTCGTGGTGCCAGGGGCCAAGGAGCCCCTTGTGGTGCTGAGAGAGGCCAGGGCCCGGGCGGTGCGGGGCGGCTTCGACCCGTTGATTGTGGACTCGGCCGGCCGCACCGATGTTGACGAGTCGCTGCTGGACGAACTGGGCGAGGTCGCCCGGGCGCTGGAGCCGACGCTGAGCCTGTTGGTGGCGGACGCCATGACCGGGCAGTCAGCGGTTGATGTGGCCAAGGCGTTCTCCAGCCGCCTGCACCTGGACGGGGTGGTGCTGACCAAGATGGACGGCGACGCCAGGGGTGGAGCAGCCCTGTCCATGCGCGCCGCCAGTGGCCTCCCCGTGGCGCTTTTGGCCGGCGGCGAAGGCCCGGCCCAGCTTGAGCGGTTCCATCCGGACCGCCTGGCCTCCCGCATCCTGGGCATGGGGGACGTGCTGAGCCTGATCGAGCGGGCGGAACGGGTCGCCTCCCAGGAGGAGGCCCAGCGGACGGCGCAGTCGCTGCGCAAGGGCACGCTGACCTTCGACGATCTGCTCACCCAGATCCGGGCCATGCGCAAGATGGGGTCGATGGAAGAGCTTCTGGCCATGATCCCCGGTCTGGGCAAGCTGAAAGGCGGCGTGCCGACGCCGGACGAACGGCAGATCCGGCAGCTGGAGGCGGTGATCCTATCCATGACGGCGGAGGAGCGGGCCCGGCCGGAGCTCTTGAACGGCGCCCGCAAGCGCCGGATCGCCCGGGGCGCCGGCGTCGAGGTTGCCCTGGTCAATCGGCTGAGCCGCCAGCTGGAAGATATGCAGCGCCTGGCCAGGTGGGGGCGCAAGCCGCACCTGCCAGCCCCGCTGGCCGCGATGAGGCAGCCGCCGGCCGGCGGACGGCCCAGGAAGCGGCCCTAGTATTTCTAGGAAAGGAGGTGATGGGAGATGCCAGTGAAGATTCGTCTCCGCCGCATGGGCGCCAGACACCAGCCCTTCTACCGGGTGGTGGTGGCCGACGGCAGGTCGCCGCAGGGCGGCCGGTTCCTGGAGGAGATCGGCACCTACGATCCGACCCGCGAACCTGCGGAAGTGCACATCGAGGCCGAGCGCGCCAAGGCTTGGCTGGCCAACGGCGCTCAGCCCTCTGAGACCGTGAAGGCGCTGTTGCGCAAGCAGGGGATCGGCCTCGGGGAGGCGCGTCCGGAAGGGAAGACAGAGCAGTGAAGGAGATACTGGCCTACCTGATCGGCGCCCTGGTCCAGCATCCGGAGAGCGTGCGCATCGAAGAGAAGCGCGACGGCAACAGAGTGACGCTCGAACTGAGGGTCCACCCTGACGACATGGGCCGGGTGATCGGCCGTCAGGGCCGGGTCGCCAAGTCGTTGCGCACCGTGCTGCAGGCCTTTGCCGGCCGGCACGGGGACCGGGTGCGGATGGACATTCTGGAGTGATCACGATCGCCCGGGTGGTGGGGGCGCACGGGCTGAAGGGCGAGCTGGCGCTCGCCCTGGAGAGCGACGTGATCGAGCGCTTTACGCCCCCCCTTGCCGTCCAGCTCGACACCGAGCCGGAAGCGGCCGCCCTCATCACCGCCTTTCGCCGGCACGGACGGCTGGCGCTCGCCCGGCTGGAGGGCATAGGCGGCCGCGACCAGGCCGAGGCGCTGATCGGCCGGCGGCTGATGGTCGCCGACCAGGAGCGCTGGCCCCTGCCGGAGGGACGTTTCTACGTCGATGATCTGGTCGGCATGGCCGTCACCGCCGTCGACGGCCGCCCCCTGGGCCAGGTCCGCCGCATCTGGCCGGGAGTAGCCCACGACCTCTTGGAGCTCGATGGCGGCCAGCTGGTGCCGATGGTCAGGGCCTGGCTCACGGTCGATCTGGCGGCGGGACACATCCAGCTGTGCCGGGCCCTGGAGGCGGAGAGCGACCGTGAAGATTGACGTCCTGACCCTTTTCCCTGAGGTGTTCCCGGCGCTGTTCAGCCACAGCATCGTGGGCAGAGCGTACCGGGCAGGCCTGATCGAACTTGCGGCGGTCGACATTAGAGGCTATGCTCAGGACCGTCACCGCTCGGTGGACGCCCCGCCGTACGGCGGCGGCCCCGGCATGGTGATGCGGGTCGACGTGCTGGCCCGGGCCATCTCGGACCTGCGCCGGGCGGACAGCCGCGTGGTCCTCCTTGAGCCGAGCGGCCGGCCCCTGACCCAGGAGGCGGTGCAGCGGCTGGCGGGCTACGGGCACCTGGTGCTGGTGGCCGGCCACTACGAAGGGGTGGACCAGCGCGTCGAGACCCTGGTCGATGAGGAGGTCTCGCTGGGCGACTTCATCCTGAGCGGCGGCGAAGCAGCGGCCTGGGCCGTGATTGATGCAATCAGCCGGTGCCTGCCAGGCGTGATCAGTCCGGACTCGCTCGCGGAGGAGTCCTTCTCCCAGTCCGGACTCTTGGAGGCGCCGCAATACACGCGGCCCCGCCAGTTCGCCGGCCTGGCGGTTCCGGAGGTCCTCTTGAGCGGGGATCATCAGGCCGTGGCCAGCTGGCGTCGCCGAGAGGCCCTGCGCCGGACGTGGCGGCGCCGGCCGGATCTGCTCGGACAGGCGGCCCTCAGCCCGGTCGAGCAGGTGTGGATCCAGGAATTCGAACAAGCGGCGGTCCAGGCGGACCAGCCGGAAGGGAGCGACCAGGGTGGACACCAGGATTCAGGCCATTGACGCAGGCGCCAAGCGGCAGGACCTTCCAGCCTTTCGAGCTGGCGACGCCGTACGGGTGTGGGTGAAGGTGCGGGAGGGCAACCGGGAGCGGTTGCAGGCCTTTGAGGGGGATGTGATCAGACGGCGGGGCGGTGGCCTCGGCGAGACCTTCACCGTGCGCCGGGTCAGCTATGGTATCGGCATCGAGCGCACCTTTCCCATGCACTCGCCGGCCATCGACCGGGTCGAACTGGTGCGCCGGGGAGACGTGCGCCGGGCACGGCTCTACTATCTCAGGGAGTTGTCTGGGAAGGCGGCCAGGATCAAGGAGCGACGCTCGTAGGGGCGTTTGAGCATGGCGCAAACACCGCATCAGGATGGCCAGCCGCAGCAGGCCGGGAGGCGCCGCAGCGGGTGGCGCGAGACCCTCATCACGGTGGTTCTGGCATTGCTGGCCGCCTTTTTGCTCCGCACCTACGTGGTGGCGCCCTACTACGTGGACGGCTTCTCGATGGAGCCCACCCTGCACAACCAGGAGCGGCTTCTGGTCAATGAACTGGGGTTCCGCCTGACCGGCCTCAAGACCGGGGAGATCATCGTCTTTCACCCCCCTTTGCCGGTCAGCATCGACTTCATCAAGCGGGTGATCGGTGTCCCCGGTGATACCGTGTCGATGGTGAATGGACAGGTCTACATCAACGGACGGCTCCTCCCGGAGCCGTGGGAGACGGTGGCGGGGAAGAGCTATCTGGACCACTTCAACCTGCCCCCGACCAAGGTCCGCCCCGGCTATGTGTTTGTGCTCGGCGACAACCGGGCCCACTCCGACGACAGCCGCTTCTTCGGCCAGGTGCCGATCAGTTCGGTGGTCGGCCAGGCCTTCTTCGCCGTCTGGCCGCCCAGCCAGTTCGGCTGGCTGGCGGTGCCTTAGCCGCCCCGGCCCGGGCCGGAGGCGGCGCCGACGGGCAGCGGAAGGGCTGGGACTCAGCGAAAGTCGGACAGGCTAGGCTCGAGGCTGGTCCAGGGCGAGGTGAGGCGATGGATCCATCCCGGCTCAACCGGCTGGCGCGCGATCTCACCCGGATGTCGGATGGGGGCCTGGAGACGCTGGACCGGGTGCTGGCCCGCCGGGACGGCGACCCAGCCCTCCGCCAGCGCCTGGCTCGGGAGGTCAGGAGAAGGCGGCAGGACCTGTGGCGTTTTGACCGCGGCCTCTGCCCCGGACGGGCGGAGCTGGCCGGAGTGGACGAGGTGGGTCGGGGTGCCCTGGCCGGGCCCATGGTGGCAGCGGCCGTGATCGTGCCGTGGACGCTTCGTCTCGATGGGCTGGACGACTCGAAGCGGCTCAGTGCGCCGAGGCGCCGGGCGCTGGTCCGCCGCCTGCTGGGCGGCGGCGCCCTGTGGGCGGTGGCCATCGCCTCGCCCAGCCTGATCGACCGGGAGGGGATCAGTCCGGTCAACCGCCTGCTGATGCGGGCGGCGCTGGCAGGGTTGCCGTGGCGGCCCGCGGTGGTGGTGGTGGATGCGGTCGACCTCGGGCCCTGGCCAGGCCGGGTGGTCAGCCTGCCCCGGGCGGACAGCCAGAGCCGGGCCGTGGCTGCTGCCTCCGTCCTGGCCAAGGAGGTGCGCGACCTCTTGATGCGCCGGCTGGGTGAGGAGAGTTATCCGGGCTACGGCTTCGAGCGCCACGTCGGCTACGGCGCCCCGGAACACCTGGTGGCGCTTCGCCAGATCGGGGTGAGCGAGTTGCATCGCAGATCGTTCCTGACCCGGCTCGTGACCGCACCTTCCAGGTCGGACTAGAGGCTGCTGATGTCCTTGGCGCCGATGAAGCGGGAACTCCAATACGAATTGGCGAGGTTGTCGATGCGCACCAGTTCGCCGGAGTCCGGGGCGTCCACGAACTGGCCGCCGCCGATGTAGATGCCGACGTGGGTTGCCCAGCCGTAGGTGTCGAAGAAGACGAGGTCGCCGGGGGCCAGGTCCGACGGCGGCACCGGCGTTCCCACCCGAAATTGGGCGGAGGAGGTGCGGGGCAGGCTGATGCCGGAGAGCCCGGCTACGTACTGGGCCAGTCCGGAGCAGTCGAATCCGGTGGCCGGCGAGGCGCCGCCCCAGTGGTAAGGCACACCCAGTTCCTTCAGGGCGTCCTTGGCGATGGCAGCGCCGACGGCGGCAGCGGAGTCGGCGGTGGTGCGGGCGGCGGACTGGGGGATCAGGAGCTGCTCGCCGGGTGTCACGATCGGCACCGGCAGGCTGTTCAGGCTGAGCAAGGCCGCCACCGTGGTGTCGAAGTGCTGGGCGATCGACGCCATGGAGTCGGATGGTGTCACCGTGTACATGCTGGAGGTGGCCGGTGCCGAGATGCGCCGCTGCTGCACGCTCACCGCCAGGGTGAGCGCCTCGCCGGTGGCGGGGTCGACCAGCCCGTTGACGGGGAGGCCCTGGCTCTTTTGAAACGAGATGACATCCTGCTCGGTGGCTGGCCCGAACTGGCCGTCTGCGATGATGCCGTAGCCCAGTGCTTCGAGATCCTGCTGCAGGACGACGACCTGCGGGTGGTCCGGCGTGCCTGGTGCCAGCACCGGGTCGCCCAGGCCGGCGGCCGAGGCGGCCGGCGCCGTGGCCAAAAGCCAGGCAACTGACGCCAGCGCGATTGCAACGGCTAGGCCATAGCGCAGGAGAACCACCCTTCCTGGAGGCTTCGGTCTTTCGTTGTGAGTCGCCTCGGCTATAATACTGAACGGACTCCTCTGGGCCAAACCAGCGATTTCCCGCCGTCCCAGATATTGGCCGGATGAGCCACCTAACTCGATCGGGGTGTACCGTGAAATCACTGATCATCGTTGAATCTCCGGCCAAGGCCAAGACGATTGAAAAATTTTTGGACGGCCGGTTTGCGGTCAAGGCCTCGCGCGGCCACGTGCGGGACCTGCCGAAGAGCCAGCTCGGCGTCGACGTGGAGCATGGATTCATGCCCAAGTACCAGATCATCCCCAGCCAGCGCAGCACCATCAAGGAGCTGAAGGCGGCGGTTGGGGCCAGGGACCGGGTGTTCCTCGCCACCGACCCGGACCGGGAGGGCGAGGCCATCTCCTGGCACCTGGCCCAGGCTCTGGACCTGGACGTCGCCCAGCCGCTGCGCATCGTGTTCCGGGAGATCACGTCCGGTGCCATCAAGCGCGCCGTGGCGGAGCCGCGCCCGATCGACCTCCGCCTGGTCGACGCGCAGCAGGCTCGCCGCGTTCTCGACCGCCTGGTCGGCTATCAGCTGTCGCCACTCTTGTGGCGGAAGGTGCGGCGCGGGCTGTCCGCCGGCCGGGTGCAATCGGTGGCGGTGCGCCTGATCGTCGAGCGCGAGCGGGAGCGGCTGGCCTTCAAAAGCCAAGAGTACTGGACGCTGACCGGCACCTTCCTCGGTGCCAGCAAGCAGGAGGTGACGGCTGAACTGGCGCTGGTCGGGGGCAAGAAGCCGACGCTCAGCTCCCAGACGGAGGTCGACGCCGTGCTGGCCGAGATCGACCGGGCCCAGCCGTTCGTGGTGACGGCCCTGGCTGAGAAGAAGCGGCGGCGGCTGGCACCGCCGCCCTTCACCACCAGCACCCTGCAGCAGGAAGCGTCGCGCAAGCTCGGCTTCTCGGTGCGGCGCACCATGTCAGTGGCGCAGAGTCTCTACGAGGGCGTGGACCTGGCCGGCGGCGAGCGGGTCGGCCTCATCACCTACATGCGCACCGATGCCACCCGGGTGGCATCCGAGGCCAAGGCTGAGGCCACCCAGTACATCAAGGCGCACTACGGCGAAGCGTACGGGCGGCCGGTGGAGCGGAAGGCCAAGGCCAAGCCGGGCGTCCAGGACGCCCACGAGGCCATTCGACCCACGGCCGTAGCCCGCACCCCGGATGGGCTGGCCGCGCACCTGAACCGGGATCAGATGCGGCTGTATCGGCTGATCTGGGAGCGCTTTCTGGCCAGCCGGATGAGCCCGGCCGACCTCCTCGCCACCTCCGCCGACCTCCACCAGGGCACCCTTACCTTCCGCGCCACCGGCAGCGTGGTGCTGTTCGACGGCTTCCTGCGGGTATGGGCGGCGCCCGACGAGGGGGACGAGGAACTGGCCGCCATGCCCAAGCTCGATGCGGGCGAAGCACTCATGGTGTCGGAGCTGACGCCTGAGCAGCACTTCACAGAGCCGCCGCCGCGCTACACCGAGGCCAGCCTGGTCAAGACCCTGGAGGAGAAGGGCATCGGCCGCCCTTCCACCTACGCGCCGATCATCGACACCATCCAGCAGCGCGGCTATGTGGAACTGGTCAGCCGCCGCTTCCAGCCCACCGTGCTGGGCGAGGTGGTGGTGGACCTTCTGGCGGCGCACTTCCCGGAGGTGGTGGACCCGGCCTTCACCGCCGACCTGGAAGAGCGGCTGGACGCCATTGAGGATGGGTCCAGGCTGTGGCAGGACGTGGTCGGCGCCTTCTACGAGGACTTCGCGGCGCGCCTCAAGACCGCCGACAAGGATGTGCCCCGGGTGCGGATGCCGGTGCAGGAGACAGACGAGGTGTGCGAGCTCTGCGGCCGGCCGATGGTGATCCGCCAGGGCCGCTTCGGGCCCTTCCTCTCCTGCAGCGGCTTCCCGGCGTGCAAGCACTCCCGCCCCTTGGCCAAGGGCACCGGCGTGCCCTGTCCGCTCTGCCACACCGGGCAGATCGTGGAGCGCAAGACCAAGCGCCGGCAGCGGGTCTTCTACGGCTGCAGCCGCTATCCGGCCTGCGACTTCACGTCACCCCAAAAGCCGGTGAACCGGGTTTGCCCCTCCTGCGCCGCTCCCTATCTGGTCGAACGGCGCCAGGGCGGAAAGGTGACCATCGCCTGCCGGGCGCCCGGGTGCGGGTACACGGAGGACGGCCCGGTGGCGGCGGCCCATGACGACTGAGCACGCCCGCCAGGTGGCGGCCTTCCGCAGCCGGCTGATGCTGGCCCGCTCGCCGCACACGGTCGATGCCTACACCCGGGATGTGCGCGACTTCTTCACCTTCTTGGAGGCACGAGAGCTCAGCTTTGGCCTCAGCTCGGTGCGCACCTACCTGGTGAGCCTGCAGGAGCGCCGGCTCAGCCGGCGGACGGTGGCACGGCGGCTGGCTGGGCTGCGCGCCTTTTGCCGGCATCTCGAGGAGGAGGGGCAGATGAGTGCCAACCCCCTGCGCCTGGTCCGCTCGCCCAAGGCCCGCCGCCTCTTGCCCCACCCCTTCAGCCGCTCGGAAATCGAGGGCATGCTGGGGGCGGCCACCCCAGGTGCCGAGGGACTGCGCGAGCAGGCAGTGCTGGAGCTCTTCTACGGCTCGGGCCTCCGCATCGGCGAGCTTGCCTCTCTGGACCTGGGCAGCGTGGACATGGCATCCCGCAGTGCGGACGTGATCGGCAAGGGCGGTCAGGCCAGGCGGGTGCTGTTCGGCGGCGGTGCGGCAACCGCGCTCCAGCGCTACCTTGAAGACGCCAGGCCGCTGTGGGCCGGCGCCCAGGAGCAGGCCCTCTTCGTCAACAAGCAGGGCAGCCGGCTGAGCGTGCGCGGGCTGAGGCGGATCGTGGCTGCCCTGGCCGTGCGGGCGGGGGCGGCCAGCACCAGCCCGCATGCCCTCCGCCACGCCTTCGCCACCCACCTCCTGGAGGGCGGCGCCGACCTGCGGGCTGTGCAGGAACTGCTCGGCCACCGCTCGCTCAGCTCGACCCAGATCTATACCCACATCGCCCTGGCCCAGATCAAGGACCAGTACCAGAAGAGCCACCCCAGAGCGTAGCGTCTGGCGGCCAAGCGAAGGAGGAGCGGGAGATGGCGAGCGAGGTTGTCCCGACTAGAGAGACCCTGCCGGCAGGTGAGACCTGGGATCTCAGTCACCTCTTTTTGGACGAGGAGGCCTGGGCGCGTCAGGGTGAGGCAGTGCTGGCCGAGGCCAATGAGGTGGCGGCGCTGGCCGGCCATCTGGCCGAAGGCGCCCGGCGGGTGGCCGACGCCCTGGAGGGCGAGGACCGGCTCACCCCCCTGGCCGAACGCTACCTCTGCTACGCCTCCTTCCGCCACGACCAGGACACTCAGGACAGCACGGGGGTGGCCCTGGAGCAGAAGTCGCGCCAGGTGGCGGCCCGGGCCTCCGAGGCGGTCGCCTTCATCCGCCCTGAGCTGGTGCAGCTGCCGGAGGGCACGCTGGAGCGGTGGCTTGGCGAGGAACCCAGGCTGGGACCTTACCGGCACACCCTGGAAGAGATCATCCGCCGCCGCCGCCACTGGCTGAGCCCCGAGGTGGAGGCGGCGCTGTCCGCCTTCGGCCCGGCGCTGGACGGTGCCGCCCAGGCCGCGGCTCAGCTGGCCAATGCGGACTTCGACTTCGGCGACGTGCGCGATGAGGCCGGTAAGGCGCGCCCGCTCAGCCACGGCCGCTATGGCCTCTACCTGAGCGGACAGGACCGCGTGCTCCGCCAGAATGCCTACCGGGCCATGCTGGCCATGTACGCCAGCCACCGCCACACCTTTGCCGCCACTCTGGCCCAGGTGGCGGAGGTGGACGGCACTACGGCGCGGCTGCGCCATTATCCCAGCGCACTGGCCATGCGGCTGGACGAGCGCAATCTCCCGGAGCAGGTCTACCCGGCGCTCTTGGAGGCCATCCACCAGAGCCTGCCGACGCTCCACCGCTACCTGGCCTGGCGGCGGCGCCAGTTGGGCGTGGACAGGCTCCACTTCTTTGACCTGGCGGTGCCGGTGGTGGACGACGACGCCCGCTTCAGCTGGCCGGAGGCAACCGGCCTCGTCCAGGAGGCGGTCAGCCCGCTGGGCCCCGATTACCAGCGGCGCCTTGCCGCCTACCTCCAGCAGCGGGCGATCGACTATCTGGAGAACCGCGGCAAGCGTTCCGGGGCATACAGTTCCGACGTCTACGATGTGCACCCCTACATCCTGATGACGTACACCGGCGAACGGCAGAGCGTGTTCACCTTGATCCACGAGTTGGGCCACGCCATGCACTCGCTTTTGGCCGCCAGCCACCAGAGCGTGCGCAACGCCCAGTACCCGATCTTCCTGGCTGAGGTGGCGTCCACCGCCAATGAGCACCTGCTGCTGGGCCACATGCTGGAGCGGGCCCAGAGCCGCCAGGAGCGCCTGTTGCTCCTGGACAGCCTGGCCCGGGACTATCTGGGCACTGTGTACCGCCAGGCCTTCTTTGCCGAGTTCGAGCAGGGATTCCACGCCGCCCACGAGAGCGGTGAGCCCCTCACCGCCGAGAGCATCTCCGCCATCTACCGGCGCACCATCGACGCCTTCTATGGGGAGGCAGTGGCGGTCGACGCCGAGACCGAGATGGAGTGGGCCCGCATCCCGCACTTCTACTTCAGCTTCTACGTCTTCCAGTACGCCACGGGTTTTCTGGCCGCCGCCGCCCTGATGGAGAAGGTCCGCCAGGAGGGGGCTGCCCAGGCAGCCCGCTACACGGAATTCCTGTCCCTGGGCGGGTCGATGGATCCGTTGCCGGCGCTGCGCCTGGCCGGAGTGGACATGGCCGACCCGGCGTCTTTGGCCAGCGGACTGGCTGGCTTCGCGCGGCTGGTGAAGGAGCTCGAGGAACTGACCTAGGCCATCCCCGCACTGGCTTGGCCGCCGGCCGGAGGGGCGGCTCGGCTCAGGGGAAAGGTCTCTCGTGTCCGGAGGCGGGCGCACTTGACCCTGGGCGGCGGGGCTGGTATGGTGCTCCTCACCACCATCTACCGAGGAGGTGCACGGTTGGCACAGCGTCGGAACGGTTCAGCCACGAGGAGGGCCAG
>JAJZLH010000016.1 GCA_021803575.1 Bacillota bacterium | reverse complement strand
CGGAACAGCGGGTCATGGCTAGCATCGGCGCCGCTTTGGCAAACCTTGAGGACCTCTGTTTCCGGCGGCGGTGGGCGGTGGGCTCGCCTGAGCCCCGGCCCGGCTCCTCCCCCCGGTGAAGGCAGCCGGCGTGCATGCTGGCGCGTCGGCTATGGCGTGGCGCTATGCCGGGGCTCATTGCTCGCCAGACCAGCGCACAACCTGTGCCCACGACCGTCACCTCCACCCTGGGCGCTCTGGCCGAGCCAGGGCGCGGAAAACCTCAGTGTGCAGGACCTCGCCGTTGCCTTCTCCTTCCCGCTGCCGTCTCCTGCTGCCATGGCGTGGTCGGGAGTCAGTCATCGAGCGGTCCGAACAGCGTCTCCTCAACCTCTTCGCTCTCGCCGTCAGACCAAGCGACCACCACCGTCCGCATCAGGCAGGCCGGATTGGTCAGCACCTGGATGACCTCGCCCTCTCGCCCCGGCTGGACGCCGGGTCTGGGATCTCTCACCGTATCCCCGGGCTTCAGCATCAGGTCCCCTCCTGGGCACGGGCGGGGGCGGGGCCGCTTTGCTTGGCCCTCGCCCCCGGCCCCGGTTGGTAATAGATCGGCAGGATCCCCGGATCTGGGAGCTGAGACTAGGAAGGCTGCGAAGAGGGCGGGGTTTTGGTCACGTCCTGCCGCTTCGGCATGCCCAGCGGAAGGACGACCTTGCCGTGCACCTCGTTGATCACCTGGGCGGCCGAGGCGTAGAAGGCCAGGAGGGCAGTGATCAGACCGACGTAGCCGCCGATCTGGGTCAGGGAGCCGACGCCGAAGGCGCCGGCCGCCAACAGCACGAAGGTCAGCCACAGGGCGAGGAAGACCAGGTTCAGGGCGGTGTTGATCTTGATGGCGCCCAGCCACATGTAGAAGGTGAAGAAGCCCCACATCAAGAGGTACCAGGCCACGAACGGTCCGGGCACACCCTTGCCGTAGTAGCCGGCGAACAGAGCGAACGAGAGCCAGAAGGCCCCGTATGAGAAGAAGGCCACGGTTCCGAAAGTATTGCCGTTGCCGTATTCCAGCACGCCTGCCACCAACTGAGCCAAGCCGCCGTAGGCGAAGGCCAAGGCCAGCACCAAGCCGATGCCGGCGGCCGGATACCAGCCGGCGTTCATCATGCTCAGCATCCAGGTGGTCAGGGCAAAGCCAGCCAGTCCCAGAGGGGCCGGGTTCGCTTTCAGATTCAAGCTTACGCACACTCCTTCGAGAGATGAGGATCAATGGATCAGTTCGCGGCATCAACCGGGTCGGGATCCTGCCGTTGGGTCAGCCTGCCTGGTGGATCCTCTGGATCTCGGCGACCATCTCCGGGTTGGCCAGGGTGGTGATGTCCCCGGTGTCCGGGTTGTTGTTGGAAATGGCGTTCAGAATGCGGCGCATGATCTTGCCGGAGCGCGTCTTGGGCAGGTCCGGCACCAGCCACACCTTTCTCGGCCGGGCGATCGGACCGATCTCCTTGGTGATGGCGTCCGAGATCTTCTTCGCCATCTCCGGGCTGGCCTGGACCCCCGGCTGCAGCGAGACGTAGATCTCCGGCATGATGCCCTTGATCTCGTCCTTGGCCGCCACCACCGCCGCCTCAGCGACGCCTGGCACGGTCAGGGCGGCCGATTCCAGCTCCTTGGTGCCCAGGCGGTGGCCGGCCACGTTGATGACGTCGTCGATGCGCCCGAGGATGCGGAAGTAACCGTCCTCGGCCAGCATGGCGCCGTCCCCTGCGAAGTACGGCCAGTCCCGCCAGTCCTTGCTCTTAGGATTCTTGTTGTACTTGGTGAAATAGGTGGCGACAAAGCGGTCCGGGTCGTGCCAGATGGTCTGGAACATGCCGGGCCACGGGTTCTGGATGCAGATGTTGCCGGCCTTGCCGGAGCCAGCCGGCACCGGATGGCCCTCCTCGTCCAAGATCAGGGGGTGGATGCCGGGGATGGGCGGACCAGCGCTGCCCGGCTTCATCTTGTCGATGGCCGGCACGGTGCTGCACAGGAAGCCGCCGTTCTCTGTCTGCCACCAGGTGTCGACGATCACGGCCTCGCCCTTGCCGACCTCCTTGTGGTACCACTTCCAGACATCCGGCTCGATCGGCTCACCGACGGTGGTCATGTGCTTGAAGTGGTAGTTGTAGCGCTCCGGGTTGCCGCCGCCTGCCTTGCGCAGGGCGCGGATGGAGGTAGGCGAGGTGTGGAAGATGTTGACGCCCAGTTCCTCGGCGACGCGCCAGGGCCGGCCGGCGTCGGGGTGCGTCGGCGTGCCCTCGTAGATCACGGTGGAGGCGGCCAGTGCCAGCGGCCCATACACGATGTACGAGTGCCCGGTGATCCAGCCGATGTCCGCCATGCACCAGTAGACGTCCTCAGGGTGGATATCCTGGATCATCTTCGAGGTCCAGGTGACATAGGACAGATAGCCGCCGGTGCTGTGCTGCGCACCCTTCGGCCGGCCGGTTGAGCCGGACGTATACATCAAGAACAAGGGGTCCTCCGCCTTCACGGACACCGGGTCGACCCGCTTGCCGCGAAAAGCGCCCAATTCGTCGTTGACGATCACATCCCGGCCTGCCTTGAGCGGCGTCGGGCTGGAGTACTTGCCCGGGTAACGCTGCCAGATCAGGACGGTGTCGACCTTGCCCCCATCAGCGCTCGCCTCGTCACAGGCGACGTCTGCCTTCTCCTTGTGGTCAAGGAGGGCTCCCGCCCGGTAGTAGGCATCCATGGTGATCAGGACGCGGCTCTCCGAGTCGACGATGCGTCCGGCGCACGCCTTGGCGCTGAAGCCGGCGAACACGACGGAGTGGATCGCTCCCAGTCTGGCCAGGGCCAGCATGGTGATGGGCAACTCCGGCACCATCGGCATGTGAACGGTCACCCGGTCGCCAGCCTTGACGCCCACCTTGTCGCGCAGGAAGGCGGCGAATTCGTTGACCCGTACCCACAGCTCCTGGTAGGTCACGTGCTCGATGCGCTCATCCTCAGGCTCGGGCACAAAGTGGATGGCGGTCTTGTTGCGGTATTTCTCGAGGTGGCGGTCGATGCAGTTGTAACTCACATTCAGCCGCCCGCCGACAAACCACTTGTAGAATGGCGGGTTGCTGGAGTCGATCACCTGATCCCACTTCTTGTCCCAGCTCAACAGGTTGGCGAACTCCTCGTAGTAGGCCGGAAAGTTCTCCAGGCTGAAGCGTTGGCGGATCGTAGGGTCGGTCAGATTGGCCTGTGCAACAAATGATGCCGGCGGGGACACATAGTCTTCCTCGCCCCAGTGGACGGCAATTTCGGCCTCCGAGACGCCTGCGGTTTCGTCGCTCACTTGTACCCTCCTCGCTCGCGAGTCGGCCCGTCCGCCTCGAGACGGCGAGCCCATGCCCGCCCTCACTTCGGCACTTCATCCGCCGCTGGCGCTTCGCCCGCGGCCCAGCCTCCCTCCCCCAGTCTCGGCAAATCGCGGCCCGGCCCGGTCGGGGCCAGCCGCAGATAGGCCGCACTATTAGTTATCCTACAGTCAATTTCCTGCTGCCGACAGGTCGCTGCAGGCCCGGGTCAACAGCGCCATCTCCTCCGGCAGGCGGAGCGCCTTCAGGGCCGGGAAGCCGTGTTGCAGCACACCCTCCAGAAGACCGCAGCCGCGGAGCTCCAGATCGAGCCTGGCCACCTCCTCACCGGTGGTGGCCGCCGCGGCGCGCCTTAGCCTGGCGCTGGCCTCGGCGTCGAGGCCAGAGTCGACCCAGACCGCCTCGGCGGCCTGGCCGCGCCGGCCGACCCGGCCCCGCATCTGGTGGAGCTGAGCGAGGCCAAAGGCGTCCGCCCCCTCCACCACCACCAGGCTGGCAGCGGGCAGGTCGAGGCCCACCTCCAGCACGCTGGTGCCAACCACCAGGCCAGCCTCGCCGCCGGCCAGGCGGCTCAGCCGGTCGCTCAGTTCGGCCAGGGGGGTGTGGCCAGTGATCAGGTGCAAGGGCAGCTCTGGCCACTGGCGGGCGATGCCCATGGCCAGCCGCTCGGCAGCGGGCAGGCCGGGCCTGCCCTCCGTCGCCCGGCGCGGACAGATCACCAGCACCTGGCCACCCGCCTGCACCAGTTGCCTGGCCTGGTGATAGAGCTGGCGGCGCCCCGCCTGGCCGGCCAGGCGCACCGGCGGCAGCTGCCCGTAGGGGTTGCCCAGGACGGACATGCCCATGTGGCCGCTGATCGCCTGGGCCAGGGTGCGGGGAATCGGCGTGGCTGTGAGGCTCAGGTAGTGGGGAGAGGGGTCTTTGGCCAGGAGGCGCTGGCGCTGCTCCACGCCGAAGCGCTGCTCTTCGTCCACGATCACCAGCCCCAGCGGCTCGAGGGCCGCCTCCTGCCGAAAGGCCGCGGTGGTGGCGACCAGGAGCCGTGGGTCCCGGCCTGGCAGGACCGGCCGCTGCTCCCCGGCGACGGCCAAGGGGCGGGCCAGGTCGCCGCACAGGCGCCGGCCGGCCTCCAGGTGCTGGGCGGCCAAGGCTTCCGTCGGCACCAGGAGCACCACATTCCATCCGGCCTGAAGCGGTCCCCGGGCTGCCAGGAGGGCGACCGCGGTCTTGCCGCTGCCCACCTCTCCCAAGAGCAGCCGGCGCATGGCGCGGGGCCGGGCCAGGTCGGAGCGAATCTCGGCCAGCGCCCGCACCTGGTCGGGGCGCAGGGCGAAGGGGGCGGGATCGGTCCTGGGCGGCGGCTGCGGATGGCCCCTGACCGGGGGCATGGCGGCCCGAATGGCCCGTGCGATGGCACCAGCCTCCCGCTCGGCCAGATGTCTCCTGCCTGCCTCGGCGTCTGCCAGCGACAAAGGACAGTGCACCTGGCGGAGCCAGGGCGCCTCGGCAGCTGGGGCAGAGGCCAGGGCGGCCCTGATCGCCCGCCGCATCACGACCTGGCTGAGACCTTGCCCGATGGCATAGATGGGGCGGAGCCCCCACTCCAGCTGGCCGGGGTCGATCTGCTCGGGTTCGGTCATGACCCAGAGCTGGCCCAGACGGCGAATCTGGCCCCACCAGGCCACCGTGCCGCTTCCTGCCAGCTTCCTCGCCAGGTATGGCTTGTGGAAGAAGGTGAGGCGAACCGACCTGCCGGCCGCGCTCAACTCCGCCTCCAGGCGGCGGCCAATCAGGCGGACTTGGCCCGTCCGGCCTTGAACAACCGCCCAGCCCGGACGTTGGCCGTCCCACGGCTGGAGGTCCTCGTAGCGGCGGGGCAGGTGCCAGAGCAGGTCTAGGACGCAGCGCACACCCAGGCGGGAGAGGGCCTCGATCCGGACTGGTCCCAGACCGGGCAGATCCTGGAGTGAGGCCGGCGGGGCAGGGCGATCTCTCCCCGCGGTCACCGCCTCCCCCCGAGCTCAGCTTTCTGCTACAATGACCCGACTGACGCGTGGCAAAGGAAGGACATTCACATGGCTCGCCTGTGCGAGGTTTGCGGTAAGACAGTGGTGCGGGGTCATCTGGTGTCGCATTCCAACATCAAGACCAACCGCAGTTTCTCGCCGAACAT
This sequence comes from Bacillota bacterium, assembly GCA_021803575.1. Classification (GTDB taxonomy): domain Bacteria; phylum Bacillota; class Sulfobacillia; order JAJZYS01; family JAJZLH01; genus JAJZLH01. The sequence goes on along the minus strand of JAJZLH010000016.1, from coordinate 18,785 downwards.
CCAGCGTCTCAAGGTCAAGGTGGATGGCACCGTCAAACACCTGTACGTCTGCACGGCCTGCATCCGGTCCGGCAAGGTGCAGCGCGCCGTCTAGCCACCATCTGAAGGCCGGCCCCGGCCCCTCTAGGAGCGCCCGGCCGGCGCTCCTTCGGCCGCGCGGCGCAGCGCGGCTAGGCGCCGGGCCGGCAGATCGTCGCCCTCGAAAATGTAAGAGCCCGCCACCAAGGTGGTGGCCCCAGCCGCCACCACCTTCGGCGCGCTGGTTTCGTCCATGCCGCCGTCCAACTCGATCTCGCCTGGGAAGCCCATCTGGCGGAGTCGCCTCACCTTGGCGAGCGCGCCCGGCCAAAAGGCCTGACCGCCCCAGCCCGGGTCCACCGACATGACCAGCACCAGGTCGAGCTCCCCCAGGAGATCGACCAGTGTCTCGACTGGTGTCCCAGGGTTGATGGCCACTCCGGCCCGGGCTTCCAGCCGGTGTATCTCCGAGACCAGCCGGTGCAGGTGTGCGGTCGCCTCCTGATGGACGATCAGCTGTCTCACCCCGCCCCGAGCCAGTGCCTCCAGGTGGCGCTCGGGATTGGAGACCATGAGGTGTGCCTCCACCGGCAGCTGGCTGGCCCGGCAGACGGCAGCAGCCAGCCAGGGGCCGAAGGTGAAGGTCGGCACGAAGTGGCCATCCATCAGGTCGAGGTGGATGCCATCAGCCGCCGAGACGGCGGTCAGGGCGTCTCCCAGGTGGAGCGGATCCGCCGACAACAGGGACGGGTGGATGCGAATCACGCCTCTGCCACCTCCCGATAGAGCGCCAGATAACTTTCATAGCGAACCCTAGACACCCTGCCGGACTCGACCGCTTCTCGCACCTGGCAGTCCGGCTCGGTGCGGTGGCTGCAGTCGCCAAAGCGGCAGCCGGGCAGGCTCTGCCAGTCCGGGAAGCTGGCCGCCAGCTGGCTCGGAGCATTGATTTCGAGGGTAAGCGCCTCAAAGCCTGGGGTGTCGACCAGATAGCCGCCGGCCACCGGCACCAGGTTTGCCCAGCGCGTGGTGTGCCGGCCCCGCCCGGCGGCGGACAGCCCGCCGGTGCGGGCCGGTTGCCCGGTCAGACGGCTGAACAAGGTGGACTTGCCCACGCCGCTGGCGCCGGCCAGCACCGCCACATGCCCGCTGATGGCGGCGCCGATTGCCTCCAGCCCAGTGCCCTCCCTGGACGACAGCTCGACGACGGCCGCCGCCTGGCGGTAGGTGGCACGAAATTCCCGGCGCTGGCCAGCCGACAGGAGGTCGGCCTTGGCCAAGACGAGCAGGGGGGTGGCGCCGGTCAGTGTGATCGCCACCAGGCGGCGGGCGACGTCGAGGTCGGACAGCGGAGGATCCTTCTTGGTGGTGAGCAGGATGACCACATCCACATTGGCCACCCGCGGCCTCAGCAGGCGGTTTCGCCTGGGCAGCACGGAGATCAGCCGGCCGCCATCCACCTCTACCCAGTCCCCGACCAGGATCTCCTGCCTGGCGTGGCGCAGGGCACCCAGCGGCCGCACCTCCACCTCGGACGCATCGCCGAGGCCGACCCGGAAAGTGGCGCCCAGGGCGGAGGTGACACGGCCGCGGCTCATGGGGAGGGCGGGATGGTCTCTTGGCTGGAGCTGAGCGGCAGCGGCCCGGAGAAGACCAGCGTGGAGCCCACGTAGTCCTCCAGCCTGCCGTTGCCCTGCCAGTTGAGCGTCAGCGGGAAACTGGCGCCCGGGCTCGTGATCTGGTCATAGGCCGTCTCCACACCCTGAGCATCGACGATCAGCACCTTCACCTCGGCGGCCTGGGAGCCCTGGTAGGTGAAGGTCACCGTCTGGCTGGAGGGCGGCCCGCTGCCGCCAGAGGGCGGCGGCCCGTTGGAGGTGGTGAGGTCCACCGTCGCCCCCGACTTGACCTTGGTGCCGGGCGGCACCGACTGGTCGAGCACGGTACCGACCGGCGAGGCACTGGGTGCGAAGCTGTTCACCTGGATGAGGAGGCCCATCGCCCCCAGCTGGTTGGCCGCCGTCTGCACCGGCTCGCCCACCACATTCGGCATGCTCAGCACCAGGTTGGCCTGACCGGACGACACCTGGAGCGCCACCGGTGCGCCCAGGGCCAGCCGGGTGCCCGCCCGCGGCGTCTGGGTCACGACTGTCCCGGCCGGGTCGATGGAGGGGGTGTAGGTGAGGTGACCCAGTTTGAGGCCGGCGGCCACCAGGTCCAAATAGGCAGTGTGGAGCGGCTCTTGCACCAGGTTCGGCACCGCCACCTGCTTCAGGCCGCTCGACACCACGAGCTGGATGACACGCCCCTCTTTGACCTGGCTTCCAGCGGTGGGCTGCATGCTGACCACGTCGCCAGCCTTGTACTGAGATAGCTCGCGCCCGGCGATCTGGCCGCTCAGGTGGCTCTTTTGCAAGTTGGCTGTGGCAGTGGCGAGGGACTCGGACACCACGTTCGGCACCCGCACCACCGGCGCGTTGACCCAGGCGGCCAGGGCTGCCAGGCCGCCGACCACCAGGGCCACCACCACCAGAGCCGGAATCAGCCAGCCCCACGGGATGCGCCGCCGCCGCCGCTTTGCCTTCACCGGCGTGATGGTCGGCGCCAGCTGTTCGGCCTCCGGAGCCACTGCCGCCAGCCGCACCGCCCCTCCCGCCGCCTGCAGGGTCTGGCTGAGGGCGGCCAGGGTCTGGGCGCTGGACGGGCGCTCCTCCGGAGACTTGGCCAAAAGCCGCATCACGATCGCTTCCACCGGCTTCGGCAGATCGGGGCGCAGCCTTCTGATCGGCTGCGGCTCGTCGTGGATGTGGCGCAGCGCCACCGCAATCGGGGACGGGCCGTCAAACGGCGGCTTGCCGGTGAGCATCTCATACATGATCACGCCGAGGGCGTAGAGGTCCGACTTCTCATCCACGAAGCCGCCCCTGGCCTGCTCCGGGCTGATGTACTGGGCGGAGCCGACGATGCTCTTGGTGTGGATCAGGGTCTGGTTGGTGGAGGCCCGGGCAATTCCGAAGTCGGCCACCTTGATCTCGCCCCTGGAGGTGAGCAGGATGTTCTCCGGCTTGATGTCGCGGTGCACCACCCGCTTGGCGTGGGCAGCGACCAGAGCCGACGCCACCGCCTGGCTGATGGTGAGCGCCAGGGCCAGCGGCAGCCTGCCCTGGCTCTGGATCTCGTCCTTCAGGGTGCGGCCCTCCACCAGCTCCATCACGATGTAGTGCTCGCCTTCGTCCTCGCCGACATCGAACACGCCCACGATGTGCGGATTGGACAAGGAGGCGGCCGCCGTCGCCTCCTGCCGGAAGCGGCGGATGAACTCCTGGTCGCTGGCGAACTCGGCGCGCAGCATCTTGACAGCCACCGGGCGCTCCAGGGTCAGATCCTGGGCACGATACACCTCGCCCATGCCGCCGGTGCCGATCAGCGACTCGATGCGATAGCGCCCGGCCAGGACTCGTCCGATCATCGCCCTGCCTCCACGTCTTCTTGGTCCAGCGCCGCCAGGAGCACGGTCACGTCGTCCTGGGCGCCCGCAGCCAGGGCGGCTGCAATCAGGCGGCTCGGCCCCTCCTCCACCCCGGCCTCCAACACGATGCGGGCCACCTCCTCAGTCGGGAGCGCATCACTCAGTCCATCGGTGCAAAGGCAGAGGAGATCTCTGGCCTCCAGCCGCCAGGTGCGGACGTCTGCCCAGAAGCATGTTTCATCGCCCAGGGCGTTGGTCAGCACGTGGCGCTGGGGGTGGGTCTGCGCCTCGGCCGGTGTGATCTGGCCCTGGCGGGTCAGCTCGCCTGTGACCGAGTGGTCATCCGTCAGCTGCCGGATGGCGCCCTCACGCACCAGGTAGAGGCGGGAGTCCCCGGCGTGGCCGACCACCACCCCGTCTTCGATGATCCAGGCACAGGTCAATGTGGTTCCCATATCGGCACCGGGCGTGTCGGGAAGCCGGCGCGTGTTCATCACGGCGCGATGCGCCTCCTGAAAGGCGGTCAGCATCACTGTCTCCGCCACCTGGCCGTCCAGGCCCCGCGAGAGCTGGTCGCTCAGGGTCTGGGTGGCAATGCGGCTCGCCACCTCGCCGGCCTTGGAGCCGCCGACGCCGTCCGCCACCGCCATGATGGTGCCGCTCTCCTGGCGGACCAGGAGGAAGCTGTCCTCGTTATGGGCGCGACCTCGTCCCTGGCGCGAAAACGCGGACAGGCGCAACCTCGTCCCCCCTTCGATCGTATCGGCGGCGCAGCTGGCCGCAGGCCGCGTCCACCTCCGCCCCCATGGTGCGGCGCACGGTGGTGGGTACACCGGCGAGGAGCAGGATCTCCTGGAAGGCCCGGATCCGGCTCGCCGCCGGCCGCTGGTAGGGGAAGTGCGGCGTGGGGTTGAGCGGGATCAGGTTGACGTGGCCAGGGTGTCGCCGGGCCAGCTCCGCCAGCCGGTGCGCCTCGTCCTCCTGGTCGGTGAGGCCCCCGATCAGGATGAACTCGTAGGTGACCCGGCGGCCGCTCACCTCGGCGTAGCGGTCGGCGGCAGCCAGAATTTCGGCGATCGGGTACCTGCGGTTCTCCGGGATCAGCATGCTGCGTACCTCGTCGCTGGTGGCGTGCAGGGACAGGGCCAGCCGGATGGGCAGCCCCTCTCCGGCCAGGCGGTCAATCGCCGGCACCAGCCCGACGGTGGAGATGGTCATGCGCCGGAACGAGACGCCGAAGGTGGCCGGGTCGTTCAGCCGGCGCAAAAACGCGAGCACCTCGTCATAGTTGTCGAGCGGCTCCCCCGCTCCCATCATCACGACCCGGCTGACCCGCTTGGGCCTCGCCCTGCGGGCGAGCGCCAGGTACTGTGCCATCATCTCGCCGGCGGTGAGCGAGCGGCTGAACCCGGAGGCGCCGGTGGCGCAGAAGAGGCAGCCCTGGCGGCACCCCACCTGGGAGCTGAGGCAGGCGCTGATGCCGTAGTGATAGGGCAGGAGCACGCATTCGGCGCTGGCCTGGTCAGGGAATTTGAGCAGGGCCTTGACCACGCCGCCGTCCGCTTCCTGGACCGCCACTTCCTCACCCAGGCCGAGCGGCAGCGCCGCTTCCATCTCGCCCCTCAGGCCCCGCGGCAGGTCCGTCATCTCGGCGTAGCCGGTGACCAGGCGGTGGTAGACCTGTGCCGCCACCTGCGGACCGCGGAAAGCCGGCAGGCCAAGCCCGGCGAAGGCCCCCCGCCAATCGCCAGGGCCGAGGTCCAGAAAATTGGCTGGCCCGCCTTGGTCCAGCATCGACACGCCACCCCTCCTTCCAGCCGGCTATCGGCCGCTGTGGTCCTCCGCCAGAGATCGCCTCAGCACGGCAATGAAGAACCCTTCGGTATTCTCCCGGCAGGGCGTCAGCCAGCGCCGCCCGACCTGGGCAAAGCCAGGGTGCGTGCCCAGAAATCCCTCCACCACTGCCGTCGTCTCCTCGGGCTCCCAAGAGCATACCGCATACTGCAAGACCCCGCCCTCGGCCACCAGAGAGGCAGCGCCCGCCAGGATGCGGGCCTGCTCGCCGGCCAGCCGGGCCACATCCTCCAGCTGGCAGCGATGACGCAGCTCCGGATGGCGCTGCAAGGTGCCGAGGCCACTGCAGGGAGCATCGACCAGTACGGCCTGGAAGCTGCCAAGCAGCTCGCGGGGCGGATGGGCGGCGTCCAGCGAGCGGGTCAGGGGCGCCGGCAGGCCCAGGCGGCGCGCCTCGCCAGGGATCAGCCGGAGAGCCTCCGGCCTCAGGTCGCCAGCCAGCACCTCGATCCGGCTCTGCCGCTCCAAGAGGGCAAGCGCCTTGGTGCCATGGCCGGCACAGACATCTGCCACCCGCCAGCCGGGCGAAAGAGGCAGCATGGCCGACACCACCTGCGAGCCCACCCCCTGCGGCGTCACCCAGCCCTGCCCGTAGCCGGCCAGCTTGCGCACGGGCTGCGCCGCCAGCGCCAGGGCGGTGGGCGCCTCGGGGTGAGGCTCGCCCGTCACCTGAAATTGGTCCTGGTAGGCGGCGGGCGTGCCCCGCATCCGGTTCACCCGCACCCACAAGGGCGGCCGGCTGTTGTTCCACGCCATGATCGCCAGCGTATCGTCCTGGCCGAACTGGGCCAGCCAGCGCCCCACCAGCCAGGCCGGATGGGCGTGGCGAACGGCTAGGGCCAGGACAGGGTCCTCGGGCCACGGACCGTCCCCGGCCGTGGCCAGGCGGCGGAGCACCGCGTTGACCAGCCCCTTGGCGGCCGGCGCCAGCTTCCCCGCCAGGCTGACCGAGCTGTCCACCACGGCGTAGGCGGGGTGACGCTCCACCAGGAGCTCCAGGGCACCGAGGCGCAGCATGGCCCGTACCTCGGGCTGGAGGTCACGCAGCGGCCGGCTGAGGCAGTGGCTGAGGGCATGGTCGAGGCGGATCTGCCAGCGCACCATCTGGTAGAAGAGATCGGTGGCCCTGGGCCGCTGGGGGTGGTCGATGCCAGCCGCCCGGAGCTCTTGGTCGAGCGCCATCTCGGCGTTCACTCCGGCGTCGAGGCGCACCGCTGCCCGCACCGCCAGCTGCCTGGCTGCATCGATCACCGGGCGCCCCCTCTCACGCCGCGCCAGAAGTCCGCACCCGCCATCTCCCGCCCGCCGGCCGGCCGGACCCGAATCAGGCGCACCCCGCCGTCCCGGGTGCCGAGCACGAGGTCTGGTCCACTGGCCCATAGCTCTCCAGCCGGCGGCCGCACCGATGCCGCCTCTACCACCAGGAGCTTGAGAGCACGGCCGTTGACGGTCAGCTTGGCCCCTGGCGCGGGCGAGAGCGCTCGCACCCGGCGCACCAGGCTGGAGGTGCTCAGGTCTCCGGGCCTGAGCCACTCCTCCTCACCGGTGAGCCGCCTGGCCCAGCGCACGCCCCGTGAGTCCTGGGCCAGCGCCTGGGCGCGGCCGGCTTCGAGGTCGGACAGCACCTCGGCCAAGAGCCGGCCGCCGAGGAGCGCCAGGCGCTGGCTGAGCGTTCCGGCGTTGTCATCGGGGGCGATCAGGATGGCCTCCTGGGCATAGAGCGGCCCGGCGTCGATCGCCTCGGCGACCCGCATCACGCTCACGCCGGTGTAGCGATCCCCGTGCCACAGCGCCCGCTGGATCGGCGCCGCACCGCGCCAGCGGGGTAGCAGCGACGGGTGCACATTGATGGCCAGCGGCAGGGCCGAAACCGGCAGCCTCCGGCCGTAGTCGGCCACCACCAGGCAATCCAGGGCGGCCCGGGACACGGCCTGGAGGCTGGCCTCGTCCCAAGCCACAGGCGCCAGCACGTTGGCCCCGGCCGCCTCGGCCCAGCCAGCCAGCGGCAGCGGCCGCTCCTGGTGGCCGCGGCCGCGGGCCGCGGGCGGCGCCGTCACCAAGAGGACCGGGTGAATCCCGGCCTGAGCCAGCTCCTGCCAGATCTCTTCCGCGAAGTGCCCGCTGCCGGCGAAGCCGATGCGCAAGGGCGTCCCTCCTTCCCTCACCTCAGGCACTGTCCCAGGTCGGCCCCGGACCGCCCGCCCTGGGTGCCAGGCAAACCATCAGAGCATGCTGACCGGATCGAGCAGGATGCTGAGGCGGATGGCGCCGGGCCACCGGAGCTCCTGCAAGGCACGGCCTGCCGCCTCCAGGCAAGAGCGCTCCTGGTGCTTGACCAAGAGCTGCATGCGGTAGCGGTCCCGCAGCCTGGCCCGCAGCGCCGGGCTGGGGCCGAGCACGGTGAGACCTGCCAGCTGGCGCAACCTGGCAGCCGCCCGCTCGGCCGCCGCCTCGGCCGCCGCTTCACCCGTAGCGCTGACGCCGACCCTGAGCAGCCGGGTGAAGGGGGGGTAGCCCGCCTCCAGGCGGTAGCCGAGCTCCTCTGTCGCAAAGCCCGCATAGTCCAGGCGGCTGGCGGCGGAGAGGGCGTAGTGGGAGGGGTCGAAGGCCTGCACGATCACCCGCCCCTGCCGCCGCCGGCCGGAGCGGCCAGCCGCCTGTGCCACCAGCTGGAAGGTGCGCTCCGCAGCCCGGTAGTCCGGGAAGTGCAGTGACTGGTCGGCGATCACCACGCCCACCAGGGACACGTCCGGAAAGTCGAAGCCCTTGGCCACCATCTGCGTGCCGATCAGGATGTCGGCCCGGTGCTCGAGCACGGCCTGGTGGATCTCCTCATAGGCCCCCTGCCGGCGCGCCGTGTCCTGGTCCAGCCGGAGGATTCGGGCCTCAGGCAGGGCCTCGGCGACCAGTGCCTCCAGCCGCTGGGTGCCGATGCCCAGAGCCTGCAGGCGGTCGCCCTGGCAGCTGGGGCATCGGCTGGGCGGCCTCTGTGCGAAACCGCAGGCATGGCAGATCGCATCCCGGTTCGGCAGGTGGACCACCATCGCCACCTGACAGTGCGGACAGCGCAGCACGAACCCGCATTCCCGGCACAGCACCAAGGGGTAAAAGCCGCGCCGATTGAGGAAGAGGATCGCCTGCTCGCCTGAGGCCAGGGTCTGGCGCAGGCCATCCAAGAGCGGCGGCGTGAGCGGCGTCCGCCCGAAGTGCCGGAGGTCTACCAGCTCGACGCTGGGCAAAGGCGGCCCGAAGCGCTGGCCGAGGGTGAGGAGGTCGATTTCGCCTGAACTGGCCCGGTGGTAGTCCACCACATCCGGGGTGGCAGACCCCAGGAGCAGCCGGCCCCCTGTCTCGGCCAGCCGGAAGCGGGCCACCGCCTGGGCGTGGTAGCGGGGGGAGTCCTCCTGCTGGAAGCTGGTTTCGTGCGCCTCGTCCAGAATCACCAGCCCCAGCCGCTTGACCGGCATGAAGACCGCCGAGCGGGCGCCGACCACCACCGACGCCTCGCCCCTGGCCACCCGCCAGTAGGTCTGGGCGCGCTCGGTGGGGCTGAGCCGTGAGTGCCAGAGTGCGACCTGGCCGCCGAACCGCTCCCGCACCCGTCCCACCAGCTGCGGGGTGAGGGCGATCTCCGGCAGGAGGAGGCACGCACCCTCTGCCCGGGCCAGCCGCCGGGCGATCGCTTCCAGGTAGACCTCCGTCTTTCCGGAGCCGGTGACGCCGAAGAGCAGGCTCTCGCCGGGGCCGTCCAACCGCTCGACCGCCGCCCGCTGCGCCTCGGTCAGCCGATTCCCGGCCCCCACCCTCGCCACTGGCACCGCCGCAGGACCGACCTGCCAGCCGATCCAGCCCGCCTCGGCCAGCTGGCGGATCAGGCGGCGGTCCTGGCCGTCCACCCCCTCGCCGGCTGCCAGCCTGGCCAGGAGCTCGGCCCTTCGGGGCGCCCGCCGAGCCAGCCGCCTGGCTTCGGCCTCGGCCTCGCCAGCTGCCACCACGAGCCGCCAGTGCCCGTCCCGCCGGGCCACCGGCGGCGGCAGCAGGATGGACAAGGCCTGCGGCAGCCCGTTCAGGTAGTGGTCAGAGAGGAAGCCGGCGATGGCCACCTGCTCTCGGCTAAGAGGCGGTTCCGCCGCCGGGCCGAGCAGTGCCTTCAGCTGGCGCAGCGGGGCCGCCTCCATCACCGACACCACGGTGCCGGTGCGCTCACCGGTGCGAAAAGGGACCCGCACCCGGGTCCCCGCGCTGGCCGCCAGGTGTTCTGGCACCAGATAGCTGAAGGTCTTGTCGGCGGTCCTGTCGACCGCCACCTCCGCCACGGTCATGGCAGGCCGCCGATCAGGCCCCAGACCGCCTCCGCCACCTGGCGCTTGCTGCCGCTGGCCTCGCCCAGGAGCCCCTTCCGGCCCAGCGCCAGCACATGGTTGGTGGAAACGGCGAATCCGGCTCCCGGCTCACTCAGGTCGTTGAGCAGGATCAGATCGAGGCCTTTGGCCCGGAGTTTGGCCATGGCCGCCTCCTGATCGAGGCCGACCTGGGCGGCGAACCCGACCAGAATCTGGCCTTGGCGGTGCTGACCGGCCCAGGCCAGGATGTCCGGCGTCTCCTCCAGGCTGAGCGCATGGGCGAGGCCACTCTTGGCCACCTTGCCCGCCTGGCGCTGGCTGGGCCTGAGGTCGGCCACCGCTGCCACCCCGACCAGGATGTCGCTCTCGGCGAAGCGTGCCTCGACCGCGGCCAGCATCTCACTCGCCGACTCGACCGCCACCACCTCGACACCGCCGGGAGGCAAGAGGTGGGTGGGGCCGAGCACGAGGGTGACCTGGGCGCCCTGGTCCCTGGCCGCCTCCGCCATGGCCAGCCCCATCATGCCGGTCGAGGCGTTGGTGATGTAGCGCACGTCGTCCAGGTGCTCGCGGGTGGGGCCGGCTGTGATCAGCACCCGTTTGCCGCTGAGGGCGCCCTGGTGCTGGGCCAGCACCGCATCCACGATCATCTCCACCTCAGCCATGCGGCCCAGGCCATGGCTGCCTGAGGCCAGCCGGCCGCTGACGGGCCCGATCAGGCGCACGCCCTGCCCGATCAGGGTTGTCACGTTGGCCTGGACGGCGGGGTGCCGCCACATCTCGGCCTCCATCGCCGGGGCCAGATAGATGGGGCCGTCCAGGCCCAGCAGTGAGGCGACCAGCAGGCTGGTGGCATCACCGGCGGCCAGGTGGGCCAGGAAGGCGGCCGAAGCAGGTGCCACCAGGGCGACCTGGCAGCGGCGCGCCAGGTCGACATGCCGGATGGCGCCGTCGGCGGTCATGAAATCGCCGTCCGTCCAGGCTGGCCGGCCGGTCAGGGCGGCCAGCGCCAAGGGGCGCACAAAGGCCTCGGCGCCAGAGGTGAGCACAGCTTCCACCTCCAGCCCGGCCTGGACCAGCCGGCTCGCCACCAAGGGGGCCTTGACGGCGGCGATGCCGCCGCTGACCCCGAACAGGAGGCGGCGCCTGGTCGGCACTCCTAGTTGTCGGTCGTCTGCGGCACCCGGTAGTACCGCAGATCGCCGCTCTGCAACTCCGCAATGGCGGCGGTCACCGGATTGATGTGCTGCTCCTCGTCCTGCTGGGCGGCGATCAGGCTGCGCGCCCGCTTCGCCACCACCACCACCAAGGCGTAGCGCGAGTCGATGATCGCCATCAGGTCGTCCACTGCCGTCTGCTTAGCCACTGGTCCAGCCTCCCTCATCACCTCACACCTGGGTCAGGAAAGCTCCTGGAGCCGCTCTCGCTGCCTCGACATGCGGCACCGCTCGGCGCTGACGATCGCCTCCAGGGCACGCACCGATCGGCTGAGCCGGTCGTTGACCAAGAGGTACTCGTACTGGAACGCTCTCGTCATCTCGCGCCGTCCGCCCGTGAGCCGCCGCTCCAGCTCGACCGGGTCGACCACACCTCGCCGCATCAGGCGTCGGCGCAGGATGCGGGCAGATGGGGCCACCACGAAAATGAACACCCCGTCCGGGTAGGCCCGGCGAAACCACTTGCCGCCGTCCGTGTCCACGTCCACCACCACGTCGTGCCCCGCCTCGAGATGCCGATCGATCGGTTCTCTGGGCGTGCCATAGCGGTTGCCGTAGATCTCGGTGGTCTCCACAAACCCGCCCTGGCGCTCCATGCGCTCGAAGGTCGCCCGATCCACGAAGTGGTAGTCGACCCCGTCCACCTCACCGCTGCGGCGAGCGCGCGTGGTGTACGACACGGAGAACAGCGCCGTCGGGTGGTGGTCGAGGAAGGTGCGGCAGAGCGTCCCCTTACCGGCCCCCGAGGGTCCGGACACGACCAGCAGCAGTCCGGTGATCAGGACTCCCCCTCATCGTCGGCCATCGCCTCGGTGCCCGACCTGGCCAATAGACGGTTGGCCACCGTCTCCGGCTGCACGGCGGATAGGATGACGTGCTCCGAGTCCGTGATCAGCACGGCACGGGTCCGTCGCCCGCAGGTGGCGTCAATCAGGCTGCCGCCGCTCCGGGCCTCGGTGATGATGCGCTTGATGGGCGCCGACTCTGGGCTGACGATGGCGACGATGCGCTGGGCAGCCACCATGTTGCCAAAGCCTATATTGATCAGCCTGATCTCCATGGCGCCCACCCTTGTCGAAACCAACACCAACCCGGCGGGGCGCCGAGCTGCTGATCAATGGTACGGACTCCTGGTCCTGGCTGTCAACGCGGCGAGGCCCAGGCCAGCGCCTCAGCTGCCGGCCAGGAGCGCTGGCAGCACGTCTTTGAGCCGCTCCAGTGCCTCGGCGATCTGGTCCTCCGACACGGTCAAAGCCCAGCGCAGGTAGCCCGTTCCGGCGGCACCGAAACCCCGTCCGGGCGACGTCGCCACACCGGCTTCCGCCAGGAGGCGGCTGGCGAAGGCCTGATCGTCGCCGTCCGGCACCCTGGCCCACAGGTAGAAGGTGCCCCTGGGCTCTGGCACGGCCCAGCCCAGCTGGCGCAGCCCCATGACCAGCAGGTCGCGCCGCCGCCGGTAGACGCCGTTCATGGCCGAGACGAATGCCGATGCCCCCTCGTTCAGGATCTCCTCCCCGGCGGCCTGGATCGCTGAGAACTGTCCGGAGTCGGTGTTGGTCTTGACCGCCTTGAGGGCAGCCACCGCCGCCTCCTGCCCGACCATCGCCCCCAGCCGCCAGCCGGTCATGTTGAAGGGCTTGGACAGGGAGTAGAACTCGACGGCTACCTCCTTGGCACCGGGCACCTCCAGCACCGATGGGGCCAAGGCGCCGAATGTCATCTCCACATAGGCGGCGTCCGAGACCAGGAGGATGTCCCAGCGCCGGCAGAAGGCGACGGCCTGCTCGAAGTAGGCCAATGAGGCGACCGCCCCGGTCGGGTTGTGCGGGTAGTTGAGGAAGAGGAGCTTGGCCCGGCGGGCCACCGGATCCGGAATGGCCGTGAGGTCTGCCAGAAACCCCTCTTCCTCCCGCAGCGGCAGGGCGTAGACCTCGCCGCCGGCCAGGAGGGTCTGGTTGGCATAGACCGGATAGGCCGGCTCCGGCACGATGCTCAGATCGCCGGGATCGATGTAGGCCCAGACCAGATGCGAGATCGCCTCCTTGGAGCCGATGGCGGCCACCACCTCCCGGTCGGCATCCAGATCGACTCCAAAGCGGCGCTGGTAGTAGCCAGCGACGCTCTTGCGGAAGGAGGCCGTGCCCTCGTAGGGCGGGTAGCGGTGGTGCTCCGCTCTGGGCGCTTCCTGGAGCAGCCGGGCGACCACCGCCGGTGCGGTCGGCAGGTCCGGGTCACCGATCGAGAACGAGATCACCCTCTGACCCCGCGCCTCGACCAGGCGCCTTTGGCGCTCCAGGTCGGCGAACAGATACGGCGGTATGCGCGTGAGGCGTGTGGCCGGCTCTGGCATGGGGCACCCCCTCTCTTAGCCTTAGATCGAGACGACTCCGGAGAAAACGGTGCGTGCCGGCCCGGCCAGATAGACCTGGTCTTCGGCCCAGCGCACCTGGAGCTCTCCGCCCCTGGCGTGGATGGTCACCTCTCGCCCGGTGAGGCCGCCGAGGGCGGCGGCCACTGTGGTGGCGCAGGCACCCGTGCCGCAGGCCAGGGTCTCCCCGCTCCCCCGCTCCCAGACCCTGAGCCGGATGTCGGTGGCGCTCATCACCTGAGCGAATGAGACGTTCGCCCCCTCCGGAAAGAGGTGGTGGTGCTCGATGGCGGGACCCAGCAAGGCGACGTCGACCTGGTCCAGATCCGCCCAGAAGGTCACGGCGTGCGGGTTTCCCATCGACAGCGCCACGGCCGCCAGCACCTGCCGCTCCACTTCCAGGCTGACCCGCACGTAGCCGGCAGCCGACGCCTGGGCCTCGACCGGTACGTCTTCAGGTGCGAATCTGGGTGCACCCATCGCCACCTCGTAGCGGTCGGCCTCACCGTCCAGGCGGGTGACCTTGACCAGGCCAGCGGCGGTCTCGATGGTGGCCGCCTGGTCGATCCGGCCCCGCTCGCTCAGGAACTTGGCGATGCAGCGCACGCCGTTTCCGCACATCTGACCCTCGGAGCCGTCGGCGTTGAACATCACCATCCGGGCGTCGGCCCGTCGGGACGGCGCGATCAGGATCAGCCCGTCGCCGCCGATGCCAAAGTGGCGGTCGGAGAGGCGAACCGCCAGCTGCGCCCAGTCGGCGTCCTCAGGGGCGGCCTCGACGTAGATGTAATCGTTGCCGGCTCCTTCCATCTTGGTGAAGGTGATCTCGCTCATCCCATCAGCTCCCCGCCGTCGGACGCTTTCAGCCGCCGCCTCCTCCGCCACCGCCTGTGGCGGCGCGGCCAGAACACCCATGATCCTACCACCGCCAGCAGCGCCACACTCAACGGCCAGCGCCAGCCAGGGCTAACCGTGTCCGCCGCTGCCGGCGCGACCGGCACCTCACCCACAGCCTGGCCCCCCACCGCCATGGTCAGGTAGCCGGCGCCGTGCGGCCTGACCGTGAGGTGGGCGCTGACCGGGCCAACCGCCTGCCCGTTCGGCACCAGCCAGGAAAACGAGCGCTGGGCGGCCATGGCCACCTGCCGGCCACCGACCAGGGCGCTGCCGACCACCTCGCCCTGGCGGACCAGGGGGACCTGGTGAAAGTTCTGAAAGCCCCAGTTGAGAAGGGCGGTGGGGTCGGCCCACAGCCGGCGGTAGATGGAATGCAGCACCACCGCCACCAGAGTGATACCCCCTCGCCTCGCCACCGAGACGATGGTCTCGCCGGCCGGTGTGGTCCAGCCGATCTTAACCCCGATCGCCCCAGGGAAGCGCCACAGCATCTGGTCCTCGTTGACCAGGACGACCTGGTGCGGGTAGCCCGGGAAGAGGAAGCGGCGGGTTGCGGCAATTTTGCGGAAGACTGGCCAGGACATGGCGGCCCGGGTGATCAGCGCCATGTCGTGGGCTGTCACCAGGTGACCGGCAGCCGGCAGGCCGTCCGGGTTGACGAAGGTGGTGCCGGTGCAGCCGAGCTCCTGGCAGGTCCGGTTCATCATCGCCACAAAGCGGCTGACCGAGCCGGCGGTCAGGATGGCGATTGCCACCGCCGCGTCGTTGCCGGAGCGCAGGATCAGCCCGTACAGGAGGTCGCCGAAGGTCATGCGCTGGCCAGGCACCAGGTAGACCGTGCTGCCCGGCACCCGGTAGGCGGCCGAGGGCACTTGGATCTCCTGGCCAAGCGGCGGCCCGTAGCGGAGGGCGACCAGGGCGGTCATGATCTTGGTGATGCTGGCCGGGGCGAGGCGGAGGTTGGGATTCTTGGCGTAGAGCACCTGTCCGGTGGTGAGGTCCTCCAAGATGGCCGCCGTGCCGGCGATGGGCGGCGGCGGGCTCTTTGGGCCGGCCGCGGCGGCGGGGCCGGGCCAGGCCAGCCCCAGCCAGAGGGCGGCAAGGGCGACCATGCTCCAGCGGCGGCGGACGCTCACCAGCGAGCGCCCTTCCGGGAGCGCCGGGAGCCGATCTCCTCCACCACCCGCCGCAACTGGCTCACCTCCTGCTGCAGGCGCACGATGGCGGCCAGAAGCCGGCCGCTCTGCTCCTCCTGCTGCTCGGCCAGGCGGGCCAGGGCTGACTGCCAGTCGGCAGGGGCCGCTGCCTCGAGCCGCTCCTGGTCCTGCCGCCAGCTGCTGGTGTCCAGGCTGATCTCGGCTACGAGCGGTTCCATCGCCGCCAGGATCTCCGAGGCGGTGCGGCCGTTCGCTTCCGCTTCCAGGATCTCGGCCAGGCGCGCCACCTGCGCTTCACTGAGGCCGGCGCGGGGCAAGGCACCCAACAGCGGGCGATAGGTGAGGCAAAGCTGGCGGAGGCGGCCGGGGCTTATGCCAAGGCGGCGCAGTGCGTCCTCCCGCGGCACCGCCAGGTCGCTCACGATTCCTCCGGTTCGGCGCCCGGCGCACCGAGCCGGTCTCGTGTGGGCGCCATCATCTGCCGCCTGGCCAGGGCGGCCAGGAAGACCAGGAGGCGCTCTTCGGCCAGGCTGGGCACGCCGAGGCGGCCGTCCTCCGGGCGGTGGAAGTCGCTGCCGGCCGTCACCACCAGGCCGTGGCGATCGGCAAAGTCGAGGAGGGACAAGGTCTCCTGGGGCGTGGCCCGCGGATGGTAGGCTTCGACGCCGTCCAGACCCCACTCCAGCAACAGGGAGATGAGCGGCTCGACAATCGGCTCCGGGCGCCAGGCCAGCACGGCCAGACCGCGGTCGGCGTGCACCGCCTCGATCACGTCGCGCGGTATGAGCTCGGCCCGGGCCACGTACCCGGGCCGACCCTTGTCCAGGTAGCGGTCAAAGGCGTCGAGCACCGAGGCCGCATGGCCGGCCCTGACCAGTGCCTGTGCCAGGTGGGGCCGGCCCAGATCAGCCAGGGCGACCGCCGGCGGCAGGGCGTCCGAGATGTCGGCTCCCGCCTCCTTGAGCAGGCGTACCATCGCCTCCACCCGCTTCTGGCGGGCGGCCTTCAGGTCGAGCAGCAGCAGATTGGTGATCTCGGGCAGCTCTTGGTAGTAGCCGAGCAGGTCCAGGGTCTGATCCTGCCAGGTGGTGGTGAGCTGCACGCCGCCCACCACCTCGGGCCAGGTCCGGCCCAGGGCGGGCCACCCAGCCACCGTATCATGGTCGGTGATGGCGACCACGGCCAGGCCCTCCTCCCTGGCCAGCTGGCAGAGGGCCGGCGTGCTCAGCGCTCCGTCCGAGGCCACCGTGTGGGTGTGCAGATCGCCCCGCAGCATCGGTTCAGCCGGCCACCAGCCGGATCAGGGTCTCAGTGCCGAAGCCGGTGCCGCCTGGTGTGCCGGTCGCCTTCTCGGTCTCCTTGAAGGACGGCCCGGCGATATCCAGGTGAACCCAGGGCAAGTCCTGGGCGAAGGCGCCGACGAACAGGCCGCCGGTGATCAGGCCGCCGCCGCTGGCGCCGGATGCGCTGACGTTCCGGATGTCGGCCAGGCGGCTATCCAGAAGGTGGCGGTAGTCGTCGTCGTGCGGCATCTCCCAGATCCGCTCGCCCGCTCCGTCTGCGGCCAGCGCCACCTCGGCCATCAATCCCTGGTCGTTGCTCACGGCCGCGGCCCGGATGTCAGAGAGGGCGACCACCTGCGCCCCGGTCAGCGTGGCCAGGTCGACCACGCCGCGCACGCCCTGGCGGCGCAGGATCTCCACCCCGTCCGCTAGCACCAGCCGTCCCTCGGCGTCGGCGTTGGCCATCTCCACCGTCTTCCCGGACAGCATGCGCAGAATGTCGCCGGGCCGGAAGGCGTCCCCTGAGATCATGTTCTCGGCGCACATCGCCACTGCCACCACCGGTGTCCGCCTGGGCAGGCGGGCGAGGCCAGCCATGGCCCCGACCACGGCTGCGGCGCCGGCCATGTCCGACTTCATGGTGCGCATGCCTTCTCCGCTCTTGATCTGCAGGCCGCCTGAGTCAAAGGTGATGCCCTTGCCGAGGAGGCCAAGTGCCTGCCCGGACTCGCCGCCCAGCCGCATCACCACGGCCGCCGGCGGTGCGCTGGAGGCCCTGCCCACCGCCAGGATGCCGCCGGCCCCCATCTCCTCCAGGGCCGCCCGGTCCCACACCTCCACCTCGAAACCAAACTCGCTGCCCAGGGCGGCGATGCGCTGGGCCAGGGCCAGCGGACGCTTGTCGGCGGGTGGAGTATTGACCAGGTCGCGGGCCAAGGCCACGCCCGTGGCGGTCGCCTCGGCCCGGCGCACCGCCTCCGTCAGCTGCCCGCCCTCTCCCTCGGCCAGGAGGTAAAGGTGCCTGACCTCGGGCGAGGGCTCACCCTGATAGGCGGTGTAGCGGTAGAGGCCGTAGGCGGTGGCAACCAGGGTCGCCTCCGCTCCGGCGGCGGCTGGCCAAGGGCTGCCGACGACGACGGGCAGGACGACACTGACCGTGCCCGGCTTCACGGCCAGGGCTGCTGCCCCGGCGGCCTGGGCCGCCCGCCTCAGCCGGAAAAGATCGATCTCGGCCAGGGGCCCCAGTCCCACCGCCAGCACCACCGGCTGGGGCAGGGCGCCCCCTGTCGGCAGGAGGTAGGTGTCGCCCAGCTTGCCGCTGATCAGGCCGGCGGTGCGGGCCCGGCTCACGGCACCGCCCAGGGCCTGGTCGACCCGAGCGGCCGGTCCCGCCAATGGAGTTCCGTCTTCACACAGGCTGACGATCAGGAGGTCGGTGGCAGTGCTGTGCGATGGGTCTGCGCTCTCCAGCTGGATCCTCACGCTACAGGACACCTCCTTGGTCTTCGGGCAGCACCTCACGGAACAGGCGGCGGAAGTTGTCGCCGAGAATGCCGGGCGCCAGGTCGGCGAAGCGGGCCCTGATCCGCTCGGCGAGCAGGGCCATCCCGGCCACGCCAGGCAGGTCCACCGGCCAGGCCTCGATGCCATCCCAGTCCGAGCCAAGCCCGACGGCGCCGGGGCCGGCCACGTCCAGGATGTGCGCCATGTGGCGCAGGAGGTCCTCGCTGGTGGTGTCGCCCTCGGCGGTGAGAAAGCGGCTGTAAAAGTTGATGCCGATCACCGCCCTTCGCTCACCCAGCGCCTTTAGCTGCTCGTCGCTGAGGTTGCGCGGGTGGTCGCAGAGGGCTTTGGCGTTGGAGTGGGAAGCCATCAGGGGCCCACCCGTCTCCTCCAGCACGTCCCAGAAGGCCCGTTCGGCCAGATGCGAGACATCCACCACCATGCCCAGTTCACCCATGCGGCGGATCACCTGGCGGCCGAGCCGGCTCAGCCCGCCTTTCGACTCCTGGTTGGTGGCGCCGTCGGCGAGGCGGTTTCTGCCGTTCCAGGTCAGTATCGCAGAGCGCACGCCCAGCTGAAAGAAGAGATCCAGGAGGTCCAGGTCCTCGCCCAGGACGTCCAGGCCCTCGATGGCGAGCAGCACCCCCACTCCGGGGCCGTCCACGTCAGCCCGGCT
>JAJZLH010000036.1 GCA_021803575.1 Bacillota bacterium | reverse complement strand
TGGTGGAGGCGGTGGGCTTTAGAGGGCCGGTGGAGGTGGAGTTCCTGGAGGAGGCGGGAAGCGGCCGCCTCTGGCTGGCAGAGGTCAACCCGCGCTACTGGGCGTCCCTGGCGCTCGCGGTCGAGGCTGGCGTCGACTTTCCTCTCCTTCACGCCGAGCTGGCCAGGGGCGCCCGGGCTGGGGCCATCCCCAGCTATCGGCCAGGCGTGGCCTGCCGCTGGTCGATGCCGGCCGACATCTTGCACTGGTTTAAGCATCCTAGGCGCTGGCTCGGCCAACGGGGCCTGCCCCAGGGCGTCCGCCGGCCGGTGGACGACATCTGGTGCCGAAAGGACGTCGGCCCCACCGTGGCCTTCCCGCTGATCGCGGCCTCGCTGGCGCTTCGCCCCAAGATGTGGCGGATGCTGTTCAGATGGTGATAGCGCACATCCTGAGCGTGGACGTGGAGCGCTGGTCGGACGCCACCCTGTTGGCCGGGCGGGTGGAGCGCCGGGTCGGCCAGCCGCTGGTTCAAGCCCAGACAGAGCGGGTGCTCGCCCTCCTCGCCCACGCCGGTGTGCACGCCACCTTCTTTGTGCTGGGCGAGGTGGCCCAGGACAACCCGCAGCTGGTGCGCACCATCGCCGAGGCGGGCCACGAAGTCGGCTGCCACGGCTGGACGCACGACCTCTTGGCCGATCTCGGTGCGGCGCGCCTCCGCTCCGACCTGGAGCGGGCCCGCCGGACCCTGCAGGACTTGTCCGGGCAAGCGGTCACTGCCTTCCGGGCGCCCACCTGGTCGCTGGACCGGCGGGTGCCGTGGGCGCCGGAGGTGATCAGTGAGGTGGGCTTTGAACTGGATATGAGCATCTTCGATGGCCGCCATGGCATCTACGGAGAACCGGTGGCGTCGGGGCGCCCCTTCCGCCTGATCACGGCCGCCGCCGACCTGCTTGAGGTGCCGACATCCGTCCGCACCTGGTCCGGCCTGCGGGCCGGCGGTGGATTCTACTGGCGGACCCTGCCCAGGGGTGTGGTGCGAGACGCCTATCTCAGCAAGCGCCATCCTGCGGTCGGCTACATTCACCCCTGGGAGGTGGGGCCCGCCGCCTACACGCTCCCCGCCGGCCTCGAGCCGGGTGCCCGGCTGACCATGACGGCGGGGATTGACCGCTTCGCGCAGAAGCTGGATTGGCTGCTGCGCGCTGTCCCTTGGCGGCCGGCCCGGGAGGTGGTCTCGAGCGAGGAGGCGGCCCAGTGGCCTCGCCTCAGACTCACTGCCCGTGGCCTCGGCCCAGCGGAGGAGGCGGACTGAGATCGACCTCTACGGCGTGATCGGGTATCCGATTGGGCACTCCCTGTCGCCGCAGATCCACCAGCAGGCCTTCACCCGGCAGGGCAAGGCCGCTCTCTACATCGGCCTGGCCGTGCGCCCGGACCAGCTGGCCGAACGGCTTGGGTCGATGTGGACAGAGCCCTGGCAGGGATTCAATGTGACCGTTCCGCACAAGGAGGCAGTGCTGCCACTGCTGGCCAAAGTCAGCGCCGAGGCGCACAGGGTCGGTGCGGTGAACGCCGTGGTCCGGCGGCCGGAAGGCTGGTTCGGCGTGAACACGGATCTGGCTGGCTTCCTGAGCGCCCTGCCACACCGGGCCGAGCATGCCCTGGTCCTGGGCGCCGGCGGCGCCGCCAAGGCGGTGATCGCCGGGCTCGATCAAGAGGGCACCCGGATCAGCGTCAGCACCCGCAACGGCGAGCGACTGGCCGCCCTCGCCGGGCGCCAGGGGGTGTCGCCCGTGCCCTGGGCCGAGCGCCACCGGCTCCTGCCAGAGGTTGATCTGGTCGTCAACGCCACGCCGCTGGGGCAGGCGCCGGAGTCTGCGACCATGCCGCTCGACCATCTGGACGGCCTCTCGGCCAGCGCCACCGTCTACGACCTGGTCTACCGGCCGACGCCCACCCGCCTGTTGCAAGAAGCGGCCGAGGCCGGCTGCGAGACGGTCTCTGGCGTTGAGATGCTGGCGGCGCAGGCGGCCCTATCCTGGCAACTGTGGTTCGGCGAGATGGGGCCCAGGGAGGAGTTCCTGGCCCATCTGCACCGGATTCTGGCCGAAGAGGCGGGAGGTGAGCCCGAACGGCTCTGATCCTGTTCATCGCCGGAGCCGGCGTTGGCCTGGTGCTGTCCGTGTCCAGCCGGCGCTGGCTCGACCCGGCCGTCACGGAGCCCTGGACCCGCCAGTGCGCTGTCTGTGGGGCTCGCCTGCCGCGCCGGGCCTGGCTGGGTCCGACAGGTGGCCGCTGCGTGGCCTGCGGGTATCCAGCCGGCTGGCGCGAGCGGCTGATGGCGCTTGGTGCCGGTGTGGTGGCAGGCGGCGCCGGCCTCATCTTCCCGGACTGGCGGCAGGCGGTACCGGCTGCCGTGCTCTTGGCTGTGCTGTGGCTGGCGGGATGGATCGACCTGGAGGCCAGGCTGATACCGGACCGGCTGCTTGGGGTGGCCGTGGTGGGCGCCCTCCTGATCGCCATCTCCTGGCCGCCGGCGCCCTGGCAGTCAGCCCTGTTCGGTGCCGTCCTCCTAGGCGGTTTTACGCTGCTATTGGCCCTGTTCAGCCGGGGCGGCCTGGGCGGGGGAGACGTCAAGCTGGCCGCCGTGATTGGGCTCTATCTCGGTCCTCTGGCCGGTCTCCTCGCCCTGTTTGGTGCCTTCCTGGGCGCCGGTCTGTGGGCCGCCGTCATGCTGGCGACCCACCGGCGCCAGGGCCGCGACAGCTTCGCCCTGGCGCCCTACCTGGCGGCGGCGGCGGCCCTGGTGGTGGTGCTGAGGCTCTCCAGCCTGCCCTTCTGGGGCGGCGCCGGCGCACCCTGAGCATGCCTCGGGGAGCCGACTGGCGGGGGCTCACGAGTGGAGGAGCACTGAGAGCGAGCCGCCACCTGCCGCATGGCCGGGAGGGGCCGGCCACACCGAGACTGGGGCCAAGAACGCTGGCCTAGGAGGAGTCCGATGTCACTGCCCCTGCCCCTGACCCTGGGCACCCTGGCCAGCATGCTGGTGACTGGCCTGGTGGTGCTGGTCTGGTGGCCAAGGGCCGCACTCGCCCAGTTTCCCGAGATGGACCCCCTGGACCGTCTGGTGGCCAACCTGGCTCGCATTACCGTCTTCCTGATCGTGGTCGGCTATCTCCTCACCGTCCTCGGACTGTTCAGCTGGCTGGCCTTGGCCCTCTGCCTGATCCTGCTCAAGATTGTGGCCAGGCCGTCCCCAGGAGCGGCTGCTGGGCCGGGTGCACCCACCAGCTGGGGCAGCCGGGTGCTGGCTGAGCTGAACGACCTGGCGCTCATCCCGCTTCACCTCTGGGCCGCCCTCCGCCGGCCCGGCCCACGGCCGGTACCTAAATCAGGACGCCGGTCGTGGCACGGATTTCTTGCCGCACTGCTGGCCGTGGCCGTGGTAGCAGTGGCCGCCTGGATGCGCGTCTGGCAAAACTGGGCGCACGCCGCCTTGCCCTACTCAGACGCCTACGTGCTTCTGGCCTGGATGAAGGACATCCAGTTGGACCGGCTCTTTCCCAACGGCATCTACCCCTGGGGATACCTCCTGGTCATGGCAGACCTCGACCGGCTCGGCTTCGCCGACCCGGTCACCTTCGACAAGTTCTTCGGGCCAGCAGTCGGGGTGGCGATGGTGCTGGCCCTGGGCTACACGGCCTACCGCCTCTCGGGCCGCCTCATGCCGGCCGTCGTGGCCATGCTCTGCTACGGCACGCTCACCTTCCTCTTTCCGTACACGGTTGATCGCCAGGCCGCCTCACTGGCCCAGGAGTTCGGCAGCGTCTTCGTCCTGCCGACCGCCTATTTTGCCTACCGCTCCTGGATCGAGCCAGACCAGGCCGGCTGGCGCTGGGTGGTGGTGTCGCTCCTGGCGGTCGAGGGGCTTGTCCATCCCATCCCGCTCTTGAACGGCGCCCTGGCCGCCACCGCCGGCACTCTGGGCGGATGGATGGCGGCCGGTATCGACCGCCGGGCGCTGGTCTGGTACCTGAAGTGGATCCCGCTCACCGCCGGCCTGGTGGCGCTGCCGATCGTGCTGCCGAGAGCCCTGGGCATTCCCCTCTACGGCTCGTCGGCGGCGTTCTTGGTCAGCACCAGCGCGTCGCCGCCGCCGCCGCTGGGTCTGGTGGCCGAGGCGGCTGCTGGCGCCTGCCTCGCCCTCTTTCTCTTTCAATGGCTGAGGAAGAGGGACGGCGCCGTCATCGCCGTGCCGCTGGTGGTGCTGCTGTTGCTCGGCGCCGCGCTCCTCGTCCAACAGTTGCCACGCTTCGGCATCGACTCCGCCCTGCTCAGCCAGCGCAGCGGCAACCTGGTGGCCTTTGCCGAGGCCCTGGGCCTGGCCATGGCCTGGTGGCTCCTGGAAGAGTTCCTGTGCTGGTGCCTTGGCGAGGGGCGGGGAGCATGGATCTCGCTCCTCGCCGCCGCGGCGCTGGTGGTGACCGCCTGGCGGGCGTTTCCGCCAGCGCCGCTTCGGCCCTACTCCATGACCTCAGACGCCTACGTGGCGGCCTACGAGAAGATCGTCACCACCCAGCCGGCCGACAGCTGGCTGGCCGTCTCCAACAACTTCGGGTACCCCTTTGCCCTGGGGCAGGGGTTCCAGATGGACGTGCCCTTGTTTGTGAGCCACGTCGCAGCGGATGGGTCCGGCCCAGTCCTCTTCTACGCCCCGGGCGGCGGCCACCCGCCTTACCCGCTCGGCCAGGCCGAGACCTTTTTATTCATAAACCGGCGCTTTCACCTGGCACCCTTGGGAGCGACCGGCCAGCTCTATCTCCGCATCGACCGGCGAGACAGCGCCTTGCTTGCGGCCTGGCTCCGGACCTGGAAAGCGCACCACGGGCAGCCCCGCATCTTCTTTTCCAGCCCTGAACTGACCGTCTACCAGCTGAAGACGGGCTAAGGCTGAGCGGGACAAGGGCACAGTGGTCTGGTTCGGGCCAGGAAGTGCCGGGGCGATGGGGAAGATCGAAGACGCCTTGAGATGGCGCCCGGGGGAGACAGGTGAGACATGATCCGCATCCTGACTGCTGGCGAGTCACACGGTCCAGCCCTGGTGGGCATCCTGGAGGGGATGCCCGCCGGTGTCCGGATTGGGGAGCGGGCGATCAACCGCGAACTGGCCCGCCGCCAGATGGGATACGGACGGGGCGGGCGCATGCAGATCGAACGGGACCGGGCGCAGATCTTGTCCGGAGTGCGCTTCGGCGAGAGCATCGGCTCGCCGATCGCCCTCCTTATCCCCAACCGGGACTTCTTGCACTGGCAGGAGCGCATGGCCAAGGCAGGGCCGAAAAGCGGGCCGCCCTTCACCCGTCCCCGCCCCGGCCACGCTGACCTGGCCGGAGCGCTCAAGTATGGGCGGCTGGACGCCAGGGACATCCTGGAGCGGGCCTCCGCCCGGGAGACGGCGATGCGGGTGGCGCTGGGCGCCCTGGCCAAGATCCTGCTGGCCAGGATCGGCATCCAGGTGCTATCGCACGTGGTGGCGCTGGGCGGCGTGGTGGCAAAGGAAGTGCCGGTGGGACCCGGGGATCTGGCCCGGATCGATCGCTCCCCGGTGCGCACGGCCGATCCTCTGGCAGAGCTGGCCATGATCGCCGCCATCGACCGGGCCAAGGAGGCCGGTGACACGCTGGGCGGGCTGGTCGAGGTGGTGGCCTTCGGCGCCCCGGTCGGGCTCGGCTCCCACGCCCACTACGATCGCCGCCTGGACGCCCGGCTGGCCGGAGCGATGGTATCGATCCCGGCGATCAAAGGGGTCGAGGTGGGAGATGCCTTCTGGTCGGCCGGGCAGGTAGGATCGGCGGTGCACGACCCGATCCACTTCCAGGCGGGGCAGGGATTCACCCGGCCCAGCAATCGGGCCGGCGGCATCGAGGGCGGCATCTCCAACGGGCAGCCGATCCGGGCCCGGGTGGCGATGAAGCCCCTGTCCAGCCTGCGCCGGCCGCTGGAGAGCGCGGACCTGGTCTCCCACCAGCCCTTCGACGCCCAGGTCGAGCGATCCGATGTGGTGGCCTTGCCGGCGGCGGGCGTGGTGGCCGAGGCCGTGATGGCCCTGACCCTGGCCAGCGCCGTCACGGAGAAGTTTGGCGCCGATACGCTGGTCGAGTTGATGCGGGCCAAGCGGGCCTACGAAAGGCGGCTGCCGAGATGAAAGTTGCCCTGATGGGCCTGCCCGGAGCGGGCAAGAGCGTGGTCGGGCGGGTCCTGGCAGCGGAGCTGGGCGTGCCCTTTGTCGACCTCGACGACGAGGTGAGCCGGGAGGCGGGATCGGAGCCGGGCCACCTCATCGACAGCCTCGGCCTGGACGCCTTTCGCGCCGTGGAACACCGCATCCTCGACCGGGTCAGCGGCGAGTACGACGGGCTTCTGGCCCTGGGTGGCGGCAGCCTGGACGATCCGCGCAACGCGGCGCTGCTCCGGGGGTGGCGGCTGATCTGGCTCCGCCCCTCGCTTACCACGCTGGTCCGCCGCCTGTCCGGCGACGACAGCCGCCCCTTGCTGAGAGGCAACCTAGGCGTGCGCCTGGACGACATCGACCTCCGCCGGCGGCCGATCTTTGCCCGCACCGCAGAGGCCGTGTTCGCCGCCGAGGCGGAGCCGGCGGCGGTGGCGCGGGAGGTCGCCCGCTACCTGCAGGAGGTGGAGTGGGTGGGCCCCGGCGTGCTGTGGGGCCGGGGCAGCCGGCATCACCTCGGACGGTTTGCGCCGGGGCGGGCGGGAGCCGTGGTGGCGGCCCCCATCCTCCGCCAGTGGGGGACAGAGATCAGCCGAGCCCTGCCGGAAGTGCCCCTCTTGCCGTTTGACGACCACGAGGGCAAGAAGACGCTGGACAGCGTGCGTGAACTCTACCGCTGGGCGGCCGACCAGGCCTTCGACCGCACGACCACCGTCTACGCTGTGGGCGGTGGGGTCACGGTGGACGTGGCAGGCTTCCTGGCCGCCACCTACCTGCGCGGCCTGCCGCTGGTCGATGTGCCAACCACGCTGCTGGCGGCGGTGGATGCCAGCATCGGCGGCAAGGTCGGAGTGGACCTGCCCGAGGGCAAGAACCTGGTCGGTGCCTTCCACACCCCCCGCATCACGGCGGTCGATCCGGAGTTCTGGGCCAGCCTGCCCGGGTCCGTGCTGGCCGATGCCATGGCTGAGATCGTGAAGGCGGCCCTCTTGGAGGGCGACGAGGCGCTGGAGGCACTGGAGGAGATGGCCTGGCCGGCCACGCCGGAGGATCTGGAGCCGGTGGCCCGGCGCGCCCTGGCGGTGAAGATGGCGATCGTCGAGGCAGATCCCAGGGAGGAAGCTGAGCGCACCTACCTTAATCTCGGGCACACGGTCGGCCACGCCCTGGAACAGGCGACCGGCTACCAGCTCTCGCACGGACAGGCGGTGGCGATCGGCCTGGTGGCCATCCTCCGCTACGGTGCCCCAGACGGCCGCCAGGACGGGCTGGTCCGCCGCGTCGAGCAGCTCCTGGTCCGCTTTGGCCTGCCCATCTACTCCGAGGTGTCGCCGCAGAGGCTGCTTCAGCCGATGGGCCTGGACAAGAAGCGGTCTGATGGCGGCAAGCGGCTGGTGCTGCTGGAGCGGCCTGGCCACCCCTATTTGGCCGCTGCCACCGACCAGGATCTTCTAAATTTGGCGGAACAAGTGATAGCCGAATAGACGGCCAGGAAAGAATACTTTGCAGCTGGCCAAATGAGACTTGACAACCGATGGGAATGCCCCAAACTTAAGATCAAATTGAATGTCCAGCGAGAAGGGCAAACACGTCGCGAGGCGTGGACGCAAAGCCACGGGCCTGAAACTCTCTAGGGAGAAAGGCAGCCGGGTTGCCGAACGGGCGTGATTGGGAACTTCAAAGCTCCCCCGCCTAGACGGGCGGGAGGGCTTTCCTCTTTCTCGGGACGTATGGGAAGGAGGTTTGCCAGATGGTTTCTTTGACTGCCTTGTGGAACGTGCTGCGCAACCAGCGTGGCCAGGGCATGGTGGAGTACGCACTGATCATTGCACTCGTGGCTGTGGCTCTGGTGGGAGTCCTGGGTGCACTGGGAGGCGGCATCGGGGTTATCTTCACGAAAATCACCACCAGTCTGTGACGCGGGGCCGTAGTCCATGGTCAGGGGAGGCGGGTGCCTCCCCTGATCTGGCCGGAGTGAAGAGAGGGACCAGTGTGCGAATCATCCATCCGAAACGGCTTGGCCGGGAGTCCGGCCAGGCGGCTGTGGAGTTTGCCCTGATCTTGCCCCTCTTGGTGCTGCTCCTGGTCGGAGTGGTCCAGGTGGGAGCCATCCTGTCGGCTGCGCTCACCTTGCAGATGGCGGCGGCCGAGGGGGCGCGGGTGGCGATCGTCGGTGCCAGCAACACCCAGATCGTGGCTCAGGTGGACGGCGTGGCGGCTGATCTGCCGGCCTCTGAGCTCACGGTCACCATCACGCCCTCGGGAGCCAGGCTGGCGGGCACCAACGTGACGGTATCCGTCTCCTACCAGGCACCGGTTCTGTTCGGCACCTTGGCCGGGCTGTGGGGGAGCACCATACCTGTCTCAGGGTCGGCCACGATGGGGATGGAGTGAGTTGAGATGCGACAGGCGCGAGGGTGGCGGCAGCGGGGTTCGGTGATCGTGATCGTGGCAGTCTCCGCCGTGTTCATCCTCGGCTTCTTCACCCTGTCGCTGGATGCGGGGAGGGCGTACGTGCTGAAGGAACAGCTGCAGACGGCTGCCGATGCCGGCGCCCTGGCTGGGGCCAGCCTATTGCCAGGCTCGCCCAGCGGTGCTGTGGCGGCGGCTGTCAGCCAGGCTGTGGCCAACGGGGTGCCCAGCCAGGACGTGACGGCCAGCGTCTCCGGGCTCTCCGGCAACCAAGTCAATGTCACCATCACCGAGCAACTGCCCCTCGTCTTCGGCCCCCTGATCGGCATCTCGTCCACGGTGGTGACAGCCAGGGCCGGAGCCGCCATCGGCCAGCTCAACACCTTCAGCGGTCTCCTGCCGCTCGGTGTCGAGAAGACGACCTGGGTGACGGGTGAGACCTATACCCTGAAGATCGGCGACGGCTCCGGGACCACCGGCGATTTCGGGCCGGTCTGGCTGGGTGACGGGTCGCCCGGCGCCAGCACCTACGAGTCCGACCTGGTGAACGGCACCCAGGTCCCGATCTCGGTCGGGCAGGTGATCGACACGCAGCCTGGCAACATGGTCGGCCCGACCGAACAGGGCCTGTCGACCCGGCTTGCCGCCTGTGCCGCCCAAGGCGAGGACGGTGGGACTAGCGGCCAGGCCGCCGTCAACTCGCCGTGCATGCTCTACCTGCCGGTGATCACCCCGCCCACCGGCGGCCGCACCACCGTCACCGTACTCGGCTTTGCCGCCTTCTGGCTCACCGCCGTGCACGGCGGCGAGGTCACAGGGTCCTTCGTCAACGCCGTGGTGAACGGATCGGTCGGCGCCTATGTACCGTCCACCACCGACCTGATGGGTGTCAGCCTTGTCTACTAACGGAGGTCCAAGCCTGTGAACATCGGCCGTCGCACCTGGCTGCGCGTCCTGTTGCCGCTGTTGGCAGCGCTGGCCGCCGTATTTGTCTTCCTGGCCGTGACCAAGGTGCCAACACCACCCCACCGGCTGGTGGTGGTGACCACCGCCGCACTGCCGGCCGGCACCGTGCTGACCAGCGCCGACCTCACCCTCACGCCCACCAGCGAGGTCTCGACCGGCGACCTCAGCTCGGTGGCCCAAGCCGTCGGCCAGTCCCTGACCGTGCCGCTCAGCGCTGGCGAACGGGTGCGCCAGGAAGACGTGGTGCCGCCGCTCGCCGCCGCCCTGGTGGAGGCGCTGCCGGTGGGAGAGCGGGCCCTCACCCTCTCCTTGACCCCGGTCCAGGCTGTCGGCTTCCAGCTTGCCCCTGGCAACCGGGTCGACATCCTGGCCACCTTTGGCGCCAGTAGCGGGCCGGCCGGGGCGCCGCTCTCCGACCTGGTGCTGAGCAACATCCTGCTCCTCAGGGTGGCGCCGCCCGCCACCGGGGCGACCAGCGGGCTGGTCACGCTGGAGGTCAAGCCCAGTCAGGCCGCGCTCTTGGAGCTATCCGAACAGGTGGGCAGCATCACGCTCATCCTCCGTCCGGCCCGAGACCGCTCCCCAGCCACTGCCCTCCAGGAGGTGACCCAGCTGCCATGAATGAGCCCACCGTGGTCTTTGCCCTGCCCCGCCGCCAGGATCTGGACACGCTGCGCGCCATGTTGGGCACCGAGGTGAAGGTGCTGGGCGAGGCCACCGCCTACCGGGAGGCGGCGGCGCTGATCGGCCGCCACCAGCCGGACGTGGCGGTGGTGGCCACCGAGCTGGCGGACGGCGACATCGCCAGCTGGCTGGAGCAGGAGGCCCCTCTCGGCAAAACCAAGCTGGTGCTGATGGCGCCGGACCCCCAGCCCGAGGACTACCGGACGGCGCTTAGGCTGGGGGCGGTCGACCTCCTCAGCTGGCCGGCCAATCCGGGCACCGTGCTGGAGTGCCTCCGGCGGGTGAGCAGAGGCCCGGGCGAGCGCCAGGGCCGGATCATCACCGTCTTCGCCACCAAGGGCGGCGTCGGCAAGACGACCATTGCCGCCAACGTGGCGGCCGAGCTGGCCAGCCGCCGCCAGCGCGTCTGTGTGGTCGATTTGGACCTGGAGTTTGGTTCCCTCGCCGCCTTCTTCGGTGCCATTCCGGAGCAGACGGTCTCCGATCTGGTGCGCCGGCGTGGCGCCTTCTCGCTGCCGCTGGTGCAGGAGGCGATGGTCACAGACCCCATCCTGGGCGTGCCGATCCTGGCCTCCCCCCTCACCCCCGACCTGGCCCCGACCGTGGATGGCGACGGCAAGAAAGAGGCCGGGCGCAACTACGTGGCGGAGGTGCTCAGGCTTCTGTGCCTCGGCTACGACACGGTGGTGGTGGACACCGCCTCCCGCTTTTCGGAGGCCACTGTCACCGCCCTGGAGATGGCCAACACCGTGCTGCTGGTGACGGCCCCAGACGTGCCGGCACTGCAGAGCACGGCCAAGGGGCTGACCGTCCTGGTCGATAAGCTGGGCTTCCAGCCGGACCGGCTGAAGCTGGTGCTGAACCGCGCCAACGCCGCCATCGGCCTCACACCTGACGACATGGCCAAGTTCCTCGACTACCCGATCAGCTACCGGCTGCCCTCGGACGGCGACGCCGCCGTAAGGGCCTGCAACACCGGCATGCCCATCGTCAGGCGCCGCCGCAGCGGGCCCCTGGCCCGGGCCCTGGCCGCCATGGCGCAGGAGGTGGCCGGGCCCCCGCCCCGGCTCTTGCCCCGGCGCTCCGTACTGCACCCGCTCGGGGCGAGGAGGTAAGGCGACATGTCACTCTACCGCAGGATCCACGGCGCCGAGGGAGACCCGGCCGAGGGGCCCGAACGTGAGCAGTTCCTCATGCTGCGGGTCGAGATCCAGAAGCGGCTGGCCCGCGAGCTGGGCACCACCAAGGGCGTGGTGCGCCTGACCAGACGGCAGGAGCCGGAGATCCGGGAGCGCGTCCTGGCCCATCTGGCTGAGGCCGAGGTGCCGCTGGGCGACAGGGAGGCGCTGCTTGAGGAGATCGTCTCCTCGATCATCGGACTGGGGCCCTTGCAGGCCCTTTTGGACGACGCCACCGTCTCCGAGATCATGGTCAACTCGCACCGCGAGGTCTACGTGGAACGGCGCGGCAAGCTGGAGCGCAGCCAGGTGCGCTTCGCCGACGACCGCGAGGTGCTGGACATGGTGGACCGCATCATCGCACCTCTGGGCCGGCGCCTGGACGAACAGAGCCCGATGGTGGACGCCCGCCTGAAGGACGGCAGCCGGCTCAACGCCATCATCCCGCCGCTCGCCCTGCGCGGGCCGACGGTCACCATCCGCAAGTTCCCGACCAGGCCGCTGGACGTCTCCGACCTGGTCGACAACAAGACGCTCAGCGCCGAGATGGCCACCTTCCTGGAGGACTGCGTGAGGAGCCGGATCAGCGTGGTGGTCTCCGGCGGCACCGCCTCCGGCAAGACGACGCTCCTGAACGTGCTGTCCTCCTTCATCCCAGCCGACGAGCGCATCATCACCATCGAGGACGCGGCCGAGCTCAGGCTGCAGCAGGAGCATGTGGTGGCACTCGAGACCCGCCCCGCCAACCTGGAGGGGAAGGGCGAGGTCGGCATCCGGCAGCTGGTCCGAAACGCCCTGCGCATGCGGCCGGATCGCATCATCATCGGCGAGGTGCGGGCCGGGGAGGCGCTGGACATGCTCCAGGCCATGAACACGGGCCACGACGGCTCGCTCACCACGGTGCACGCCAACGGGCCGAGAGAAGCCCTCTCCCGCATCGAGACCATGGTCCTGATGGCCGGGGTGGACCTGCCGCTGCGCGCCATTCGCGAGCAGATCGCCTCGGCGGTGCAGGTGATCGTCCAGGTCGCCCGCGGCAAGGACGGCACCAGGCGCGTCATGCAGATCGCTGAGGTGCAGGGGCTGGAGAACGACGTGATCGTGCTGGAGGACATGTTCTCCTTTGACCAGGAAGCGCACGCCTTCCGGCAGACCGGCTTCCGGCCGAAGAACGCCGACCGCATGCAGGGCGGGAGCTGGGGCGTCGCTGCCAGCCAGGCGTCCTGGCAGGACAGAAGCCGTGGCTAGGGCTCTGGTCGCCCTGCTCCTGGCCGGAGCGGTGTTCTGGGCGGTGTGGGCAGCCGTGGACGGCGACCCCACGCAGCGCATCCTGCACGGCCTGCGCATGATGCGGCGGCCGGCCGGCGAGATCGAGGGGACAGGGTCGGCGGAGTCGGCAGGCACCGCCCGTTCCGGCGGCCGGCTGACCCAACTCCTCCGCCAGGCCGACGTCCGCTTCACCAGCCGCGAGTTCCTGATCGGGTCGGTGGGGGCCTCGGTGCTTCTGGCCGCCCTGCTCGCCGTGGTGGCGGGCCCCCTCGGCGTCTTGGCCGGGCCGGCCGCCGTCTGGGCGGCGGGGCGGCTCTGGCTGGGCGGGCGGGCGGCCAAGCGGAGGCACAGCATGGAAGCGGCGCTGCCTGCCTTCTTGCAGGCGGTGGCCAATGGCCTGAGGGCTGGGCACGCCCTCTCCAACAGCCTGGAGATGGCCGCCGGCCAGGAGACCTCGGCTCTCGGCCGCGAGGTGCAGCACGCCGTGTCGCAGATGCGCCTCGGCCTGCCTCTGGAAGGTGTGCTGGAGAGTCTGGCCGAGGATCTCGGCCTGACTGAGCTCTCGCTGGCGGTGACCGCCATTCAGGTCCAGCGGCAGGTGGGCGGCAACCTGGCAGAGGTGCTGGACCGCATCCAGGGCACCTTGCGGGAGCGCCTGCGCATCGCCGGCGAGGTGCGCGCCCTCACCGCCCAGGGCCGGATGTCCGGCTGGATCGTGAGCCTATTGCCGGTGGCGATCGCCATCCTCACCTCCCTGATCGACCCCGGATTCCTGCACCCCCTCTTCGCCACCACCGTCGGGCACCTGATGCTGGGTGCCGCCGTGGTGCTGGAAGGAGTGGGCGCTCTGGTCATCCGCCAGCTGGTCCAGGTGACCTACTGATGCTGGCGCTGGGTGCGGTGGTGCTGGTTGCCACCGTGTTCGTGGCCGGCATGGCGGCCCTGGCGCCGACCGAGGAGACGATCAGGATGCGTCGCCACCTCGCTGCCCTGGCCGGTGGCGAGGCGCCAGCCGTCGAAGAGCGGCCGCCGCTCGGCGAGCGGGTGCTGAGGCCCTTCTTCACCAACCTGTCGGCCGCCATTTTGCGCCACACCCCGAAGCGGCAGACGGCGGCGCTCAGCGCCCAGATCTCCCGGGCGGGGGCGCCCATTTCCCTGCCGGCCTTCCTGATCCTGCGCCTGGCCCTGATGGCGACCGCGATCATCCCGCTCCTGATGGGCGGGCGGGCCCTCTTGTGGGCGGTCCTGGTGGCGCTCGTCGGCTACCGGCTGCCGTCGATGTGGCTGGGCAGCCGGATCAAGGCCAGGAAGAGGCTCATGACCAAGGCTCTGCCCGACGTGCTCGACCTGATTGCGGTGTCGGTGGAGGCGGGGCTGGGCTTTGACGGCGCCCTGCAGCGGGTGGCGGAGAAGAGCCGGCCGCCGCTTCGCGACGAGCTCGGCCGCACGCTCTCTGAGATCCGACTGGGCCGGACCCGGGCCGAGGCGCTGCGCGACCTGGCGGACCGCACGGACATCGCCGAGCTGCGCCAGGTGGTGTCGGCCATCGTCCAGGCCGAGCAGATGGGAGTTGGTCTGGCCAAGCCCTTGCGGGTGGAGTCGGACGCCCTCAGGGTGAGGCGCCGCCAGCGGGCGGAGGAGCAGGCGATGAAGACGCCGGTCAAGCTCCTCTTTCCGCTGGTGTTCCTGATCTTCCCCGCGCTATTCATCGTGCTGCTGGGGCCGGCCGTGCTCGGCATCGGCCACGCCCTGCACCCGTAGGGCGGCCAGGAGGAGGAATCGCCCGTCGCCTGGCCAACGCCAGGACGGGGGTGTTGTCGTGAAGGGTACGGACCCGTCCCTGCCGGAGCACATCCACGAGGGCCCCATCATCGCGGTGGGGCAACGGACCTTCCGGCGTCTCCTGGTACGCACACCGATGATTCACCAGGGCACAGACCTGGAGGAAATGCTGAGGAGCCTGGTCCGGCCCTGGCTGGAGCCCAGCGACCTCCTGGTTATGTCCGAGAAGGTGGTGGCGATCAGCCAGGGCCGTCTGGCCAAGGGCGACGACATCGCCGTCCGGCCGCTGGCTCACTTCCTCTCGGCGCGGGTCATGAAGTCGCCACACGGACTGGGCCACCGCAATCCCTTGGTCATGGAGATGGCGCTGCGCGAAGCGGGGACCGCGCGCATCCTCTTTGCCGCCGCCGTGGGCGGCTTCACCAAGCGCCTGCTGGGCCGCTCCGGTGACTTCTACCGGGTGGCGGGCAGGCGGGTGGCCGCCATCGACGGCACCAACCGCGTCACCATCCCACCGTACGGCGACTACGTCGTCCTGATGCCGACCGATCCGGAGGGCACGGCCAGGCGGTTCGCCGCCGCCGCCGGAGGGGAGCTGGCGATCGTGGATGTGAACGACGTCGGCGCCGAGGTGCTGGGGGCGTCGGCGGGTGTGGACCGGGAGCTGGTGCGCCAGGTCACCCGGGACAATCCGCTGGGCCAGGGTCACCAGCAGACTCCGGTTGGCATCGTGCGCCCGACCCGGGAGGCGGGATAGGCGAGCCACCCGTGGTACGCCTTGGCACAGCGGATTGTCCCGGGGGACTCGGCCCTCGACGCCGTCTGACTGGGCGGCGTAATCCGAGTGAAGAAACCGTTCCTTATCTGCCCATCTCCTCGACCTCAGGGTCGCCACCTATGGTATGCTAACGTAGTGTAAAAGCCTACGAGAGGATGGGAACGTAGTGCGCCGTGCCATCGACGGGTGCTACATCCCCGAGCAGCGTCGACAGCACTTCGCCGATAGAGCAACGGTTGAAGAGGTGCATGAAGTATTGGAGAACCGGCAGCATCCGCCGTTGTGGAGACCCACCAAGGCGACAGGCTCATCTCCTGCCTATCTGGTGTACGGTCGTACCGTGGCAGGGCGTTACCTGCTGATGCCGGGGGTGGTGTTCTCCGAGCCGCCCCTCAAGGATGTCTTCATGCCGATTACGGTTCGGGACATGACGCTCAAGGAGCGACAGTTCTACAACGAGCGCACTGGAAGGAAGTGAGGTTTGATGAGTAGGCGAGAGATTCCGGACTTCAAGGACATTGACGAGCTGGCCCGGTTCTGGGAGAGCCACGACACGGAGGACTTCGCTCACCCGGAGATCGAGGATGTCGAGTACCGACCAAGGCGGGTGGTGATGTCCGTGCGCTTTGATGCGGCGGAGGTTGTGGCCATCGCCCGGGCTGCCCGGCGACTGGGAGTGGACCGCTCGACATTGGTACGGATGGTGGTGAGGAGACAACTGATGGCCGCACGGCAGGCGTCGCCTCCCACTCGCCCGTAACAAGCGGTGGAACGGCCCACCTGCCTCGACAGGGCTGATCGTTGACGCCGCCTGGCCCCGTTGCTAGCGTGAGGACGGTGTATCCGAGAGGAGCGATCAGGTGGACAACACACTCCGGCGAACGCCGCTCTACGACCTGCATCTGGAGTTGGGCGGCCGCATCGTCGAGTTCGGCGGCTGGCAGATGCCGATCCAGTACACCTCGATCCTGGCGGAGCACCAGGCGGTGCGCCAGCGGGCGGGGCTGTTCGACGTCTCGCAC
Organism: Bacillota bacterium; assembly: GCA_021803575.1. Taxonomy (GTDB): domain Bacteria; phylum Bacillota; class Sulfobacillia; order JAJZYS01; family JAJZLH01; genus JAJZLH01. The sequence continues at coordinate 8,026 of JAJZLH010000036.1, read as the reverse complement.
ATGGGTGAGATCGAAGTTTCGGGACCTGGCGCTGGCCCGCTGGTCGATCAGCTGGTGACCAACTGGCCGACCCAGCTTGAGGTTGGCGCTGTGCTCTACACCCCGATGTGCCGGGAGGATGGCGGCATCGTCGACGACCTATTGGTCTACCGACTGGCCGCCGACCGGTTCCTGCTGGTGGTCAACGCGGGCACCACTGCCAAGGACCTGGCCTGGGTCTCTGAGCAGGCAGCGCGCCTAGCCAGTCCAGCATCCGTCACGGACCGCTCGTCGGCCGTGGCGCAGCTCGCCTTGCAAGGGCCGCGGGCCGAGGCCATCCTCGACCCCCTGCTCACGGCCGACCTGGCGGCGCTGCCCTTTTTCCACTGGCTGAAGGCGGACGACCTGTTCGGGCATCCAGCCCTCATCTCGCGCACCGGCTACACCGGGGAGGATGGCTTCGAGATCTATCTCGGCGCCAAAGCCGCCGAGCCCGTCGCCCGTGGCCTGCTCCGAGCCGGCGCCGCTGAGGGGCTGACCATGGTCGGGCTGGGTGCCCGCGACTCCCTTCGCTTTGAGGCCTGCCTGCCGCTCTACGGGCAGGACATCTCGGACACCATCACGCCCTTGGAGGCAGCACTGGGCGTGTTCGTCAAGTGGGATCACGACTTCATCGGAAAGGAGGCGCTGCTGGCTGCCAAGGAGCGTGGCCTCACCCGGCGTCTGGCCGGCCTCCGCCTCGGCCAGCGCGCGGTGCCCCGCCACGGCTACCCGGTGGTGGCGGACGGGGAGGTGGTGGGCGAGGTCACGAGCGGCATGATCTCGCCGACCTTGAACCAGCCCTTGGCCCTGGCCCTGGTGCCGCCCCGTCTGGCGGAACTGGGCAGTCGGCTGGCCGTGCGCATCCGGGAGCAGGACATTGCGGCCGAGGTGGTCAAGAGACCCTTTTACAGGAGGGCGAGAAACTAATGGACGTGCCGGAGGATCTCCGCTACACGGCGGACCACGAGTGGATCCGGGTGGATGGTGGCAGGGGGCGCATCGGCCTCAGCGCCTTCGCCCAGGACCAGCTGGGCGACATTGTGTTCGTGGAGCTGCCCAAGGTCGGTGCCGCGGTGACGGCCGGCAGCGCCTTCGGTGTGGTGGAGTCGGTGAAAAGCATGTCCGACCTCTATGCGCCCGTCTCCGGGACGGTGGTGGCCATCAACCAGTCCCTGGCCGACCACCCGGAGCAGGTCAACCAGGATCCCTACGGCCGAGGGTGGATGATTGAGGTGGAGATGAGCCAGCCCAAGGAGCTGGACGCGCTGATGAGCTCCGAGGCGTACGCCCAGAGCATCCAGTCGGCCGGTCACTAAAGATGCGCTTCACATCCCACACCCCTTCGGACCGGCAGGCGATGCTGGCCGCCCTCGACATCTCGGCCATCGACGACCTGTTCAGCGACCTGCCGGCTGAGGTGCGGCTGAACCGCGCTCTGGACTTGCCGCTGGGCATGCCGGAGATGGAGCTGGACCGGCACGTGCGCGCTCTGGCCGAGCAAAACCGCAATCTGACCCAGCTCGTATCGTTCCTTGGCGCCGGCGTGTACGACCGCTTCATTCCGGCCGCCGTCGGCGAGATACTGCGCCGGGCGGAGTTCTACACCTCCTACACGCCGTACCAGCCCGAGGTGTCACAGGGCACCTTGCAGGCGATCTGGGAGTTTCAGTCGCTGGTGGCCACCCTCTATGGGCTGGACGTCGCCCAGGCCTCACTCTACGACGGCGCCACGGCCGCCGCCGAGGCGGTGATGGTGGCGGTGGCCGAGACCGGCCGCACCTCGGTGGTGGTGGCCCGCTCGGTTGACCCCCAGGTGCGGGGCGTGATCAGGACCTACGCCCGCGGCCGCCCGCTTGCCATTCAGGAACTTCCGCTGGCCCGGGATCTGAGCGACCTGAACGCCCTGGGGCGCCTGCTCAGCCAGGAGACCGCCGCCCTGGTCATCCAGCAGCCCAGCTTCCTGGGCGCCATTGAGCCTGTGGCCGAGATGGTGGAGATGGCCCACCGCCAGGGTGCCCTGGCGGTGGTGGTCGCCGACCCCATCGCCCATGCCTGGCTAGAGCCGCCCGGAGCCTACGGTGCAGATCTGGCCGTGGGCGAGGGCCAGGGCCTGGGCGTGCCGCCCTCCTTCGGCGGGCCCTACGTCGGGCTGATGGCCGCACGAGAGGGGCTGGTGCGGCGGCTGCCAGGCCGCATCGTCGGCGCCACCGTGGACGTCGATGGCAAGAGCGGCTTCGTGCTCACGCTGCAGACCAGGGAGCAGCACATCCGCCGCCAGCGGGCCACCTCCAACATCTGCACCAACCAGGGGCTGATCGCCCTGGCCGCCACCGTCTACATGTCGCTACTGGGACCGGAAGGGCTGCGCCGGGTGGCGCTATTGAGCCACGAGGGCGCCCAGGACCTGAAGGCACGCCTGCTGGCTCTGCCTGGCGTGTCGGCGCTGGGCCCGGCGCCCACCTTCTACGAATTCGCCGTGAACCTGCCGAGGCCAGCCGCCCTGGTGAACCAGGAACTCCTGGCCAAGGGGTTCATCGGCGGCCGCGCCCTGGGCGACGACTACCCAGAGCTGGGCCCGGGCAGCTGGCTTTTGGCTGTGACTGAGAAACGCAGTGCGGCGGAGATAGCCGCCTTCGCCGACGCGGTGGGAGCAGTGCTGTGACAAACATCTTCGAAGAGTCGCGCCCCGGCCGGCTCGGTGTGCAGCTGCCTCCGACCCGGACCGAGGCCCCGGCCGGCATACCGAAAGAGGCGCTGCGGGCGGAGCTGCCCTGGCCCGAACTGAGCGAACCTCAGGTCGTGCGCCACTTTGTGCGCCTGTCCCGCATGAACCACGCCATCGACGTCGGCTTCTATCCGCTGGGCTCGTGCACCATGAAGTACAACCCCAAGATCAACGAGGAGATGGCCCGCCTGGCCGGGTTTGCCTGGCTCCATCCCCTGCAGCCTGAGGAGACGGTGCAGGGTGCCCTGCAGCTGATGTGGGAGCTCGAGCAGGACCTCGCCGAACTGACCGGCATGGACCAGGTCAGCCTGCAGCCAGCGGCCGGCGCCCAGGGCGAACAGACCGGCATCCTGATGATCAAGGCCTATCACCAGAGCCGGGGTGACCTGGAGCGGACGGAGGTGCTGATCCCAGACGCCGCCCATGGCACCAATCCGGCCACCGCCTCCCTGGCTGGCTTCGAGGTGGTGGAGGTCAAGTCGGACCAGCGCGGCGGCGTGGACCTCACGGAACTCCGGGCCAAGCTGGGGCCCAAGACGGCAGCTGTGATGCTGACCAACCCCTCCACGCTCGGCATCTTCGAGGACAACATCGTCGAGATCGCCCGCCTCACCCATGAGGCCGGCGGCCTGCTCTATTACGACGGCGCCAATTTGAACGCCATTCTCGGCAAGTGCCGGCCGGGCGACACCGGTTTCGACGTGGTGCACGTCAACCTGCACAAGACCTTCTCCACACCGCACGGCGGCGGCGGGCCGGGCTCGGGACCGGTGGGCGTCAAGGCGCACCTCGCCCCATTCCTGCCCGGACCGACGGTCGGACGAGACGGTGACCGCTTCCACCTCGTTCCGGGAGGCCCCCAGTCCATCGGGCAGGTGCGCTCCTTCTATGGCAACTTCGGCATGCATCTCCGGGCCTACACCTACATCCGCAGCCTGGGCCGCGACGGTCTGACCGAAGTGGCGGAGGACGCCGTGCTGAACGCCAACTACCTGTTGCACCTGGTGAAGGACCTGATGAGCGTGCCCTACGAGCGGCTGGCCAAGCACGAGTTCGTGGTCGGGCTGCCCCGGGCGATCAAGGACCGCACCGGTGTGCGCACCCTGGACGTGGCGAAACGGCTGCTCGACTTCGGCATCCACTCGCCCACCGTCTACTTCCCGCTGATCGTAGAAGAGGCGATGATGATCGAGCCGACCGAGACCGAATCGAAGGAGACGCTGGACGCCTTCGCGGCGGTCCTTGCCCAGGTGCTGGAAGAGGCGGTCACCGACCCCGAACTGGTCAAGACCGCTCCGCACACCACACCGGTGCGCCGGCTGGATGAGGCCCGGGCGGCCCGCCAGCCCATCCTGCGCTACCGGCCCTAGATGGCCCCGGCCAGGTGGCGGGTGATTCGCGATGGCTGGCACGACGGCTTCACCCAGATGGCCGTCGATGAGGCGATGCTGGAGCTGGCCAGGGAGAGCCAAGGGGTGTGGCTTCGCCTGTACCGTTTTCACCCGCCTGCCTTGAGCCTCGGCCGGGCCCAGCCGCTCGCTGGCATCTACCTGCCCGGCCTGCGGGAGATCGGGGCCGATCTGGTGCGCCGGCCGAGCGGCGGCCAGGCCGTCTTGCACGACGACGAGCTGACCTATGCCCTGGTGGCGCCGCTGTCTGTGATCGGCGGCAGCGTCACGGAGAGCTACCGCCAGATCGCCGAGGCATTGCGGCTCGCCCTGGCGAAGCTAGGGGTGGAGGCAGAGCTGAGCGCCGGCCAGCCCCTCGCCCGGCCCGCCCGGCCGGACCCCAACTGCTTCGTCAGCCCCACCGCCTATGAGCTGACGATCGGCGGCAAGAAGGCCGTCGGCTCCGCCCAGGTCAGACGGCGGGGCGTCCTGCTCCAGCACGGCGCCCTGCCCAAGACGCTCGACTTCGAGCGCTGGAGTGCGTGCTTTGCACCTCCCGGCGCTGAACGGCTCGGCTGGCAGACGGCGATGGAGGCCAGGGCGGTCGGGCTCTTTTCGCACCTGCCAGAGGAGCGTCGGCCGTCCGACCAGGACCTGGAGGATGCCTTGGTGGCGGGGCTGGCCGAGCATTTCAAGGTCGAGTTCGCCGCCGCCGAGTTGCCCGCCGCCACCAGTCGGCTGGCCGAGGCCATGAGAGACGGTGCGGGGCCGATCCGGTGAAGGAGGGAGCCCTTCTGTCAAGCCTGGAAGAGACCGATCCCCAGATCGCCGCCCTCTTGGAGCGCGAAAAGGCGCGCCAGGAAGAGGGGCTGGAACTGATCGCCTCCGAGAACTTCACCTCCCGGGCCGTGCTGGAGGCGATGGGCTCGGTGCTCACCAACAAGTACGCCGAGGGTTATGCGGGACGGCGCTACTACGGCGGCTGCGAAGTGGTGGATGAGGTGGAGACGGCCGCCATCGACCGGGTGAAGGCGCTGTTCGGGGCCGAGTACGCCAACGTCCAGCCGCACTCCGGGGCCCAGGCCAACATGGCGGTGTACCATGCGCTGCTCAAACCTGGCGACACCGTCCTCGGCATGAGCCTGGCCGCCGGCGGCCATCTGACCCACGGCAGCGCCGTCAACTTCTCCGGCCAGCTCTACCGCTTCGTGCCCTACGGCGTGGACGCCGAGACCGAGCGGCTGGACCTCGACCAGCTGACCCGGCTGGCCAGGGCCGAGCGGCCGAAACTGATCGTGGCCGGCGCCTCCGCCTACCCCCTGCAGTTCGACTTCGTGGCGCTGCGCCGGGTGGCCGACGAGGTGGGCGCACTCCTGATGGTCGACATGGCGCACATCGCCGGTCTGGTCGCGACCGGCCTCCACCCCTCGCCGGTCGGCGTCGCCCAGGTGGTGACCTCCACCACCCACAAGACGCTGCGCGGACCGAGGGGCGGCTTCATCCTGGCCGACGCCCAGTTCGGCCCGGCGATCGACAAGGCGGTCTTCCCCGGCATCCAGGGCGGCCCCCTCATGCACGTCATCGCCGCCAAGGCGGTGGCATTTCTGGAAGCCAGCCAGGAGCCGTTCGCCCGCTACCAGGCGCAGGTGGTCCAAAACGCCCGCTGTCTGGCCGAGAGTCTGGTGGCGGCCGGATGGCAGCTGGTGGGCGGCGGCAGCGAGAACCATATGCTGATCGTCAAGCTCCTGGGCCGCGGCCTGACCGGTGCCGAGGCCGAGCGGGCTCTGGGCATGGCGGCGATCACCGTCAACAAGAACGCCATCCCCAATGACCCCCTGCCGCCTCGCCAGGCCAGCGGCATCCGGATGGGGACCCCTGCCCTGACCAGCCGCGGCATCACCGAGGAGGCGATCCGGGAGATCGCCGGCCTGATCGACCAGGTCTTGACCAGCCCGCACGACCCCGAGGTGCTGGCTACGGCGGCCCAGGCCACCCGTGAGATCGCCCGCGCCTACCCGCTCTACCAGACGGAGCAGGCGCGGTGAGCGGGAGGGGGGCGGAGCGGGTACTCCAGGTGCTGGTGCTGAACGGCCCCAATCTCGGCCAGCTGGAGCGGCGGCCCGCCGACATCTACGGCCAGGAGAGCTGGAGCGAGATCCTGGAGCGGCTCCAGGCCGAGGCCAGGGCCCTCGGCGCCCGGCTCACCGTGCACCAGTCCGACTCGGAGGCCGAGCTGATCCGGCTCCTCCATGAGGGAGAGGGCCGCTTCGACGCCCTGATCATCAATCCGGGCGGCCTCTCCCACACCTCGGTGGCGCTGCGCGACGCCATCGAGATCTTCGCCAGGCCGACCATCGAGGTGCATCTCAGCAATGTGGGGGCCAGGGAGCCCTTCCGCCATCCGGCCATCACCGGCAGTGCAGCCCAGGGCGTGATCAGCGGCCTGGGCGGCCAGGGCTACCGGCTGGCCCTGCTCGCCCTCACCCGCCTGGTCGGCGAGGAGGGGCGGTGAGCGGCCGGCTCAAGCGGGCCGAAGGCGCCTTTCGCCAGCTGGGAGCCGAGGCGGCGTTGATCAGCGACGGCGCCAACCGCCGCTGGCTGACCGGCTTCAGCGGCTCCTCGGGCGCCGTGCTCCTCTTGGACGGCACTGCAGAACTGGTGACGGACGGCCGCTACACCATTCAGGCCGCCGCGGAGTGCCGGGAGGGTGTGCAGGTGGTCACCCACCGCGGGCCGCTCGCAACCTGGCTGGCTGAGCGGCTGGCCGGCGTACACGGGCCCTTGGCGGTGGAGGCGGACCACCTGACGGTGGCCGAGATGGCGCGCCTCAAGAAGACCCTGCCCGGACTCGCCTGGCTGGAGACAGAGGGCGTGGTGGCCAAGCTGCGCATGGTCAAGGACGCGGAGGAACTCCAGGCGATCAGGAGGGCCTTCCAGGTGGCCGACCAGGCGTTTTCCGCCCTCCTGCCGGCCGTGGCGCCAGGCATCAGCGAGATCGAGCTGGCGCTCGACCTGGAGGCTCGGATGCGAGGGGCAGGAGCCGGGCTCGGCTTCGACACCATCGTCGTTTCCGGGCCCCATAGCGCCCTGCCGCACGGTCAGCCCAGCGGCCGACGCCTTGAGCCGGGAGATCTGGTCACGGTGGACTGGGGGGCGACCTGGCAGGGCTATACATCGGATGCGACCCGCACCCTGGCGGTGGGGAGGCTGGACCCAAGGGGCCGGCAGATCTACCAGGTGGTGAAGGCGGCGATGGAGGCCGCCATCAGGGTGGCAAAGGACGGCGTGAGCGCCCGCACGGTGCACGAGGCCGCCCTGGCCGTGATCGCCGAGGCCGGATGGGCCGATCGGTTTGTGCACGGCACCGGGCACGGAGTGGGCCTGGAGGTGCACGAGGCACCGTCGCTGGGGGCCAGGAGCGAGGACATCCTGGCCGCCGGCATGGTGGTGACCTTCGAGCCGGGCATCTACATCGAGGGATACGGCGGCGTGCGCATCGAGCAAACGGGTATCATTACCGAGGGCGGGGCCGAGCTCTTGTCGCATCTCGCCACTGACTTGCAGATCGTCTGAGGAGGACCGAGCTAGTGATTTCGAGCAACGACTTCCGGAACGGGCTCACCATCGCCATCGACGGCGTGCTCTACACCATCGTCGAGTTCCAGCACGTCAAGCCGGGCAAGGGCTCCGCCTTTGTACGGGTCAAGATGCGCAATGTGCGGACGGGCGCCACCGTCGAGCGCACCTTCAACGCCGGCGAAAAGGTGACCCGGGCCCAGCTGGAGGGCAAGGAAGTGAACTTCCTCTATCAGGACGGTGACGCCTACACCTTCATGGACACCACCAGCTATGAGCAGATCACGCTGAACCGGGCGGCGCTCGGCGATGCCCT
>JAJZLH010000064.1 GCA_021803575.1 Bacillota bacterium | reverse complement strand
TGGGACAACGCCATCTCGCTCCAAGCTCCTTCCATCGCTCCGACCTGACACGACAAAGCGGCCGGGGGCACCGCCCCCGGCCGCTATCTTCAGCGTGTCGCTAGGTCAGGTTTGCCGCCTATTCACCGTTGAGATGGCGCGAGCCGCGCGCGAACGCCCTGTGCCATCCGCACTGACGAACATGATGTTCCGCACCGGCGTTCCTCCTCTCGCCACCTGGGCTCAAGACTGATCATTTCTAGCACAGGCCGAGGCAGTCGTCAAATCGCACGACCCGAGCACGACTTGCCGGTCGCACGCTACGGACCTGACTGGGGCCTCAGCCCGGTTGCTGATGCCCCCCTGGGGGCAGCTCCGCCCCTTGCCAATCTATTGCGATACCGCAATATTAAACTCGGTGACACCAGGAGGCTGGACATGCCTACGACGGACTGGGCCAGGATTCTAGAGGTGGAGCGGCTCATCCAGTCGCACTTTCCGGAGTGCGTCCTGGTGGGCGGTACGGCCGCCGCCATCCACGCCCACCACCGGGCATCCAGCGATGCCGGCTCGGTCTTGGCCAACCTCAGGGAGACCTTTCCAGAGGTGCTGGCCACGCTGGAAGGGCTCGGCGGCTGGACCACCTCCCGCCTCAGGCCACCCGTCCTGATTCTGGGACAACTGAACGGTGTGGACGTCGGCATCCGGCAGTTGGTGCGCTCCGAGCCCCTCGAGACCGAAGAAATCGAGGGCATCCGCCTCCCCACCTTGGCCGAGATGCTTCGCATCAAGGGCTACCTGATCGTGGCCCGGAACGCCCTGCGCGACCACATTGACTTCTGTGCGCTTGCCGACAAGATCGGCCTAGGGTTCGAAGCGGCGATGGCCTCATTTGACCGCCTCTATCCACAGCCCGAAGATTCAGATTCCACCTCCCAGCAGCTCTGCCGGCAGCTCGCCCAGCCGGGCCCCAACGATCTGCCCGCTGACCTCGACCTAGAGGGCTGGCGGGATCTCGTCCCGCCGTGGCAGAACTGGCCCTACGTCGAGCGCTATTGCCAGCGCCTGGCCGAGCGGCTCTTCATGGTGATCATGTCTCCGGGTAAGGGAGAGGGTGGCTCCTGATGAAACACCGCCATCTCGCCGACACGGCCAATCCGGACAGCGTCTGGGCGGTGGAAGATGTCCTGGCCAGAGGCCACCTCCAGGACTGGCGAGAGCTCGCCGCCAGGGTGCTGGCCGCACCTTCCGGGCAGGCCGCCAGATCCCTGGCCCAAGTGCTTGGCTATCATCCAGATGCCGGCACCGTCCGTCTCTGGGCACATCTTCTGGCCAGTGTGGGCGGAACAGCCCAGCGCCCTCCCGCCCGGACGAGCCACCTCATCTCCCTGACCGAGGCTGCCCAGGAGGCCGGTCTCAGTTCCGCTCGCCTCCGTCTCCTGGCCGCCCAGGGCCGCCTGCTCGGTGCTCGCAAGATCGGCCGGTCGTGGGTGGTCCCTGCCCCGGTGCGTATCCTGCCCAGTGCCAGTGGCAGAGGGCCAAAACCAGGTGCGTCGGCTGGGCGCCGGTCGGGCCGGTTGCATTCTCCGCCCGTCGCTTAGTACCTGAAGTCAGGAGGGAGCCGTCATGGCGCGCATCATGGTCTCGAGAAAGGGCCAGCTGATCCTTCCCATGTCCATCCGCCGTCAGGTCGGTCTGGAGGCGGGCGGATTGGTCGACGTGTATCTTGATCAGGGCCGTGTCGTGTTGGAAGCAGTGGCCGACCCGAGCTGGAACTGGCTAAAGATGCGGGGCGCCCTCAAGGGTACGCACGCGCTCCAGGATCATCTGGCGGAGCATCAGCAAGAGGTTCAAGGCAACACCGCGGGTGGCTGATGTCCTCGCCGGTCACGCCTGATTCAGGATGGGGCCCGCGGGGACCCTGTGCCCGCGGTGACCGGCCCGTGGTCGTCGTAGAGCCCCAGATTCCGAGAAACCCGTCTCAACTCCCTCAGGGTCTGGTGGCGCTGCCCGTCCCGGCTGCTCTTGTAGGCGAGGACATCGTCCATCCTCAGCCGCCGGTGCGTTCCGACTTTGTGAAACGGAATCACGCCCGCTTCCAGGAGACCGATGAGATAGGGACGCGACACTCCCAAGATCTCGGCCGCCTGTTGCGTGGACAGCTGTTGCTCATAGGCAATGATCGCCACCGACTGTCCTCTGGCCATGGCTTGCGCCACCTGGGTCATCACCTGAAACACAGAGGGAGGGATCTCCGTCTTCTGCTGCTCGCTGCCTAGCACGAGAAATCGCCCTCTTGGCGTCCTCTTCCGCTCGAGTACCTTGAACAGCTCCTTGATGCCACCCGCCTCTTCCGGCTTGGCGGTGACAGGTCCCCTCACGGTCACGCTTGTCACTGCTCCCACAGTAGCTAACCTCCTTGCCTGGCATGTCCAGTATACGCATTATCCGAAATAATCGAAACAGCAACGATCGTGGTCACCGCCTGAAACGGATCCGCCAAGCGGGCGGTCAGGACTCATCCACCCTAATCCAGCCGCACGCGAAGACGGCCGTGACCGCACCCTTTAGGCGTGCGGCCACGGCTTGGTCCGTGTTTCGGCTCCTCGCCCCTACACCTGGGCGAAGCTCGCCTTCTCCCACCAGATGGTGTCGCCGTAGATCTGCTTCAGGGTCCGCCAGCGGGTCAAGAAGCGGCCGCGGTTTCCGGCCCGGAGCGCCGCCACCCCTGCCCAGAACTGGCCCTCGGCCGCCTGGATCAGGGCCGGCCACTGCTTCACCACATCCAGGAAGCCCTGCTCTGCCGCCTCAAACTCGGCATGGAAGAGCTTGGCCTGGGCATCGGCCAGGGCCATCTCGGCCTGAAAGCTGGAAGGCGAGAGATATCCGGCGGAGCGTCTCAACTCCACGCCGTGGTGGTCGAACCAGACCAGGAGCGGCGTCCAGACCAAGCGCAGCTCGCGCATCGCCGCCTTCGCCAGCTCGTCTGGCTCAGCGGTGTTGATGTGCACCGCCACCGCGTACTTTCGAATCGAGTCCTGGACCTCTTTAACGGGATACGTAGCCGCATCCATCTTGGCGCAGCCGCCTCAGCCAGGGTTCTTCAGCATGTCCACCAGGAGCAGTTTCTGGCTGTCACGGGCCGCCTTGCGGCCTGCCTCCAAGGAGTCGAGCCAGTCGATTCCCTCGCTCACCAGGGCACCTCCCAGTTCGGCAGTTTGGAGTTTCAGTGTACCACTTTAGATTTCATAGCCAAGCCGTCACATGCGCTCTGGCGCGCCGACGCCGAGCAGGCCGAGCGACTCCTTCAGCACCGAGCCCACGGCGGCAGCCAGGCGGCGGCGGGCCTGGGAAAGGGGCTGCGGCACGCCGAGGATGCGGTGGCGGCTGTAGAAGGCGTGGAACTCCTGGGCCAGGGTCAGAGCGTAGTGGGCGACGTGGTGGGGGGCTCTGGCCTGGGCCGCCTGCTGGAGCTCCTCGGGCAGGGCCAGGATGCGCCGGGCCAGGGCCAGCTCCTCCGGCTCAGCGAGCAATGTGAGGTCGCCCTCACCCTCTGCCTCGACCTGGCGGAGCAGTGAGGCGATCCGGGCGTGGGCGTATTGCACGTAATAGACCGGGTTCTCGCTGGACTCCCGGACGGCCAGAGCCAGGTCGAAGTCCAGCGGCGAGTCGGGCGAGCGGAGCAGGAAGGTGAAGCGGGCGGCGTCCTTCCCCACCTCGTCCAGGAACTCAGAGAGCGGCACGAAGTCGCCGCCCCGCTTGCTCATCGCCACCAACTCGCCGTCCCGGAGGAGGCGGATCCACTGCACCAGCACCACCTCGAAGCTCTCGGCCGGCTGTCCCGAGGCGGCCACCGCCGCCCGCATCCGGGCCAGATAGCCGTGGTGGTCCGGGCCCAGCACGTCGATCAGGCGGCCAAAGCCGCGCTGGTACTTGTCCCAGTGGTAGGCCACGTCGGCGGCGAAGTAGGTGGCGGTGCCGTCCTTCCTGACCACCACCCGGTCCTTGTCATCGCCCTCAAGGGTGGTGCGCATGAAGCGGGCACCGTCCTGCTCATAGAGCACGCCCTGCCGCTCCAGCTCGGCCAGGGCCGCCTCCACCCGCCCGGCCGCCCTAAGGTCCTTCGCCTCGCTGAAGAAGCGGTCGAAGTGGACGCCGTAGCGGGCGAGGTCCCGCTCCCGCCACGCCCCGATCATCTCCACGGCGAAGCGGGCGAGGCGTTCCACGGC
>JAJZLH010000055.1 GCA_021803575.1 Bacillota bacterium | reverse complement strand
AGTCAAGCAAGGAGGGCTTCCGGCCAGCGCGTCGCTGGCAAGCGTCGACCGGTGATGCGATAGAGGCTCCTACCAGAGGAAGACGCATGGCGCCAGCCCCCTGGCCGGCCACGTACAGCGCCTGGCCCAGAGCCGCCGGCCCTTGCAGGAAGAAGCTACCCGGACTACGCTAGCGGGGCGCCCAACTGGGAATGGAGGACCACACCATGCACACGGAACACGTGATCATCATCGGCTCCGGCTGCGCCGGGTCGACGGCCGCCGTCTACACCGCCCGCGCCGACCTCAAGCCGGTGATCTTCGAGGGGATGGAGCCGGGCGGCCAGCTCACCACCACCTCGGTGATCGAGAACTACCCCGGCTTCGTGGAGGGCATCGACGGCTTCGAGCTGATGAGCCGGATGAAGGCTCAGGCCGAGCGCTTCGGCGCCCGCTTCGAGTACGGCGAGGTGAAGTCGCTGCGGGCGGTGGACGGCCACTTTGAGGTCGAGGTGCAGGGCCGCGAGCTGCTGCGGGCCGAGACGGTGATTCTGGCCTCGGGTGCCCGTGCCCGCATGCTCGGCCTCCCGCGGGAGCGCGAGCTGACCGGGCACGGCCTTTCCACCTGCGCCACCTGCGACGGTGCCTTCTTCCGGGGCGTGCCGGTGACGGTGGTGGGCGGCGGCGACTCGGCGATGGAGGAGGCCTTGTTCCTGACCCGCTTCGCCTCCGAGGTGCACCTGGTGCACCGCCGGGACAGCCTGAGGGCCTCCAAGATCATGGCCGACCGCCTCTTGGCCCACCCCAAGGTGACGGTGCACTGGAACAGCCAGGTGGTCGCCATCGCGGCCGAAGGCGACGCCGTCTCGGCGGTGACGCTGGAGGACACCAAGACCGGCGCGAGGCGGCAGCATGAGACCCGTGGCCTGTTCTACGCCATCGGCCACATTCCGAACACCGACTTCATCCAGCCGGGCCTGGTGCCTCTGGACGGCGAGGGCTATGTCGACACAGCGGACGTGGTGACGCCGACGCCCGGGCTGTTCGTGGCCGGCGACGTGCACGACCGCCAGTACCAGCAGGCTGTGACCGCCGCCGGCGAGGGCTGCAAGGCGGCGTTGGAAGCGGAGGCCTACTTGTCGGCCCGGGGCTCCTGAGCCGCAGTCCCCACTTCCGGATCGGAACTGGGCATAGCCCGCCGCCGCTGCTGGAGGTGGCGCCTGGCCCGCGCCACCAGGCCCTCGGCGTCGGCGGGGTCGGCCAGCTGGCCGTAGCGGTGGGCCTCGTAGTTGGCGACCAGCTGATCAACCTCGGGCAGGCCGCGATGGGCGAGCGTCCACTCCCGCACCGTCTCTGAGGCCTTCGGCCCCAGCTTCTTGCCGCCCAGCTCCCGGATCAGGCTCTGCACCGAGCGGCGGAGCCGGCTGGTGGCCGGGCTGTACGGATAGGCAGGCCCCTTGCCGGCCGCCTCCAGCCCCTCCTCCTCCATCTGGAAGACGCCCCGCTCCTCGGCCTCGCCCCGCTCTTTGGACTCGCTGCGCCCGGCCAGGTGGCGGAGCAGGAAGACGAAGGCGGCCACGATCAGGATGAGCAGGACCACCACCACCGCCGCCTCCACCCGCTGCCCCAGCTGGCTGACCAGGAAGGTGCGGTGCAGCTTGCTGTTCAGGTTGGACGGCGGCTGGTAGTGCGGCTTGTACTGGCCGTTGATGTGGAAGGTGCGCAGCGCAAAGGCGAACAGCGCGCCCAGCACCGGGATGGCAAAGCCGGAGGTGAGGCTGTAGAAGAGGCCGATCAGCCAGGCGGCGACCGGCTGCAGGAGCCCGAAGATGGTGGCCGGGGAGGCGACCAGGGACAGGATCAGGGAGAGCACGGTCAAAGCCGCCACGGTGAGCAGCCCGAAGCTGGCCAGGGCGCTCAGGCCGAAGCGGCCGGCAGTGAGGTGCGTGCGCTCGGCCAGTTCGCGGTCCCGGGCCAGGATCAGGCTGGCGGCACCGGCCACGGCGATGACCAGGGCGGCCGGCGCCAGGCTGAGCGGTGAGGGCGGCTGGTGCAGCAGCGAGACCACGAAGCCCAGGAAGAAGATCCAGATGGAGGCGGTGAAGGCGCCCTGGATCTGCTGGGGGTCATCCGGGTAGGCGGCGGTAGTGGCGGAGCGCCAGCCCAGGGCCATGAAGACGATGGTGGGCGCGGTGGCCGTGACCAGGCCGGCTGCGCCAAAAAGACCCAGCACCAGGCCGATGCCGCCGCCCAGCACCAGGCTGATCAGGCGGGCCTGCAGCGGGGTGCGCCGGATGATCAGCCCCGGTGCCAGAAGGGCGAGGCCCGCTGCCCACAACAGCCACAGCGGCAGCAGGGCGCCGGTGAAAACGGCCGCCCAGGGCGTCAGGGCCGCCGCCTCGACGGCGGTGCGGAGCACCAGCACCAGGATCAGAGCCTGGCGCTTCACGAGGCCCACACCTGGGCCGGGGTGAGCGAGACCACGCCCGGCGGCACGGCGCCGTCCCCCTCCGCCTCGGGCTCAAAGTGGACGACCACCACCCGGTGGCCACGGCGGCCGAGCTGGAGCAGGACCGGGGTGAGCGCCGGCGAGATGAAGGCGGTGATGACCACGAACACCGAGCCGGACATGGCCCGCCCGGCGTCGGCCAAAAGCAGCCGGCCGAGGTCGAGGTAGGCGGCCGCCTGCTGCACCTCGCCCAGTGCCACCAGGATCTCCTGGAGCTGGCGGGAGTGGGCGGCGGGGCGGAGCACCACGCCCAGGGAGCGGGTGGCCTCGCCCTCCAGGACGCCGTTGGCGTAGACGCCGACCGGGTGCTTGGCCAGAAGGAGATCCCAGGCCAGGGAGGCGGTCATCGAGACCGCCTCCTCGATGTAGTCCTGGCGGATGCCGCCCCAGGTCTCCCGGCTGCTCTGCATGTTCAGGCCGAGGTAGACCTCGAGCCGGCTGACCGACTCCGGCTGGCGCACGTACAAGGTGTCGTCGGTGCGGGCCGAGGCGCGCCAGTCGATCTGCTTCATGGCGTCGCCGGCCTGCCACTGGCGGAGCGCGCGCAGGAGGGTGGGGTCCTCCAGCAAGGAGGGCGCCCGCCACTCGCCGCCGGCCCTAAGCACGGCGGGCAGGGAGCGCACCGGGCGGAGCTTGGGGTAGACCACGTAGGAGGCGAGGTCCCTGGGCCGCTCGTAGACATGCTCGCTGGAGAGCAGACCGACCGGGTCGTACAGGCGGAGCAGCTGGGGCCCGAAGACGTGGCGGCCGCGGCGGCCGGTCTCCACCGTGTAGCGCCGGCTCAGCTGCTGGCGCCCGCCCAGGTGGGTGAAGAGCTGGAGCAGGCTGCGGTTTGGCTTGGAGCTGGTCAGGAGCAGATCAGGCCGGCCCACAGGCACCACGGCGGTCGGCCACTCCTGCTCGAGCATCAAGAAGGGCAAGGGCACCCGCTTCGGGTTGCCGATGGTGATGGAGAGCTCGGCGGGCTCGTCGGGGAAGACGGCCCTCGGCACCACGCCCACCCGAAGCGCCACGCCCCTAAGCCCCGC
Organism: Bacillota bacterium; assembly: GCA_021803575.1. Taxonomy (GTDB): domain Bacteria; phylum Bacillota; class Sulfobacillia; order JAJZYS01; family JAJZLH01; genus JAJZLH01. The sequence goes on along the minus strand of JAJZLH010000055.1, from coordinate 21,831 downwards.
CCGCTGGTAGTAGGCGGCGAGGAGCCCGACCAGGAGCATCAAAAAGGCGCCGGCTGCCGCCAGGGGCAGGCGCAGGAACAGTGACAGGAGCACCAGGAGGGCGATGCCCGAGATGGCGGCGCGGTGGGCGTTGGCCAAGGCTAGCTGACCTGTTCGACCGGTGCCGTCACCTGGGTCAGGACGTCCTGCAGGACCGCCGCTGCCGAGATGCCCCGCACCATGGCCTCCGGGGAGAGGATCAGCCGGTGGGCCAGGGCGGCGGTGGCCATCGCCTTCACGTCGTCCGGCAAGACGTAGTCGCGGCCGTCCAGAAAGGCGTGGCTCCTGGCCGCCCTGAGCAGGCTCAGGGAGCCGCGCGGGCTCACCCCCAGCCGCACGTCGCGGTGCGCCCTGGTCTCACGGGCGATCTCCACCACGTAGGCCATGACGTCGTCGGAGGCCCGCACCTGGCGCGCCTCCTGGATCAGGGCCGCCAGACCCTCCTGGTCCAGCACGGCGCTCACCTTGTCGAGCGGCTCCTCCTGACCGTGGCGGCGCAGCACCTCCACCTCGCCGGCCTGGTCGGGGTAGCCGATCTCCAGCCGGAGCAGAAAGCGGTCGAGCTGGGCCTCCGGCAGCGGGAAGGTGCCCTCCATCTCCACTGGGTTCTCGGTGGCGATCACCACGAACGGCCGGGCCAGGGGGTAGGTGGTGCCGTCGGCTGAGACCTGGCCCTCGGCCATCGCCTCCAGGAGCGAGGACTGGGTGCGCGGCGAGGCGCGGTTGATCTCGTCGGCCAGGAGGATCTGGGCGAAGATGGGCCCGGGCCGGAACTCGAAGGCGTTGGTCTGGCGGTTGAAGACCGAGCTGCCGGTGACGTCCGCCGGCAGGAGGTCGGGCGTGAACTGCAGCCGGCGGAAGGGCAGCGCCAGGGACCTGGCCAGGGCCTTGGCCAGCATCGTCTTGCCGGTGCCGGGCACGTCCTCCAAGAGGACGTGGCCCTCGGAGAGGAGGGCGACCAGGAACAGCTCCACCACCGCCGACTTGCCGACGATCACCTGTTCGATCTGGGCCATGACCGGAGCCAGCTTCGGATTCATCGAAGTCCTCCCCAAGATGGTGACTCGCTAGGCCGTAAATCCCCCCCATGCTAGCACACGGCCGGCCTCTAGGCAGGAGTCGATGGGCCCGGGCGAGGAAGTGTGCCACCGGTCGGGGGCGTGGGAGGAGGGACGGCGGTGCAGGTGCGGGTGCCGGGCGTGGAGTGGTTCACGCTCAACCAGGCTGGCCGCTGGCATCCCAGCTCGGCCATCCTCCGCCACCCCCGCTACGGTCCGCTCCGCTTCCTGGCCCCCGCCTATCCCCAGGACAAGAGCCCGGACCAGTGGTGTCGCACCACTTGGACCAGCTGGCTGTGGCTGGCCACGGCCCGGCTCCGGAAGCCGCTCTTCGCCTGGCGGGCGAAGGGCCTTGGGCGGGAGCTGCTCGACCCCACCAAGGTGCGCTGGTAGTGCCAGGGCCCCGGCCGTCTTCTGATACAATGGGGGACGCTCAGGTTCCGTCGGCGCGCAATCGAAGCGTCTGGAGGCGAGCGGATTGCTAAAAGGCCTCGGCGCCCTGCTCAAGGGGATGGCCACCACCTTTCGGCTGTTTTTCTCCAAGTCGATCACGGTGCAGTATCCGGAACAGCGCCGCGCCATGCCCCGCCGCTTTCGGGGCCGCCACCGCCTCCGGCGGCACGAGAACGGCCTGGAACGCTGCATCGGCTGCTCGCTCTGCGCCGCCGCCTGCCCGGCTGACGCCATCATCGTGGAGGCAGCCGAGAACGACCCGGCCAACCCGGTGAGCCCCGGCGAGCGCTACGCCTCCCGCTACGAGATCGACCTCTACCGCTGCATCTTCTGCGGCGAGTGCGAGGCGGCCTGTCCGGTCGACGCCATCGTCCTCACCCCGACCCTCACCCCCTCCGACTACAGCCGCCAGAGCTTCGTGGTGAGCAAGGCCGACCTGCTCGAGGACCACCCCGGCGATGCCAAGCGGCCGCTTACCGATGAGGAGCTGGCCCGCCGCAGCCTGTCCATCCGCTGACGAGCCCAGGGCCGCCGGAAACTCCGGCGGCCCTATCGCAAAGAGGGGGTGAAGGCTTGGCGTCCCCGGAGGAAACCCTCCGCCGTAGTGAGCTCTCCGCCCTGCAGCTGGAGCGCCTGAACCGCCAGCTCTCCCGCCTTAGTGAGAGCCCGCCGGCCATCGCCGAGCGGCTGGCCAGCCAAGGCGTGGCGAGGAGGCCCCTGGCCGACCTGGAAGAGGTAGAGCGCCTGCCCTTCATGACCAAGGCCGACCTCAGGGAGGCCTACCCGCTGGGGCTGTTCGGCGCCGCCCGGGATCAGGTGGCCCGCATTCAGGGCTCCTCCGGCACCCGCGGCAAGCCGACCCTGGTCGGCTACTCGCCATCCGACCTCACGCTGTGGGCGGAGGTGGTGGCCCGCTGCCTCACCTTGGCGGGGGCAAGGCCGGGGCAGATGCTGCACAACGCGTATGGCTACGGCCTTTTCACCGGCGGGCTCGGCCTCCACGCCGGCGCCGAGCGGCTGGGACTGACCGTGATGCCGGCCTCCGGCGGCCAGACCCAGCGCCAGTGCCTCCTGATTGAGGACCTCCGCCCGGACGGCCTGGCGGCCACACCGTCCTATGCCCTCAACATCGCCGAGCACTTCCGGGCCGAGGGCAAGGACCCCCGCCAGATGGGCCTGAGCTGGGCGATCCTGGGCGCCGAGCCCTGGACCGAGGAGATGCGGCGGGCCATCGAGGAGGCCTTCGCCATCGACGCCTTGGACATCTACGGTCTGTCCGAGGTGATCGGGCCCGGCGTGGCGGCGGAGTGCCGGGAGGCCAAGGACGGCCTGCATGTGCACGAGGACCACTTCCTGGTCGAGGTGATCGACCCCGAGACCCTCGCTCCGCTACCGGACGGCGTCCCCGGCGAGCTGGTGTTCACCACCCTCACCCGCCAGATCTCACCGGTGCTGCGCTACCGGAGCGGCGACGTTGCCTCCTTGGACCACACGCCCTGCCGCTGCGGGCGGACCACGGTGCGGATGAGCCGGATCAAGGGCCGGGTCGACGACATGTTCGTGCTGCGCGGCGTCAACATCTTCCCATCCGAGATCGAGCGTCTGGTCCTGGCCGACGGGGAGCTGGCACCGGTCTACCTGTTGCGGCTCAGCCAGAAGGGGCCGTTGCCGGAGCTTCTGGTGGAGGTGGAGGCCCTGGCGGGCGCCGACGGCGAGAGGGCGGCCCGCCGCCTCAGCCGGGCCCTCCATGACAACTTCGGCGTGCGCATGGACGTGGCGGTGAAGCCGCCCGGCAGCCTCCCGCGCTCCGACGGCAAGGCCAGGCGCCTCGTTGACGAGCGGTAGGACGAGATCAGAAGAGGAGGTCTCCAGATGGCGAGCGTGCTGGTGGAGCGGCGTGGTGCGGTGGTGGTGCTCCGCCTCAACCGGCCGGAGGTGCTGAATGCCCTCGACAGCCAGGTGATGGGCGAGCTGGCCGATCGGATGGGCGAGGCCGACCGCGACCCGGAGGTGGCGGCGATGGTGATCACCGGCACGGGCCGCGCCTTCGCCGCCGGAGCCGACATCTCCCAGATGGCCAAGGCCTCACCGGCAGAGCTGATGGAACTCGACCACCTGGCCCGGTGGGACCAGATCCGCCAGGTCAAGAAGCCGGTGATCGCAGCCGTCTTCGGATTCTGCCTGGGTGGCGGCCTGGAGCTGGCGATGGCGGCGGACGTGATCGTGGCTTCTGAGGATGCCCGCTTCGGCCAGCCGGAGATCAAGATCGGTGTCATGCCCGGTGCCGGCGGCACCCAGATGCTGACCCGGCTGGTCGGCGCCCAGCGGGCGATGGAGATGGTGCTGACCGGGCGCATGGTGGACGCGGACGAGGCCTATCGCATCGGCCTGGTGGCGCGGCTGGTGCCGATGGGGACCGCCGAGGCGGAGGCCATGGTGCTGGCCGAGGAGATCGCCGCCATGCCGAGGTTGGCGGTGCAGCTGGCCAAGGAGTCGGTGCGCCGGGTGGCGCTGTCCGGTCTGGACTACGCCTTCGAACGGAAGAACTTCTACCTCCTGTTCTCGACCGAGGATCAGAAGGAAGGCATGGCCGCCTTTTTGGAAAAGCGGCCGCCCAAGTTCAAGGGGGCGCCAAAGTGAAGGTCGAGGTCGAGCGCCAGGGTAGGGTGGAGTGGATCACCCTCAACCGGCCGCAGGTGCTGAACGCCCTGGACCAGGAGACCAAGGCGCTCTTTCTGCAGGCACTCAGGAAGGCGGAGCGGGACGCCCTGGTGCGGGCGGTGGTGGTGCGGGGAGCGGGGGCGGCCTTTTCGGCCGGCGAGGACCTGAAGAGCCATCAGGACAACCCCCGGCGCTCGCTGCGGCAAAGTCTGGTCACGGGCTACAACCCGATCATCGAGACCATGCTGCGGATGGGCAAGCCGGTGATCGCCAGCCTGGGCGGCGTGGCGGCTGGAGCAGGCTTCTCCATCGCCCTGGCCGCCGACTTGCGGATCGGCACCGCCAAGACCCGGCTGATCGCCGCCTTCAGCCGGATCGGCCTGGTGCCGGACTCCGGCCTCAGCCAGCTTTTGCCCCGCTTCTGCGGGCCCGGCGTGGCGCTGGAGCTGTTCTACACCGCCCGCCCGATGGCGGCGGAGGAGGCGGTGCGCTGGGGCATCCTCAACCAGGTGGTGGCGGAGGAAGAGCTGGACCAGACGGTGAGTGCGTGGGCCCAGCGCCTGGCCGAGGGGCCGACCTCGGCCTTCGCCCTCACCAAGCAGGCGGTGCGCCGCGGCTACGAGGCCAGCCTCACCGACCTCCTCGCCCACGAGGCAGCCGCCCAGGAGCTGGCGGGCCAGAGCGAGGACCACCAGGAAGGGGTGGCGGCGTTCTTGGCCAAACGGCCGCCCCGTTTCAGCGGGAAGTGAGTGTGCAGCGGATCGCGGTGATCGGCGCTGGCACCATGGGTGGCGGCATTGCCATCGCCGTCCTCCTTTCCGGCCTGGCAGTTGAACTGGTGGACCGCCCCGAGGTCAGGGAGCGGGCCCAGGCGCGCATCGAGCGCTACCTGGACGGCCTCTTGAGCCGGGGCCGGCTCGGGGCCGGGGACAAGCCCGAACTGCTGGACCGCCTCACCTGGCGAAGCGGGGTAGACGCGCTCAGCGGGCCGGAGATGGTGATCGAGGCCGTCTCCGAGGACCCGGCGGTGAAAGGCGAGGTGCTGGCCGGATTGCCCCGGGACTTTGGGGGACTGGTCGGAACCAACACGTCGTCCCTTTCAGTCTCTGCCCTCTCCCGCTTCGCCCCGGACCCGCACCGCTTTCTTGGACTGCACTTCTTCAACCCGGCCGAGCGCATGGCCCTGGTCGAGGTGGTGCCGGGTGCCCTGACCAGCGAGGAGACCCTCTCGGCCGCCGCCGCCTTTGTGCGGGCCATCGGCAAGGAGCCCATCACGGCCCCGGACGGCCCCGGCTTCATCGTCAACCGGGTGGCGCGCCCCATCTACCTGGAGGCGCTTCGCCTGGTCGGAGAGGGCGGGGCCACGGTGGAGGCGGTGGACCGCCTGGTCGAGGGCATGGCCTTCCCGCTTGGCCCCTTTCGCCTGATGGACCTGATCGGCATCGACGTCAACCTGGCCGTCTCCGAGTCGGTCTACCGCCAGCTGATGGACCAGCCCCGGCTCCGGCCCCACCCCCTGCAGCGGCGGATGGTGGATATGGGGCGGCTGGGCCGAAAGTCCAAGCTGGGGTTTTACCGCTATGAGTGAGGCGGTGCTGGTGCTGGGTGACGACCCCCTGGCCAGGGCGCTGAGAGCCGCCTCCCCTCGCACTGAGAGCCCTCTCACCCTGGTCACCGACCCCTCCCGCCTGCCAGAGGCCCTGGCCGAGGGCAGCCGCCAGGTCGCCCTCACCGCCTGGTCGGAGGGTGGGTACCGGGCCAGCAGAAAGCTCGGCCTGCCGGCGGCTGTCGCCACCTTCGGCTCCCTCCTGCCGCTTGAGGGGGAGGGGCCGACCGACATCAGCCTGCCCGCCGGCCTCTCAGGAGCGGCCCGGGAGCGGATGCGGGCGAGCCTGACCGAGGCGCTGGGCGAGGTGGTGGAGGTGGCGGAGGGACCGGGCCTGGTGCGAGGACGCATCCTGGCCTGCCTGGTCAATGAGGCGGCCCACCTCTTGGGTGAGGGCCAGGCCCAGGCCAACGACATCGACCGGGCCATGGTGCTGGGCATGAACCAGCCGAGGGGCCCCTTAGCCTGGGCCGACCTGATCGGCCTGGACGTGGTGGAGCGGCTGCTCCTGGCGCTGGCCCGGGAGTACGGAGCGGAGATGTACCGGCCCGCCCCCGCCCTCTCCCGGCGGGTGATGGCGGGCCACACCGGCCAGAGGGCGGGAGCGGGCTTCTTTCAGTACGGAGCGGATGGAGGGTCGGCCCCATGACACAGGCCTTCTTGGTGGACGGGGTGCGGACGCCGGTGGGCCGCCAGGGCGGCGCCCTCTCCCAGGTGCGGGTGGACGACCTGGCCGCCCTGGCGCTGTCCCAGCTCCTTAGGAGAAACCCCTCGCTCGACCCCGAGGCGATCGGCGAGGTGATTCTGGGCTGTGCCAACCAGGCCGGGGAGGACAACCGAAATCTGGCCCGGATGGCACTGCTTCTGGCCGGCTACCCGCAGTCGGTGCCCGGGATGACGGTGAACCGGCTCTGCGCCTCCGGGCTGAGTGCCATCGCCATCGGCGCCGCCATCATCCAGAGCGGCGAGGCGGAGGTGGTGGTGGCGGGCGGCGCCGAGAACATGACCCGGGCCCCCCTGGTCCTGGACAAAGGCTCCGAGGCGTTTGAGCGCGGCAACCGCACCGCCTGGGACACCACCCTGGGCTGGCGTTTCCCCAACCCCCGCCTGGCCGCCCTCTTCCCGCTGGAATCGATGGCCGAGACCGGGGAGAACGTGGCCGAGGCCTACCAGGTCAGCCGGGAGCGCCAGGACCGCTTCGCCCTCAGCTCCCAGGAGAAGTGGGCCCGGGCCGACCGGGCCGGGCTGTTCGAAGGCGAGCTGGTGCCGGTGCCGATCCTCTTTGGCAAGGAGGAGCGGCTGCTCGAGCGGGACGAGCACCCCAGGCCGGCCAGCACCCTGGAGGGGCTGGCCAGGCTTCGCCCCATCGTGCGCCCGGGCGGCACCGTCACGGCTGGCAACGCCTCCGGCATCAACGACGGTGCGGCTGCCGTGCTGCTCGCCTCCGAGGCGGCGCTCTCCCGCTTCTCGCTCACCCCGGTGGCCAGGGTGCTGGGCGCACAGGCCAGCGGCGTCGACCCCAGGCTGATGGGGCTGGGCCCGGTGCCGGCCACCCAGAAGCTCGTTGGCCGGCTGGGCCTCACCGTCCAAGCCATCGACCGGGTCGAACTGAACGAGGCCTTCGCCTCGCAGAGCCTGGTCGTGATCGACCAGCTCGGCCTCGACCCCGCGGTCGTGAACGTCCAGGGCGGGGCCATCGCCATCGGCCACCCGCTGGGCATGAGCGGTGCGAGGCTGGTGGTGACACTGCTCCACCAGATGCGGCGGGAGGGCTTTGGCCTGGGCCTGGCCACGCTCTGCGTCGGGGTCGGGCAGGGCGTATCCATGCTATTGGCCAGGGAGGGATAGTCGGATGCCAGCCATGAAGCGCGCCTTCTACGGGCTCTGGATCAACGGCCAGGAGGTGGCCGCCGCGGCCGGGGAGGCGTGTGACCTCATCAATCCGGCCACCGGACAGGTCTGGGCCCACGGCGCGGTCGCCGATGACGGCCAGGTGGATGAGGCGGTCCTGGCGGCCGAGGCTGCCTTCCAGGGCCCCTGGCGGAAGGTCCCGCCGCAGCAGCGCGCCCGGCTCCTCTTCCGCTACGCCGAGGTGATCGACGGCCACCTGGATGAACTGGCGGAGGTGGAGGCGGTGGGGGCCGGCAAGGTGCTGGCCGATGCCAGGGGCGAGATCGGCCAGGTGGTGGACGACCTGGTCTACTACGCCGGCTGGGCGGACAAGCTGAGCGGCAGCACGGTGCCGGCCGGCTGGCGCGGCCAGGCCGCCACCTACCGCGAGCCGGTCGGGGTCTGCGCCCAGATCGTGCCCTGGAACTACCCGTTCATGATGGCGGGCTGGAAGGTGGCACCAGCCCTGGCGGCCGGCTGCACGGTGGTGCTGAAGCCGGCGTCGGCGACCCCGGCCACCGCCGTCCTGCTCGGCGAGATGGCGAAGGAGGCGGGGATTCCGGACGGGGTGGTGAACATAGTGGCCGGCCCCGGCGACCGGGTGGGCACCGCCCTGATCCGCCACCCCCGAGTGGCCAAGGTGACCTTCACCGGCTCGACCGAGACAGGAAAGGATGTGATGCGGGAGGCGGCAGTTGGCCTGAAGCGGGTGTCCCTGGAACTGGGCGGCAAGTCGCCCTCGATCATCTTCGCCGATGCCGACCTGGAAGCGGCGGCCAGCGGCTCGGTGTTCGCCATCTTCTACAGCGCCGGCCAGTCCTGTGACGCCAGGAGCCGGCTCCTGATCGACCAAGGGGTCTACCAGGAGTTCCTCGAGCTGTTCGTGGCCAAGGCCACGACCCTCCGCCTGGGCGATCCACTGGACGCCAAGACCCAGATCGGCCCGCTCATTTCCGAGGGCCAGCGGCAGCGGGTGCACGGCTACGTCAAGACCGGGGTGGCCGAGGGGGCGAGGCTGGTCCTGGGTGGCCAGCTCAACCAGCCGGGCGTGCCAGAGGAGGGCTTTTTCTACCCGCCCACCGTGCTGGCCGACGTCACGCCCCAGATGCGGGTGTTCCAGGAAGAGATCTTCGGCCCGGTGGTGGTGGCCGCCCCCTTCACGGACGAAGCGGACGCCATCCGCCTGGCCAATCAGGTGGACTACGGGCTGGTGGCGACGGTGTGGACCGAGAACGGCGCCCGGGCGGCCCGGGTGGCGAAGGCGCTGGCGTGCGGGCTGGTCGGCGTCAACACGCCGGTCACGGCCGGACCGGGGTTGCCCTTCGGCGGATACAAGGCGAGCGGCTTCGGCCGCGAGCTGGGCCAGAGTGCGCTCGACCTCTACACGGAGGAGAAGTGCGTTGTGACCAGAACCAGCGAACGGCCCATCAACCCGTTTCGGCTCTGAACGGCCCCCGAGCCGCTCCTAACTCCCAGAAAGAGGGTCGGCATGGAGATCTTCGAGGCCATGGCGGAACAGGGACACGAGCAGTTGAACTTTTTCTACGATCAGGCGAGCGGGCTGAAGCTGATCGTGGCGGTGCACGACACCACGCTCGGGCCGGCCACCGGCGGCACCCGGCTCTGGCACTACGACCAGGAGGCGGACGCCGTGTGGGACGCCCTGCGCCTCTCCTACGGCATGACGCTCAAGAACGCCGTCTCCGGTCTCAACTTCGGCGGCTCCAAGTGCGTGATCTACGGTGACCCGAAGAAATCGCCCGAGCTGTTCCACGCCCTGGGCCGCTTCATTACCGCCCTGGGCGGGCGGGTCTACACCGGCGAGGACGTCGGCATCACCGCCCAGGATGTGGAGCTGATGGCGGAGGTCTGTCCCTACATCGTGGGCCGGGAGGCGACCAGCGGCGATCCGTCCAAGGCGGCCGCCTATGGCACCTACATGGCAGTGAGAGCCGTGCTGATGGAGGTCACCGGCCAGGCCTCGGTCACGGGCCGGAAGATCCTGGTCCAGGGTGTGGGCAACGTCGGACTGGAGCTCTGCCGCCTGTTGGCCGGCGAGGGGGCCAGGTTGGTGGTCGCTGACATCAACCCGGAGCGCACCGATCTGGCTGCCAAGTTGTACGGCGCCCGGGTGGTGGACGGCGAGGCCCTGTTCCAGGAAGAGGGGGACGTGCTCTCCCCCTGTGCCCTGGGCCAGGTGCTGACCGCCGAGCGGGTGAGCACCCTGCGGGTTAGGGCGATCGCCGGCTCCGCCAATAACCAGGTCGCCACGCCGGAGGTGCCGGCGCTGTTGGCGGCCCGGGGCATCCTGTACGCCCCCGACTTCGTGGTGAACGGCGGCGGCGTGATCAACATCGCGGATGAGTTCTTGCCGGGCGGCTACCAGCCGTCCCGGGCCATGGCGGCCGTGGCCCGCATCTACGAGCGGCTGCGCGAGGTGTTCCGGGTGGCCAAAGAAGAGCAGATCACGACCGAACAGGCCGCCGAGCAGGTGGCGCTCCGGAGGATCAGCGCCCACCGGCCCGGGCCCTACCTGCCAGCACAGGGCGCCTAGGCAGCCGCCGTGCCGCTGGTCGGCATCCTGCTGGTCCTGGTTTCGAGCGGGCTGCACGTCCTCTGGAACGGCCTCCTCAAGATTCGGCCCAGCCTGGGGGCACTGGGCCAGGGCATGCTCCTGACCGGACTGGGCGGCACGGTGCTTGGCCTGCTGCTCGGCGAGCGGGTGGGAGCGGGCGGCTGGAGTTTCCTTCTGGCCAGCGCCATCATCCACATCGCCTACTACGTGCTCTTGAACCGCGGCTACCAGCTGGCCGACCTCGCCGCCATCTACCCCTTGGCGCGGGGCCTGGGCGTGGCTGTGATGCCGCTCGTCGTGGCGGTGGTGCTGGGTGTGGCCACCCCCCTTGGCGTGTGGGTGGGGGTGCTGGTGGTGGCGGCCGGCTCGGTGCTGGTGGCGAGGGGTGAGCGGCTCGGCGCCATCTGGCCCGCCCTGGCCCTGGGTGCCGTGATCGCCGCCTACTCCCTGGTCGATTCCCAGGGCGTGCAGATTACGCCACCCATCCTCTACATGTCAGTGGCCTCGATGGTCACGGGCCTGGCGCTGGTCATGAGCCAGGGGCGGCGGGCTCTCGTCCGCGACCAGGCGGCGGCGGGCAGCCTGATCGCCGGCCTGTCGCTGGTCGGCTACCTGTTCTTGCTCGCCGCCTACCGCATCATGCCAGTGGCGCCGGCCCTGGCCCTCCGCCAGCTGGCAATCCCGCTCGCCCTGATCTGGGCCTGGCGCCAGAAGGAGCAGATCGGCTGGCGGCGGGGACTGGCGGCGGCATTGGTTCTCGTGGGCGCAGTGCTGACGGCCCTGGCCTGACGCTGTGGCCGTGCGCCACTCACGACCAGGCGGGAGTCTCAGTAGCGCCGGCCCTGACGGCGGATGGCGCTGAGCTCCTCCTGGCTTGCACGCTGGCTGACGACCTGGCGCACCAGGTCCATCTGATGGGCGGCGGCAGAGCGGTCAGGCGTCTCCAGGGCGCGCTGGGCCGCCTGCACCATGAAGCCGGACAGCGTCATGCCGCGGGAGCTGGCGATGATCTTGAGCCGACGGTGCAGGTCGGGAGACACGTACACCGTGATCCGCTCGGTCATGCGCCTGCCTCCTTGTATGCTCAGCCCATGCGCGCACAGATTCACCGAGGGACAGTTAAGTCCCGACTCCGGGTTGCTCACCGTGCAGACCTTGCGGGTAGCCGCTCCGATAGGCTGGCGGTAGCACTTGCTGACGCCGATCCGGCCTAGGCCGGGAGAACCCGAACGTGATGCGCCGCGCCGTAGGTGAGGATCAGGTGGTCGGCGCTGACCAGCACCAGATGATGGAGGAGACTGGACGCCACCAGGATGCGGTCGGCCGGATCGCCATGGAAATTGCCGGGCAGTTCGGATGACAAGAGGGCGATCTCTGGGCTGAGCGGTAGCAACCGGACGCCGGGCTGAGTGAGCGCCCTCCTCGCCCACTCCAGTGGCGTGGTGTCGAGGCGGATCCGGCCCCTGGCTCTGAGCATGCCGAGCTCCCAGATCGAGATGGCCGAGATGTGTATGCCTGCGGCAGAGATGGCAGCGGCCTCGATCTTGCGACGGGCACCATGGTGCAACCGGGCATCTTCGACCATCAGCCAGATCCAGGTGTGCGTGTCCAACAAGACACCAGGAGACTCACTCACCTTGCTCTGCCTGCCAGGCCTCATCGATCGGCTGAACGAGGTCACCGAGCATGGTCACAGAACCCTTCATGGCCCCGAACAATGGCCGCTTCTCTGGCTCACCTGCTGCTACCAGCTTGGCCAGGACGACGCCGCGCTTGGTGATGATGATCTCTTCGTGTGAGCGGTGCACCTGGTCAATCAGCCTGAGGCAGTGGACCTTGAACTCGCCGGCTGCCACCTTCATCAATCCACCCCCTCATGACCATGATTATATAACCATGGTCATATACCGCCAGTCAAGCGTGTCAGTACCAGCTGCGCATCTCAGCGCGCGCCGTATCCGGCTGCTTCTCACCCGGTAACCGCCCAGCGGATGGGTCGGGCCTGGTCAGCGGTGCGAGAGGAGCCAGTCCGCGGCGAAGTCGACCAGCGGGCGCTGCGGCATCAGCCGCCAGAGAGAGGCGCCGATCTCGGTCTGGCGGACCAGGTCCGTGCTGGCCTCGAAGGCGTGGCCCAGCTCTCCGAAGTCGTCTGAGTCAATGTCCACGTCGGGGAAGGTGACCCACTGGCGCACCCCCTCCACCAACACGGGGGCGCCCTGGGTGAGGCGGCGCTTGCCGGGAAACTCCGCCCGGTACTCGGCCAGGTGCAAGGAGGTGTTGACGCTGTGGTCGACGCCGATCAGGAGCACCCAGCCGCCCAGGTCATAGAGCCTGGCCAGCGGTGAGCCGTCGCCCAGCCCGTCGGCGAGAGGGTGGGGCCGGGTGATGGTCTCGGCCATGGGGCCCCGGGCGGCGAAGGAGACCTGGGGATGGTCGCTCCGCACGGCCCCCTCCTGCCGCCGGAAGCACTCCGCCAGCTGGCCCATGCCGTACGTGGGCGTGAGGTCGGGGCGAAAGGCTGGCAGTTCCTCCCGGATCCTTGGCCACCAGCTCTCCGGCACGGCCGGGTGCTGCCAGGGCTGGGGGTCGCTCAGGTCGGCCGAGTGGGTGGGCATGACCAGGGTGCCCCCTGGGCCGATCGCCTCCTCCAGCGCCAGCAGCAAGGCGACCGGGCCGCCGATCAGCCAGCGGCCGAAGAAGCGCAGCGAGGCGTGGACCAGGAGCACCATGCCGGCCTCGACGCCCAGCTGCCTTGCCGCCCGGGTCAGCTCGTCCTGACCGAGAGGCGGCTCGGCGCTGGACGGGCCGGCGCCAGGCGGCGGGGCGCTCATACGGTCAGGAAGGTGGGCAGCGGCCGCTGCTCTCTGGCCACGAAGCGGCGGTCCTGAGCGCTGAGCGGAATCTCCTCCCGCTCGCCCTCTTCGCTCTCGCCCAGGGTGTAGAGGTCGTCCAGGCTGTCCAGGCGGTCGATGAACAGCACGCCCTCCAGGTGGTCCAGCTCGTGCAGGAAGATGCGGGCAGTGAAGTCGCGGAGCCGCCGCCGGATGCGGGAACCCTCGGCGTCCTCGGCCGTGAACTCCACATCGACTGGCCGCCTGGTGGTGCCGTAGATGCCGGGAATGCTGAGGCAGCCGTCGTAGCCCTTCTCCTCGCCGCGCACCGCGATCAGCTTCGGGTTCACCACCACCGCCGGAGTGCCGTCCTCCTGGCGGTAGAGGAAGACCCGCTGCAGCACGCCCAGCTGCGGCGCCGAGAGCCCGTAGGCGTGGGCGTCGGTCCAGGTGTCGATCAGGTCCTGAACCAAGGCGGCCAGACCCGGGTCACCGGGCCGCACCTTCAGCGAGCGGGAGCGCAGAAGGGACCGCTGGCCGGGGATGGTCAGCACGTCGCGAATCATGGTCCCTTCCCTCCCTCTCCGGGTTCGGCGATGCTTCTCGGGATGCTTCATCTTCCCACATCCGCCTGATCAGGGTGAAGCGGCCTCCCGACCCAGCTCCGCCACAGCCGCCAGCGCCAGGTCGACCTCCTCCTCACTGTTCATGGCGGCGAAGGAAAAGCGCACGGCGAAGGGGCGAAGCTCGTGCACCATGCGGATGGTCAACCGGTGCCGCTGCCAGAGCCGGTCCACGATGTCCTCTACAGCCAGGGCGGGAATGCGCATCGCCACCATGGTGCCATTGTGCTCGCCGCTGAGGGCGGCCACGCCGGCCATCCCCTCCAGGCCGATGAGGAAGCGGTCGCGCAGTGAGGCTGCGCGCTGGTAGAGTGCCACCGGCCCCAGTTCGGCCTGCAGTCGCACCGCCTCGTGGAAGCCGGCAGCCAGCGAGCCGTTGTGGGTGCCGGTCTCATAGCGGCTGGCAGTGGGCAAAAAGGTGATCGGCGTGAAGCGGCCGTCTTCGTCTGAGCTGGCCGAGCCGGCGCCCATCGGGATGGGCAGGAGGCGGGCCAGCCACTCGCCGCGAATGACCAGGGCACCGGAGCCGACCGGGGCCAGCATCCACTTGTGCCCGTTCAGGGCGTAGAAGTCGGCACCCGTCTCCTCGACATTGACCGGGATGGCGCCGGGGGCCTGGGCGCCGTCGAGCAGGACCGCGGCGCCGGCCCGGTGGGCCAGGGCCGAGATGTCGCCAACCGGCAGCACCCGCCCGCTGCCGGCCAGAACGTGGCTTATGGCCAGAAGGCGGACCGGCCCCTCGGCCAGGGCCTGGCCGAGTGCCGCCAGCGTCTCCTGGGCGGTGGAGCCCGGCGCGAAGAGGCGGAGGCGGATGCGGCCGGCCTGCTCCAGACCCCGCCAGATGAACAGGTTGGCCGGGTGCTCCTGGTCCGAGACCAGCACCACGTCGCCTGAGGCGAAGGGGAAGGAGACGGCAATCAGGGCGATCGCCTCGGTCACGTTCCTGACGATGGCCAGCTCCTCCGGTCTCGCTCCGATCAAGGCCGCCAGGTCCGTGCGCAGGCTGTTTCGGATCTCCCGCTGACCGAGGTAGACGGAGGGGCGGCCCGGGCCGGCAGCCTGCCAGTCCCGGTAGGCGGCGATGAAGGCGTCGGTCACCCGGTTGGGCGAGGCGCCGAGCGTGCCCCAGTTCAGGTAGGTCTGGCTGGCCAGGGCCGGGATGTCAGGGCGCAGGGCGAGTGCTGGGTGCATAGGCATCTCCTTTCTCGGTGGGGGCGGCAAGCCGTCTGTATAGGAGGAGCGAGAGGGCGAGGACGGCCAGGGGGTAGAGCAGCACGGGGCCGGTGAAGGGCACCGCCGCCAGGGTGGCCAGGCAACCGAGTAGGGCCAAGACCCGCTCCCAGGACCGAGCCAAAAGGCGTACGGCGGCGGCCATGGCCAGGGCGTAGAGCAGGACGAAGACGCTGGCCGGGAGCAGGATCAAGGTGGCCAGGGACAGGCGGAAGAGAGCGATCGCCCCCAGGAACAGTAAGAACAGCACGCCCAGGGTGATGAGCACCCAGGAGGGCGTGGCGTGGCGGGGGTGGAGGGCGGCCAGGTAGGCTGGCATCTCACCGCGCCGGGCCTGGGCGTAGACCAGACGGGAGAAGCCGGTCAGGTAGGCATGGGTGGTGGCGAAGCTGAGCAGGATGGCCAGGGCGCCGGCCACGTAGAAGGCGCCGTGGCCGAGGCCGATCGCCATCATCACGGCCAGGGCCACGGTGTGACCCTGGCCCAGGTAGGCACCGGTGCCGATCGTGACCCAGGCCAGGGCCAGGTAGACGAGGTCCACCACCAAGACCGACAGCACCATCACCCGCACCATGTCCCGGGCCGGGTCGGTGAACTCCTCGACCAGGTGCACCGTCATCTCCCAGCCCACAAAGGCCCAGAACAGGAGCACCACGTCCACGCCCACCGGCGCCCAGCCCCGGGGCAAGAAGGGGTGGAGCCGGGCCAGGGACACATGCGGCAGGGCGGCCGCCACCGCCACCAGGATGATCAGGCCGATGGAGAAGATGGCCACCATCTGGGTGCGGGCGCTCAGCGTGATGCCCCGGTAGTTGAGGGCCAGGGAGGCGAACAGCAGGATAAAGGCGATCAGGGGAGCCAGCGCCTGGGGCAGGCCGAACAGGTCGACGGCGTAGACCGCCCCGATCATGGCCGCCACCGGGCCGCCCAGCGGCACGGTGGCGATGATCAGATTGCCGGCGGCGAAACCGAGGCCAGGGCCGAAGGCGCTTCGCACGTAGGCAGCGACACCGCCTGCATCCGGCACCGCCACCGCCAGGCGACCGAAGGTGAGGGCGAAGACCAAGGACATGCCGGCCATCAGCGCCCAGGCCACCAGCGCGCCGGGGCCTGCCTGGTCGGCGGTGAGGGCAGGCAGGACCAGCACGCCGGTCCCCAGCACTGCCCCCACCGTGATCGCCACGCCGGCCGGAATGCCCACGGTGCGCCGCAACGTTTGCATGATCGGATGAACAGGGTTCGGTGCCGGCAGGTGGTCTCCTATCCCGGGCAGGAGGCAGCCGGCCGGGCGGAGAAAGATCCCGCCCACTGCACTCTTCGAAAGGAGGACGATCCATGTCCCATCGACCTCACCAGATCGGGCTGATTGGGTTGCTGACGGTTGCGTTTTGCCTCGGCTGGAGCCTGCCGGTTTTGGCCGGGGGCCAGGCGGGCACCCATGCGGGGGCCCAGCCCGCGGCCAGCGCCGTCCTGCACGGCAATACCGCGCACTGGCTCCTCTCCAACTCCACCAACCTGGGCGCCGCCTCGGCCGGTGAGCAGGTCAACCTGCTGATCGGGTTCAACTACGTGACGCCAGCCAGGCTGCCCGCCCTGGCCACCTTCATCCAGGACACGGTGACGCCGGGCAGCCCCTACTTCCATGACTTCCTGACGCCCCGCCAGTTCGTCTCTGACTACGACCAGCCCCCAGCCGCCGTGGCGGCGCTGGAAGCCTACCTGGCCAGCTACGGCATCTCGGTCACCGCCACCTTCGGAAACCGGCTGGAGGCCGTGGGCACGGTCGGACAGGTGGAGCAGGCCCTGAGCGTGGCCATCAACGCCTACCAGTTCGGCGGCCACTCCTACTTCGCCAACCAGGAGAGCCCATCGTTGCCCACCGCCTACAGCTACCAGGGCCAGACCTACAATCTGGCGGCCATGGTCTCGGGTGTGTCCGGCCTCATGACCTACAACGCCCTGCACACCATGACCGTGAACCAGTCCCAGCTGCCGGCCGTCTCCGGCGCCCAGACCTGCTCCAGTGACTGCTCCGCCCCCCAGGGCTATTCGCCGCAGCAGATCGCCACCGCCTACGACGCCGCCTCGCTCCAGGCCTCAGGCACGACCGGTCAGGGCGTCACCATCGCCATCGCCACCCTGGCGCCGCTCCTTAGCGCCGACGCCCAGGCCTTCTGGTCCTACTACGGGATCAACCGCACCGGCACCCTGTCCCAGGTGTCGGTCGACGGCGCCCCCACCAACACGTCCGGCAAGGGCCAGGGTGGCAGCGAGAGCTCCCTGGACGTGGAGCGCTCCGGAGCGATGGCACCGGGCGCCAACGTGATCGCCTACATCGCGCCCAACACCAACAACGGCTTCGTCGACCTGTTCAACACCGTGGTCTCCCAGGGCAAGGCCCAGGTCATGTCCACCTCCTGGGGGCTGGCCGAGCAGTTTGAGACCCAGGGCTACGCCACCCTGCTGAACCAGGCGTTCGAGCAGGGCGCCGCCGAGGGTATGAGCCTGTTCGCCGCCTCCGGCGACTATGGCGCCTACGACGCCTACCCGCAGTACAAGTCGCTGGCCGTCGACTCGCCGGCCTCCTCCCCCTACATCACAGCCGCCGGCGGCACCACCTTGCCCCAGTCCTCCGCTGGCGTCGCCCTGGCGCCGGGCATCAACGTCGGTCCGACCAGCGAGGCGGCCTGGGGCTGGAGCTACCTGGTTCCCTACTACCGCCTGTTCGGTGAGCCGAGCGCCCAGCGTATGCAGCAGCTGGTCTACCCGATCGGCTCCGGCGGCGGCTACAGCGTCTACTTCAGCGAACCGAGCTGGCAGGCCGCCTGGCAGAATAGCGGCCAACGCGGCCTGCCGGATGTGGCGCTGAACGCCGACCCCTTCACCGGCTACGCCATCTACGACTCCTCCTCCAGCTACTCCACCAGCCAGGACCCCTGGTCCAACGGCTGGGGCGGCACCTCCTTCGCCGCGCCGCAGTGGGCGGGCATCACCGCGCTGCTGGACCAGGCCACCGGCGGCCCGATCGGACTGGCCACCGCCGTCTTCTACCACCTGCCCGCCTCTGGCGGCACGGTCCTGGGCTTCCGGGACATCACCACCGGCAACAACTGGGGCTACCAGGCCGCGGCCGGCTGGGACCCCACCACCGGCCTCGGCGTGCCGGATGTGGCCAAACTGGCCCAGGCCATCGCCGCCTACAACAACCCGTAACAGCCCCTGAGAGCACCACACCAGGACCGGAGCGGCCACGGCTGCTCCGGTCCACTATTGCGCTGGGACCCTCGCCGGGCTGAGGAGACCTGACTAGGCCCCGCCCGCCAGCCCGGGCAGGCGCCCAAGCGCCGCCAGGCGAAGCGCCTTCGCCACCTCGCCCGTGGCCACCGGGCGGCCCAGCGCCTCGCTCACCGTCTCCATGGTGCCGAGCCGGATGGCGTCCGGTAGCCCGGCCAGCCGGTAGAAGGCGCCGGCGGTGGCCAGGCGGTCTTCGGCCCGGCCCTCCACCAGGAGAAAGGCATGGGCCAGGACGTGCTGCCGCCGCCTTTGCTGCGAGAGGCCGGCCAGCTTGCGGCCGTCCCTGGCCAGATCACCCGGTCCAGGGCAGATGCTGCCTGCCACCTCACCCTGGCTGAGCGCGCCCAGGCCGAGGGCAAGCAGGCCGCCCCTCAGCACGGCGTGGAGTTCGGAGAACGCTTGCTCCAGGCTGGGCAGATCAGAGCCGGCCCAGGCCAAGGACACGTTCAGCACACCCTCGTCCAGCACCACCAGGCTGCCGCCCGAGCTGCGCCCAAACACCTCCCAGCCCCGGGCAAAGAAGGTCTCAACCGCCAGTTCAAAGCCGGGAAGGCGGCGGTCACGGCCGCCTGTGACCAGGGCGGAGCCGTGGCACCAGAGGCGAAGAGAGGGCGAGCCAGAGGCGGCCAGCTGGTCCTCCACCCTGAAGGAATCGGCCAGCGATGGCAGCGGCCGAAGATCGCACAGAATCGGCATAGAAACCTCCCGGCGGGGTGGGGCAGGGCAGCGGCCCAGCGGTCCGGAATCCTGGCGGGAAGAGGGGGCGGGCGGTGGGCCAGCATCTTCTCGTATTCCAGAGTCTTGCCCTGCTCCTGGGAGCGGGCCTGATCGCCCTGCCGCTGGCCCGCTGGAGCAAGGTGCCCGACCTGCTCTGGTTCATGGCAGCCGGATTGCTCCTGGGGCCGAGGGTGAGCGGCCTGGTCAATCTCACCGAAGCGCCCGGGGTCAGCACCCTGGTCGTGACCGGCGGCGCCGTGTTCATGCTGTACGAGGGCGGGCGGGCCATCGACTGGGCGGTCTTCCGCCGCATCTGGCAGGGCGTTGCCCTGCTCGCCGTGCTGGGCACCGTGCTCACGGCGCTGGGCGTGGCTGCCTTGGCCGCCTGGTGGCTGGGCGTGCCCTGGCTGGTGGCGGCCCTCCTGGGGGCGGTGGTGGCGTCCACCGACCCGGCCACCATCGTGCCCTTGTTCGCCAAGCTCCGCCTGCCGCCGCGCCTGGCCCAGCTCCTGATCGGTGAGGCCGCCCTCAATGACGCCGTGAGCGCCCTCCTGGTCGTGCTGGTGGCCGGCAGCCTGACCGGCGCCGTCCTGAGCCCCGGTGGCATCGTGGTCCTCGGCCTGCGCATGCTGGTGGTGGGCGCCGCCATTGGCCTCATCATCGGCGGCCTGGTGCAGTGGGGCGTGGCCGAGGGCCGGCGGATGGCCATCTGGAACGCCCGGGAGGCGGCGGTGGTCTCTGCCTTGCCCACCATGGCGCTGGCCTATCTGGCGGCGGTCAGCCTGGGCGGCAGCGGCTTCATCGCCGCCTTCGCCGCCGGCATGGTGCGGGGCAACGCCCACGCCCTCGGCCTCTCACCGTCTGAGGGTCACCAGGTGGAGCACCAGTCCTTCCTCTGGCACCTCGGCACCTTGGTCCGCATCCTCCTGTTCGGCCTCTTGGGCGCCGAGGTGGTGCCGTCAGCCCTGGTCAAGGTGGGCTGGCTGGGCGTGCTCCTGGCCCTGGCCATGATCGTGCTGCTGCGGCCGGCGGTGGTGTGGGCCAGCCTCTGGCCTGACCGCTGGGCGCGCTGGCGGCCCAGCGAGCTGTGGTTCGCCTCCTGGGTGCGGGAGACCGGCGTGATGGCGGCCGCCCTGGCCAGCCTGCTGGTGGTGGAGCGGGTGCCAGGGGCGCCCGAGGTGGCGGCGGTCACGACCGGCGTCTTGGTCGTGACCATGCTGGTCCAGGTGCCGACCACCGCCGCCTGGGCGAGGCGGCTCGGACTGATCGCTGGCCCAGGTGGCGAGTTAGGGACTGAGGGAGGCGACAGGCATGGCGGATGACCTGACCAGGCTGCCCGAAGAGCTGCCCAGACCGGTTGATGACGGCGCCTGCCGGCACCTGGCGGGACACGAGCTGCCCGATCTGGCGCTCCCGGCCACCGGCGGCGGGCTGATCCGGCTCCGTTCCCTGCAAGGACGCACGGTCATATACGCCTACCCGCGCACCGGCCGGCCCGGAGAACCCCTGCCGACCGGCTGGGACCAGATCCCGGGGGCGAGAGGCTGCACCCCGGAATCGCTCGGCTTCAAGGAACTGCACAGCCGCTTCTTGGCCCTGGGCGTCCTGGTGCTTGGCCTCAGCACCCAGGACAGCCCCTATCAGGAGGAGGCGGCGAGCCGGCTTGGCCTCCCCTTCCGGCTCTTGAGCGACGCTGGACTGGCACTGACCCGCGGCCTCGGCCTACCCACCTTCGAGGTGGACGGCATGATCCTGATCCGCCGACTGACCCTGGTGCTGGAGGGTACCACCATCCGCCACGTCTTCTACCCCGTGTTCCCGCCGGACGGACACGCTGAGGAAGTTCTGGCCTGGCTGGAGGCGAGAGGGTCTAGCGAGGTCGGGCATTTGTGAATCCAGCCCACTGACGACTGGACCGCCCTGGTCCCGTCGAGGCGAGCGATACGAGCGCCTCGCTCCCACGCGGTGGGGTGACACCGACCTCGCCAGTGAGGGTGGCGACTAATGGTAATTGAGTTGAAAGAGGTGGTCGGTGTGATCAAGAACCGCTCCGCGATGGAGGTCCGGAACAATCTTGGAGAGCTCCTGAACGAAGTTCAGTACCGACAGGAGCGGATTGTCATCACGAGAGCTGGTAAGCCCGTAGCAGCATTGGTGGACATGGCGATGTTCGAGCGGATTCGGCTGATGGACGAGGAGTTTACGGTTCTCACCGATCAACTGGCCTGCGCCTACCAGGGGGTGGACCCCGCAGCCGCCGAGGCGGAGATTGCAGAGGCGCTGGCAGCGCTGTCCAAACAGTGAGGGTGATCCTCGACACCAATGTCCACGTCTCTGGCCTCTTGTGACCGCAAAGCGTCCCTGGTGGGATCATCCGTGCCTGGCGCGACGGGCAGTTTACCGTCGTCACGTCTGAGCCCCTCTTGGCCGAGTTGGCCCGGGTCCTCAACTACCCGAAGATTCAGCGCCGGATTGGCTGGCAGGCCGAGGTCGTGGATCGCTACATCTCGATCCTGCGCTTCCGGACAGAGGTGGTCGTCCCTGACCTGCGGCAGATCCAGATGTCGTGATAGGTGCGCGATCGAGACGATGAGATGGTGCTTGGCACCTTCTTGACAAGTGGTGCTGACCTGATGATCTCAGGGGATCAGGATCTCTTGGCACTGCTGGAGCACTATCCGATTGAAACGCCAGATCAGTTCATCCACCGGCTCTAGGATCACTGGCCCCCTGCTTCACTGCCAAAGCCGG
Organism: Bacillota bacterium; assembly: GCA_021803575.1. Classification (GTDB taxonomy): domain Bacteria; phylum Bacillota; class Sulfobacillia; order JAJZYS01; family JAJZLH01; genus JAJZLH01. The sequence goes on along the minus strand of JAJZLH010000055.1, from coordinate 103 downwards.
GAGTAATCTGACGGAAATCGCCGGACGAAAAGTTTAGTTCCACCCCTCCGGTGAAGAGAACACCGAAACCCTGGCAAGGCGGAGGTGCTCAGATCTGATCAGA
>JAJZLH010000038.1 GCA_021803575.1 Bacillota bacterium | reverse complement strand
GGGGTGGCTGACCAGCTGGTCGCCGATGGCGCCGCCGGCTGCAGGCACGAACTGGACCACGCCCGGCGGCAGGCCGGCGGCGGTGAGGATCTCGACCAGGAGCGCCCCCAGCATCGGCGTGGCGGAGGCCGGCTTGAACAGCACGGCATTGCCGCTCACCACCGCCGCCGACACCATGCCGGTGGGGATGGCCAGGGGGAAGTTCCAGGGCGGGATGATGACGCCGACGCCGAGCGCTTGGTAGAAGGCCTCGTCGTGCTCGCCCGCCAGCTGCGTGACCTCCACGCCTTGGCCCAGCCGGATCATCTGGCGGGCGTAGTACTCCAAAAAGTCGATCGCCTCGGCCACATCGCCATCGGCCTCGCCCCAGGTCTTCCCGGCCTCGAACACCTCCCAGGCGCTGAGCTCCGCCTTGCGCCGGCGCATGATGGCGGCGGCCCGGAGCAGGACCTGGGCCCGGGCCACGGGCGTCCAGGTGCTCCAGGCCGAAAAGGCGTCCCAGGCTCCGCTGAGAGCCAGTTCGACCTCCTTTGGCCCGGCCTGGGCCACCTTGGCCACCACCGTCCGGTTGTCGGCGGGATCGGTGGAGGTGATCTCACCCACACCGGAGCTGGCCTGACCGTTGATGACAAGCGGCCGCACGGCGCCGAGGCGGCTCGCCACCGTCGCCAGGGCATCCTCCATGGCCCGATGCCGGGCTGGATCCGAAAAGTCGCTGAGCGGTTCGTTGACGAAGGGTGCGAGCACGGGTGGACCTCCTCGCGTGAAATTCAGGCCGGATCCGGGGCTGCCGCCACCGACATGACGGCCACCGACATGCCGTGTACCAGCTTCTTGTCCTTGGGCACGGCCGTGACCAGCACGCCGGCCAGGGTGACCTCACTGCCGGCGACGAGGTAGTAGGGGGAGACCCGCCACCTCGCTTCCATCATACCGCGGCTGCCATCAGGCTCCAGCCGCTCCACCGGCATCACCTCAGGCTTGTGATAACGCTGCAGGAGCCAGGGCGACTGGCCGGCTGGGCCGGCGGCCTCGGCATCCTGCCAGGCCTCTTGCCAGGCCTCCCGGGAGAGGTCGGCGCCCAGGCGCACGCCGTGGCCGCCCCAGGCCAGCGGCGAAAAGCCAGAGGGCTTGAGCAGCCAGTCCTGGCGCTGGCGCTGGGTGAGGGCCGCAAAGCGGGCAAAGCTCTGTACCGGCTCACCGTCCAGGCGCAGTCCGGAGATCTCGGCGAAGGGCGGCAGCGGTCGGCCATCCACCACCCAGGATTCCGGGAACAGCCGCTCCAGCCGGCTCTGGACCGCCTCGCCCAGCCGCTCCCGCCAGAAGTGGCCGAGCTGAGGCAGCCGGAGCAGGGCCAGGGCCAGCTTCTCCTCCAGGTAGGCCTTGACCGGCGGGGTGAGCACCACCCTCCGCTTCTTGGCCAGGTAGAAGATGATCTCCGCCTTCGGCACGTTGCGCCAGTCGAACAGCTCGAAGAAGCGGTAGAGCACATCGATCCGCCGGCCAGCCGGGTCGGTCAGCCCCTCCTCCGAGAAGCCGAGGTCCCGGGGCGAGAGCACCTCGATCACGACGCCGCGGGCTGCCGCCAGGTCGGCCAGGGCTTCCATCTCCGGCCGGTAGTCGGCGGACTCGTCGGACACGACGATGGCCGTCCGGGGTTCCCCTTCCGGCCCCAGCGCGGAGAGGGCACGGCCCAGACTGTCCACCACGCCGAAGGCGCCGCCCCACGGCCGGTACCCGGCCTGGGCGTATGCCTCCTGCAGCACTGCCACCGTGCCGAACCCGCCTGGCACCGTGTCCAGCTCAGTCGCCTTCAGGCCGTCCTCGGTCCACAGGAGGTCAGGCCGGATGATGATCGGCAGCTCGCCCTTAAGCCGCTTCATCCGTCCCAGCACGCGCAGCGTCTCGTCCTTGCCCTGGTCCAGCCACTCCGCCACGAAGGCAAGCTCGCTCTGGTGCAGGGATAGCCAGTAGAGGTCGTTCACAGCGGACTGGAAAGCCAGGAGATCCGGGCCCAGCGTGGCGATGGCCTCGGCCATGGCCGGAGGCAGAGAGACCGGCTCTGGCGCCACAGAAAAGGGCTGGCCGTCGTCCGGGCGCTGGCCGAACAGGCGGTGGCGGGCCAGGTGGTGCAGGAGGCCGAGGTCGGTCTGGGCCTCAGGCTTAGGTGTCAATCTGAGCCCTCTGCAGCCGGCCGCTGTAGTCGACGTAGACGGCCTTCCACTCCGTGAAGAAGTCGATCGCCGCCGTGCCGGCCTCGCGGTGCCCGTTGCCGGTGCCCTTCTGACCGCCGAACGGCAGGTGGATCTCGGCGCCGGTGGTGCCGGCGTTGACGTACACGATGCCGGTGGCGAGGTCCCGAATGGCCCGGAACACCCGATTCACGTCCTGCGAGAAGATCGAGGCACTCAGTCCGTAGGCGACGCCGTTGGCCTTGGTCAGGGCATCCTCCAGCCCGTTTGCCTCGATCACCGACAGGACGGGGCCGAAGATCTCCTCCTTGGCGATGCGCATCTCTGGTGTGACCTGATCGAACAGGGTGGGCTCATAGAAATGGCCCCCAGGCAGGTCCGGCAGCTCCGCCACCTTGCCACCGGCCAGAAGGCGCGCCCCCTCCTTTACGCCGATCTCAACGTAGCTGTCGATGCGCTGGCGGGCTGGGCGGTTGATCACCGGGCCGACCTTGACCTGGGGGTCGAGGCCGTCGCCCAGGGTGAGGGCCTGGACCCGGGCCAGGAGGCGCTCCACCAGCTTGTCGTGCACCTTCTTGTCCACGATCACCCGGCTGCAGGCGGTGCAGCGCTGACCGGCGGTGCCGTAGGCCGACCAGATGATGCCGTCGACCGCCAGGTCGAGGTTGGCGTCATCCATCACGATCACCGCGTTCTTGCCGCCCAGCTCCAGCGAGATGCGCTTCAGGCCCTCGCCGGCCACACTCGCCACCCGGCGGCCGATCTCTCCGGACCCGGTGAAGGAGACGAACTGGATCTGGGGATGGCTGATCAGGCGCTCCCCCACCTTGGAACCGGAGCCGACCACCAGGTTGAGCACGCCGCCGGGCAGTCCGGCCTCCTCCAGGGCGCGCACCAGCTCCATCGCCAAAAGCGGCGTGTCGGTGGCGGGCTTGAAGACCAGCGTGTTGCCGGCGACCAGGGCCGGGAAGATCTTCCAGGTGGGGATCGCCATCGGGAAGTTCCAGGGTGTGATCACGGCGCCGACCCCGATCGGGTCCCGCACCGCCATGGCGAACTTGTCCGGGAGCTCGCTGGTGGTGGTGTAGCCGAAGCTGCGCCGCCCCTCGCCGCTCATATAGGCGGCCATGTCGATGCCTTCCTGGACGTCGCCCAGTGCCTCTTCCAGCACCTTGCCCATCTCCCGGGTCATGAGCCGGCCCAGCTCCTGCTTGCGCCGGGCCAGCACCATCCCAGCCCGGGCCACCACCTCGCCGCGCTTCGGTGCCGGGGTGAGCCGCCAGCCGTCGTAGGCGGCCACCGCCGCCGCCACCGCCCGATCTGTATCCTCTTGGTCGGAATCGGGAATCAAGGCCAAAAGCTCCCCCGTCGCCGGGTTGTAGTCTTCGCTGACGGCACCCTGGACAGCATCCTGCCAGGTGCCGCCGATGTAGTTCTGGAGTCTGTACGGCTGGCTCACGTCGACGCTCCCTTCGTCAGGTCTGGTTTGGCCTCGGGCCAAGGCTCCGTGCGGTAGACGGTGAGGCGGTAGGAGCCGCCCTCCTCAGCCAGGCCAAAGGTGAAGCCCTGCTTCTTCAGGCTCTGGTTGAGGAAGGTCACCCAGCGGTGCAACGAGGCGGACACCGGCAGGGTCTCCTCGGCCAGGACGGGCCAGTGACGCACCTTCGGCAAGCGAACTCCCCCTCACCCCTGCTTAGTCTACGCCGAAGACGAATCCTGCTACGATCAGGTGGAGGTGAGCGCAGTGCAGATTGAGCTCCTGGCCCCTGACCTGATGGTGGCCTCCCGGCTTCAGGCAGTGCTGCCCCAGGCCCGATCCGAGTGGGCGTCGTTGCCAGGCCGGCTCCTCCTGGTTGACGCCGGGCCGGGCGCCGCCCCTGGCTGGGCCGAGTCGATCCGGGCGGCCAAGGCGGATGGCGCCGTGGTCATCGCCTTCGCCCCCCACTCCATGGCCGACCGTCTCAAGTCGGCGAGAGCGGCCGGTGCCGATCTGGTGGCCGTGAACGGCGACATGCTGACCGATCCTCTGGCGGTGATTCGCCGGCTCAGGAGGGGGACCGAGCCGGCAGCCAGCTCCTGACCTCCCGGAGCACCGTCTCCTGGTCGCCGAGCACCACGCTCGGGTCGGGCAGCGCCTCCCGGAACGCCCGGCCATAGCGCTGGCGCACAAAGCGGGGGTCGAGGATGACCAC
>JAJZLH010000045.1 GCA_021803575.1 Bacillota bacterium | reverse complement strand
GCCTAAGACCGGGCCGGCGGGCGGGATTTAGAGATCCCCACCGGCGCTGTGCCGGCCCGCCAGCAGGCGATGAGCAGGAGCACCAACACAGGGGCACTGTTCGGATCTGTCGCCATGCCACTGAAAAGGGCGCCCACGTCCTGTCCGACCCACCACACCACCAGCAGCCAGCCGACGGCGGCAGCCAGGAGCCATCGGTTCCCTGCTGATAGCGCCAGGGCAACGCCCAGCCCCAGCGAGACGGCGATCAGGATCAGATTGACGATCACCGGCGCCTGGGTGGCCCAGAGATCCACCAAGTCGATGGTCGCCCTAAGCCATTCAGGCTGGGCCATGGCGGCGCCGGCGGCGATTGGCGCGCCCAGGCCGAGGCTGGTCCAAAACAGCGGCGCCAGCTGCAAGGCAGCGGCCAGCACCAGGCTGAGGGCCACCACCCAGATGGCGGCGCGAGCCGCTGGCAGTTTCCCATCGCCAACCCATCCCTGCCTCCAGAGCAACAGCCCGGAAGCGATGCCATAGAACAGGACCGACCCCGGCGCCCCCGTCAGGAAGGTGGCGGAGCCGGTGAGCAACTGGCCGAGGCCCTCCCCGAACAGCCAGACCAAGGCGCTCCACACCACGGACAGCCAGAGCCCGGCGGATCGTACGCCTCGCCAAGGCAAGAGCAGCATGAGCCCAATCGCCAGTTGGAGCGCCACCACCGTCCAGTTGAAGGCAATGAGGTGCGGGGTCACCAGCTGGATGGACCATTCGATCAGCCCGTGCAGCCAACCGGGCTGCCCGGTGGCGCTGGGCTGCATGATGTTGCTGATCATGTCCATGGTGAACATCCCCGGCTGCAGCTGCAGAAGACCGTCCACCAGCCACAGTCCCGCCAGCCCGTACCGCAGGGTGTGCCACGCCGCTGGGAGAGCGGCCTTTTGGCTCCTCTGCTGCGATCCCGCCTGCGACACGACAGCTTCCTCCTTGCTCCTGACGGCCCGTCCGATCTCGGATGGGCCGTCAGGGTGATGGTGAGCCCGAACCGGGGCTTTGGTCACTGCGTCACGGTCAGCTCGCCGCTCATGTAGCCCTTTTCCGCCATCGGACCGCTCCAGCCGGATTGGCCGGTGCCACAGGGTGCCATGCACTGCCAGACGAAGCTGCCGGACTTGGCGACCTTGAAGGTGGCCTGAACGGTGACGCTCTTCTCACCGGCCGGAACGGCCGGCACCACGATGTTGATGCCCAGCGCTGGGACGGTCAGGGTGTGGGAGACCTGATCAGCAGCGATGGAACTTGTCGCCTGGCCGTTCAGCAACTCCGTACCTCCGACTGTCCCCGACACCTTGGCGAAGTTGGCAGGTGTGGTAGCGGCGCCTGGATCGAAGGAGGTGATGGTCAGCACCACCGTGTCGCCCTTCGCCACCGTGAAGCTCGTGGGGCTGAACTGCGGCCAGTTCCCGTTCAGGACGGTGGTCTTCAGGTGCACCACCTGAGCCACCGGCTGAGTGGCCGCTGCTGGCGTCGGCGTGCCGGCACTGCTGGTGGTGAGCGCACCGCACCCGGCGATCAGTCCGGCGAAGGCAGCGAATGCGCCAAGGGCGAACAGGCTGGGCAGCACCCGGCTACGGGAGACGAGGCGGCGGACCATGGGCCGATGGAACATGCGACCACATCCATTCCCTTGCATTGGGGGCCGTGCCCCTGAACTCATGGTGGCCGCCTGGCGATCCATCGGCGATCGGGGGAGTCCCTGATTCGCGCTCAGGTCTTCACCTGATGCAGGCACACCTGGGTGGGACCCGGCCCCCATTTTGGCCGGTGCTGAACTGCCGTCCGGGTTCCGCCCGGCGCCGGCCTGACCGACTGCTACGGTTAAGGCGCTGCAGGGTGCGCCAGGGTGGCCGGTACGTAGCTGGCAAAGCTGCTGAGATGCGACCAGGCCGCCTCATAGCCCATGACCAGAAAGATGGCCGCTGCCAGGCACAGGAGTGCGGCCGCGCTGAGGGCGAGGATGCGGCGGTGCCGCCAGTTGGCTGCCGGCAGGGTGAGCATGCCGCCGAGCCCAGCGGCCACATAGCCGATGGCGGTGACGAGTGGCTCTTTGGTCATACCCAGGTCGAAGATGCGGATGCCGAGCACCACTGCCAGGAGACCGCCGAAGAAGACATAGACGGCCGGAATGACGGGGTTCCAACGCATGGCCAGGGTGATGGCGGCGCCGATATAGGCAACGCTCAGGAACAGGGCGGGTTCGCCAAAGGCGATGTTGTAACTGCCAGGGAGCGGCCAGGTGAGAATCATCGGCACTGACGTGACCAGCCCCAGCAGCCCGGCGGCGAAGAAGCCGCCAGCCCAGGCCTGTCGGTGCTCGGGATCAGGATTTCTGTACAGCAGGTCGGCAAGCATGATGAAGCCCGAGGCGAGACCGATCAGCATCACCATCAGGTAGTCCGTGAACATGGAGATCACTGCCTTCCTGGGTCGTTCTGAGGACTGGGATCCGCTCGACCCGGCCAGAACCTGGGCCATCACCTCCCCGTCCGTGTCCCGGATCCCACCGGTTCAGACTCAGTCTGTGTCACGCCTGATACCGCCGCATCGACGGCACACCCGATCTTCCATCAGGTACAGACCTGAGCCGGGGCCTGGACCGCGACACTGGCCAAGGCGCTGAAGATCGGAACGCACGACCTACCGGCGGTGCGCTGCCGGTCGGTCGCCAGTGCTGGGCCGGGGCGCGCCGGTCCAGACCAGGCGAGGCAAACCGACCAAGGGGCCCCCAGGTCCCTGACCTGGCGCCAGCTCTTCGCCCTGCTCCACTACCGCCCGATGCGCAGGCTTGCTTGGCGCACCCAGGCTGGCAGCCAGCGGCTGCCTGGTGAGAGGCAGCGGTCCACAGGTAGTGCCCGGGGGCGGGCTATGCGCGGACCAGCGGACGGTGGGGGGAGCCGGCTGCCCCCGCCCCCGGTCGCGATTCAGGTCACGCCGCTTCAGTCGCGGGCTTGCCTGACAAGAGGAAATGCTGGCAGCTCGGCTAGACCGGGCCGGCCACTTAGATCAGGTGGTGACGCAGAGCGTACTTGGTCAGCTCCACCGAGTTGTGCAGGCCCAGCCGCTGCATCAGGTGAAGGCGATGCGTCTCGGCCGTCTTCACGCTCAGCCCCAGCCTCTGGGCGATCTCCTTGGTCGTTCTGCCAGACGCGACCAGGATCAGCACCTCACGCTGTCTGGCGGAGAGCGCCGGTCGCGCCCTGGCCGACTCGGCGACCGCCTTGAGGTCTAACCACGGATAGATCACAACCTCACCGTGGGCGACCCGCCGGATCGCTCCCGCCAGGCTGCTTGCCGCCGTCTCCTTCAACAAGTACCCGGAGGCGCCGGCCGCCAGTGCCTCCTGGACGAGCGCCGGTTCGTCGTGAACCGTCAGCACCAGCACCGCCGCCTGCGGATGACTGGCATGGATGCGACGGGTTGCCTCCACGCCGTCCATACCTGGCATCTGAATGTCCATCAGCACGACGTCAGGAAGCGTCTCCTCACATCGGTCAAGCGCTTCCTGACCGGACGCGGCCTCGGCCACCACACAGATGTCGGTTTCAGGGTCCAGCACGGTGCGGATACCCTGGCGCAGCAGTGGATGATCGTCGGCCAGTAGGACGCGGATCACTGCCGGGGCCCTCCGGCACCGTCAGTGCCCACCCGGGCTCCCCACGTTGGCCCGGGTTGCCGCCACACCCAGCCCGCCGCGGTTGACGGTGCAAGTGCAATCCTGCCTAGACACCCCCAGAACGTCCGACCCCAAGACAAGCCATGTCCCATCTCAATCTCTTCCTTCCCGAACCGCACCCTCGACGTCCGAGATCTGTCCCAGGCATCGCAGGCCCACCGGCCGCTCCGCAGCCGGAACCGTCTGGACGGATCAGAATTTGATGGCGGGCGCCCCACTGGGAGCCACCACCAGCTTGGCCCACATGCCAAGCGGGACGTGGCCTGGCACCAGGCAGGCGATCACGAAGCTGCCGGCGGTGGCGGCCTTGAACGAGAAGCTGGCCTTGCCGCCAGGGGCGGTGCCGACCACGGGGTTTGGTGTCTGCGCACCCGGCGCCGCGGGAGTAGTGGCTGCTAACGATGCCGTGATGGCCGCCGAGTGATTCATGTTGCCGTCGTTGGTGAAGGCCACGTCCAGGGTCCAGCCCTGGGGGATGGTCACCACCATGGCACCGGCCGAGGCCCCATTGAAGTTGAAGCCGCCGTTTTCGCTTCCGTCTGCGCCGATCAGGGTGAGGGTGGCGGTCTTGGTGGCGGCGTTGACGATGAGGTCCTGCGATTGGGTCTGAACAGGGACCGTCACCCCCTGCTCGACGGCGCCCAGGTAGGTGAGCACGGCGATGGCCGCCACCACCACGCCGCCGGAGAAGAGATAGCCCTTGCGTTCAGCCGGCTTGCGGTGCGGGATGCGGTCGATGAACGGCAAGAGCACCAGGATC
>JAJZLH010000071.1 GCA_021803575.1 Bacillota bacterium | reverse complement strand
ACATCTACACGGAGCGCCACTCCCTGAGCTTACTGATCGACCGCCACCCGCTGCTGCGGGCAATCGACGGCTGGGGACAAGGGGGGATGCCCTGAGCGTGGAAGTGGACTATCTTGGAGACGGCAACTTGGGACGCGGGTCCGTGCCAGCGGATCGGCAAGCCCATTGCCGCGTCCTGGCCCCGATTCCCCTGCCAATTCCCCTGATGGAGGGCTGACGACATGGACATCTTCGAGGAGATGGAGCGGCACGGGCACGAGCAGCTCGTGTTCTGCTACGACAAGGCGACCGGCCTGAAGATGGTGATCGGCATTCACAGCACCGCGCTCGGCCCCGCTCTAGGCGGGTGCCGGATGTGGCGGTACGCCAAGGACGAGGACGCCGTGCGCGACGTGCTCCGCCTGTCGGAGGGCATGACCTACAAGAACGCGGCCATGGGTCTCGACCTGGGCGGCGGCAAGACGGTGGTGATGGCGCCGGCCGACGCTGACCGGGAGGCCGTGTTCGAGGCGGTCGGCCGCTTCGTGGAGAGCCTGGGCGGGCGCTATGTCACGGCCGAGGATGTCGGCACCAGCACCGAGGACATGGCCGTGGTGGCTCGCCAGACCCACCACGTCAGAGGTCTGAAGGGCGCTTCCGGTGATCCCTCCTCCGCCACGGCCCTGGGCGTGTTCGTCTCGATCGAGGCGGCGCTCAAGGAGGCGTTGGGGTCGGGCGAGATCGCCGGCCGCACCTTTGCGGTGCAGGGCCTGGGCCACGTCGGCCGCTACCTGGTGGAGCAGCTGACGGCCGAGGGCGGCCAAGTGGTGGTGACCGACATCGACCCGGCCAAGGTCGAGGCGGCCCTGACCAACCCGGCTGTTCGGGCGGTGGCGCCAGACGACATCTACGACGTGGCGGCGGCCGCCTTTGTGCCCTGTGCCTTAGGGGCGATCCTCAACGACCAGACCATCCCCCGCCTCCGGGTGAAGGTGGTGGCCGGGTCGGCCAACAACCAGCTGGCGGAGCCGCGTCACGGCGCCATGCTGGCCGAGCGCGGCATCCTCTACGCCCCCGACTTCATCGTCAACGGCGGCGGCGTGATCAACGTCGCCGACGAGATGGAGCCCGGCGGCTACAACCACGAGCGGGCGGAAAAGAGGGTGCTGGGCATTCGTCAGCAACTGGAGGAGGTCTTCCGGCTCTCCCGCCAGAGCCACCTCCTGCCGGTGGAGGCGGCCATCCGGATTGCCGAAGAGCGGATTAGGGCGAGAGGACAGTCCGGCATCTATCTGGCGCACCCGACCAAGGCCAGCTGACGAGAGCGCGGGGAAAGGGAGGATTCCGATGGCCAAGACCCAGCCCAAGGCGCCACAGGGCCTGAGCCAGGATGGACTGGTCCAGATCTATAAAGACATGCTGGTGGCGAGGCTCCTCGACGAGCGAATGTGGACGCTGAACCGCATCGGCAAGGCGCCCTTCGTCATCTCCTGCCAGGGCCAGGAAGCGAGCCAGGTCGGATGGGCGGCGGCCTTAAGGCCGGACGATGTGGTGGTGCCGTACTACCGGGACATGGGCGTGGCCATCCAGCGCGGCATGACCATCCGCGAGCTGATGCTGGCCTTCTTCGGCAAGCAGGGTGACCCCAACTCCAACGGCCGCCAGATGCCGGGACATTTCGGCTGCCGGCGCCTCAACATGGTCAGCGGTTCCTCGGTGGTGATCGTGCAGATGCTGCACGCCGTGGGAGTGGCCTACGCCATGAAGATGCGCAAGCAGGATCGGGTGGCGGCCGTGGCCTTTGGCGAGGGCGCCACCGCCGAGGGCGACTTTCACGAGGCTTTGAACTGGGCCTCCATCTACCGCCTGCCCGTCCTGTTCGTCTGCGAGAACAACGGCTACGCCATCTCGGTGCCGCAGAAGAAGGAGATGGCGGTGGAGAACGTCTCCGAGCGTGCTCGCGCCTACGACATGCCGGGGGTGACGGTGGACGGCAACGACGTGCTGGCTGTCTACGAGGCGGCGGTGGAAGCCGTGGAGCGGGGACGGCGGGGCGATGGGCCGACACTGCTCGAGCTGAAGACCTACCGGGTCGTGCCCCACTCCTCCGACGACGACGACCGGGTGTACCGCAGCCGCGAGGAGGTCGAGGCCTGGAAGCAGCGCGACCCGATCAAGCAGTACCAGCTGACCCTGATCGAGATGGGCCTGTGGGATGCTCAGCGCGATCAGGCCGTGCGCGCCGAGATCCAGGCCGAGATCGAGGCGGCGGTGGAGGAGGCCGACCGGGCCCCCTTCCCGGCCGCCGAGGACGCGCTGCGCTTCGTCTACGCTGACGAGGAGGGTCGCTAGGATGCCAGTGCGCAACATGATCGACGCCATCCGTGACGCCATCGACGTGGCGATGGCCGCCGACGACCGGGTGCTGATCCTGGGTGAGGACGTGGGCGTGCGCGGCGGCGTCTTCCAGGCCACCAAGGGCCTGATCGAGAAGTACGGCGAGAGCCGGGTGATCGACTCACCTCTGGCCGAATCCTCCATCGCCGGCGTCGCCATCGGCATGGCCCTGGAGGGGCTGCGGCCGATCGCCGAGATGCAGTTCGCAGACTTCATCCTGCCAGCGGTCAACCAGATCATCTCTGAGGCGGCCAAGATGCGCTACCGCTCCTACAATGACTACTCGGTGCCGATGGTGATCCGGGCCCCCTTCGGCGGCGGCGTCCACGGCGGTCTGTACCACAGCCAGTCCAACGAGACCATCTTCATGCACTGCCCCGGGCTGAAGATGGTGGTGCCATCCACACCGTACGACGCCAAGGGGCTGCTCCTGTCTGCCATCGCCGATCCCGACCCGGTGGTGTTCTACGAGCACAAGCGGCTCTACCGGCTGATTAAGGAGGAGGTGCCGGACGGCCACTACACCGTGCCGATCGGCCAGGCCAAGGTGGCCCGCCCCGGCCGGGATCTCACCATCATCAGCTACGGGCTGATGGTCCACTTCGCGCTGGAGGCGGCGGCGGCCCTGGCCAAGGACGGGGTGGAGGCAGAGGTGGTGGATCTCCGCACCCTGTTGCCGCTCGACCAGGACACGGTCCTCACGTCGGTGCGCAAGACCAAGCGGGCGATGGTGGTCTACGAGGCCAACCGCACGCTCGGGCCCGGGGCCGAGGTCTCGGCCCTGATCGCCGAGCACGCCCTGTTCGACCTGGACGCCCCCGTCCTGCGGGTGGCCGGCTTGGACATTCCGGCCATGCCCTACAACCAGGTGCAGGAGGAGTTCTTCCTGCCCAGCCCGGACAAGATCGCCAAGGCCGCCGAGGCGCTGATGGCCTCCTGAGCTGTCCCCCTGCGCCGGGCCGCCAAGAAGAGATGGGAGTGGACAACCTACCGTGCTGGTCAAGATGCCGCAACTGGGAGAGAGCGTGGTGGAGGGCACCATCAACCGCTGGCTGAAAGCGCCAGGGGAGCCGGTGGCCAAGTACGAGCCGCTGGTCGAAGTGACCACCGACAAGGTGAACGCCGAGGTGCCATCACCGGTGGACGGTGTCCTGAAGGAGATCATCGCCAAGGACGGCCAGACTCTGGCCGTCGGCGAAGTAATCTGCGAGATCGCTCTGGCCGAGGGCGCTGGCGAGCCGGAGCCGGCTGAGCCGCCACCGGCACCGCAGGCCGGTGCCGAGCGCCCGGCCCAGCCTGCCCTAAGGGACGATGCACCGGCTCAGGCCGCCCTCCCGGGCGCCATGCCGCGCACCTCTCCCCTGGTGCGCCGGCTGGCCAAAGAGGCCGGCGTCGACCTGAGAGAGGTTTCGGCTAGCGCCAAGGACGGACGCGTCACCAGAGAGGACCTGGAAGCTTACATCAGGGCGGGCGCCACGCGGACAGCCACCCCTCCTGCGCCTGTGGCGGCGGCCGCCGTGAGCCCGCCGCCGCCGGCACCGCCTCGCCCGCGGCCGGCCGAGACCCGGCCCGCCCCAGCAGCCGCAGCGTCCGCGGAGGATACGGTCCTCGAGCTGACGCCAATGCGGCGGGCCATCGCCGAGCACATGGTGCGCACCAAGGCCACCTCGCCCCACGCCACCGCCTGGTTCGAGGTCGATATCAGCGGCCTGGCCAGACTGCGCGCCAAACTCCGCCCTGACTTTGAACGGCGCGAGGGGGTGCCGCTCACCTTCTTGCCGTTCGTGATCCAGGCCGCCGTGTCAGGGCTCAAGCGCTTTCCGATCCTGAACAGCAGCTTCGACCAGGAGCACCAGCGCATCATCCTGCACCGGGCGATTCACATCGGCGTGGCGGTGGCCATTCCTGACGGCCTGATCGTGCCGGTGGTGCACCACGCCGACGGCCTCAGCCTGAGCGGACTGGCCAGGAGGCTCCAAGACCTGATCGAGCGGGCCCGCTCAGGCAAGCTGACCCTGGACGACATCCAGGGCGGCACCTTCACCGTGAACAATCCCGGCTCGTACGGCTCGATGCTGTCCACCCCTCTGATCAACCAGCCGCAGGCGGCCATCTTGAGCATGGAGAAGATCACGAAGCGGCCGGTGGTGATCGGCGATGCCATCGCCATCCGGGCCATGATGAACCTGTCGATGTCGTTCGATCACCGCGTGCTGGACGGCGCCGTGGCCAACCAGTACCTGTCCCATGTGAAGGAGGCGCTGGAGGGGTTGGACCTGGACACCTCTGTTAACTGATGGCGGTCTCGCCTGTCTCCTTCCAGGGTTCCAAGCCGGACTGGCTGAAGGTGCGGCTGCCTGGCGGGCCGGAGTTCTTCGAGCTAAGGCGCCTGATGCGCGAGCAGGGCCTGCACACCGTGTGCGAGGACGCCCACTGTCCCAACGTGGGCGAGTGCTGGGGCCACCGCACCGCCACCTTCATGATCCTGGGCAACACCTGTACCCGGGCCTGCGGTTTCTGCGCCGTGCACAGCGGCCGCCCCACCGAGCTTGACCTGGCCGAGCCGAGACGGGTGGCCAAGGTCACCAAGACGCTGGGCCTCAAACACGTGGTGGTTACGTCGGTGGCCAGGGACGATCTCCAGGACGGCGGCGCCCTGGTGTTTGCGCGCACCGTCGAGGAAATCCGGCGGCTGTGCCCCGACACCCGGGTGGAGATCCTGACCCCTGACTTCGCCGGCAACTGGGAGGCCCTGGCCGTGGTGGTCGAGGCCCGGCCAGACATCCTCAATCACAACCTGGAGACGGTGGAGCGCCTGTCCGACCGGGTGCGGTCCCGGGCCAAGTACCGGCGCTCTCTGGAGTTTCTGGCCCGGGCCAAGGCCCTTGTGCCGAGCCTGCTCACCAAGTCGGGCCTGATGCTCGGTCTGGGCGAGGAGCGCCCCGAGGTCCTGGCCACGCTCGGCGACATGCGAGCGGCCGGCATCGACATCGTCACCATCGGCCAGTACCTCCGGCCGTCCCTGAAACACCTGCCGCTGGTCCGCTACGTGCCGCCGGAGGAGTTCCAGGAGCTGAAGGAGGCGGCGCTGGGGCTCGGGTTCGGCCACGTCGAAGCCGGCCCCCTGATGCGGTCCAGCTACCATGCCCACGCCCAGGTGCCCACCGGTGCCTGAGCGCGCTCCGGCCAAGCGCAGGGGACCGCCGGCCGGTGGCGAAGGAGGGGCCCGGGGAGGGGACCATGTGCCAGATGCAGCCAAGCCGGCCGCCAAGACGGTCAAGGTCAAGGACGTCGAGGAGCTGATCCGGGCCATCAACGGCGTCACCGACTGCCGGATCGTGACCAATGACTGGGGCGCGGTCGAGGAGATCCACGTCCTGGCCAGCGCCGAGCGCCTGGCCAAGGCTGTGGCCCGGGATGTGGAGAGCGCCCTGGCGGCGCGCTTTTCGATGGACATTGACCACCGCAAGATCTCGGTGGCGCAGCTGGGCACCCCGCCGGCCTTCGTGTCGGCTGACTACCGGCTGCGCATGAAGCGGCAGCGGGTGGAGGTCGATCAGGCGCTCGGCCAGTGCACCGTGCAGATCGAGCTTTTGACCCCGGTCTCAGCCGCCACCGCCGGCGAGGCGACCGGGCCCAACGACCGCCGCGGCCTGCAGCGCCTGGCCGGCCTGGCCACGGTGAACGCCGTCCAGACCGTGCTGGCGCCCGGGCGTAAGATTCTGCTCGAGGATCTGGTGACGGTGCATGTCTCAGGCAGGGAGATCACCCTGGCGGTGCTGGCGGTCGAGATCGGCAGCCACAGCGAGACGCTGGTGGGAACCGCCCTGTCTGCATCCGGAGAGGACGTGACGGCTGCGGTCCGGGCCTGCCTGGACGCCGTGAACAGGCGCCTCGGTGCCTTGGTCCCGGCCTAGGCGGGCGTGGTGCAGCGCCCAGCGGAGAGAGCGGTCGGCCTTTGCTGGGCGCGGGTTGGCGCCGAGGGCGAAGGCTGGCCGGGCGTCCAGGTCGTAGAGACGGTGTTGGAGGAGGGGGGTCCGCCCCACCTCGCCATCGTCTACCTGGACCTGATGCCGCCGGTGCGCCGGGGCGACCGGGTGCTCCTGAACACAACCGCCGAGCAGCTGGAGCTCGGCAGCGGCGGCTACCACCTGGTGGTGAGCCACCAGCGTGCCAGCCAGGAGCTGTCAGGGCCAGGCCACCTGATGAAGCTCCGCTACACGCCCTGGCAGCTGAAGGTATTTGGCCCCGAAGACCCCGCCCATCCCGACCACCAGCGCCTGCTCGCCGCTGACCATCTGGGCGGCATGCCGGTGGCTGCGGCCGAGCTCTACTCCCAGCTCGGGCCGCTGGCCGCAGCCTTTGCAGCGCTGGCCCCGGGGCGGCGCCTGGTCTGGGTGATGAATGACTCGGCGGCCCTGCCCCATGCCCTTGGCCGCCTGGCGGCCGAACTCCGGGCGGCCGGCCTGCTGGCCGCTACGGTCAGTGCCGGGCAGGCGTTTGGCGGCGAGGTGGAGGCGGTGACGGTGCACTCAGCGCTGCTGATCGCCCGCCACCTGCTCGGCGCAGACGCGGTGGCCGTGTCCGGCGGGCCCGGCCTGTTGGGGTCCAGCACGCCCTTTGGCCACACCGGCATCGCCCAGGGTGAGGCCCTGAATGCGACGGCGGCGCTGGGAGGCAGGCCCCTGGCGGTGCTGCGCATGTCCGAGGCCGACCCCAGAGCGCGCCACCGGGGCCTCTCCCACCACACCCGCACCGTGCTCAGCCGGGTGGTGCTGGCACCGGTGGCGCTGGCCCTGCCGGCCAACTGTCCGCCCGCCCTGGCCGATCAGCTGGAGCAGGAATTCGGGGGGCGCCATCAGGTGCTGCGCCAGGACTCGCTGCCATCCTGGCGGGGCGTGGTCGAGGCCAAGGGCGTCGAGGTGCGGTCGATGGGCCGGGGCTATGACCAGGACCCCCTGTACTTCGAGGCGGCTGCCGCAGCCGGTGCGGCCCTGGCCGAGTGGGTGCGCCAGGATGGCTGAGCGGCCTCCACTGGTTGGCTCGGAGCTGATCTATGCGGGAACCGTGTTCACCCTCCGCCGGCACCGCATCAGCACAGCACAGGGCGTGGTAGAGCGAGATGTTGTGTGGCATCCTGGTGCGGTGGTGCTGGTCCCCGTCGACCAGGGGCAGGTCAGCTTGGTCCGCCAGTGGCGCGAGCCGGTGGGCGAGCTCCTGGAGCTACCGGCCGGCACCCTCGATCCGGGCGAGTCGCCGCTGGAGACGGCGGTGCGGGAGTGCCGGGAGGAGATCGGGATGCGGCCGGGGCGGCTTGAGCCGCTCGGCCAGCACCTGGCGGCACCCGGCTACTCGACCGAGATGCTCTTTTTCTTCCTGGCCCAGGACCTCCATGCCGATCCCCTGCCCCTGCCGGAGGAGGAGGGGCTGGCGGTGGAGGCGATGGACTGGCGGGATGCGGTGCGAATGGCCGCCACCGGCGGCTTCGCCGATACCAAGACGGCGCTGGGAGTGCTTCTGGCGGCCGTGCGGCTGAAAGACGGCCCCGCTTCGATCGAGCGGCCCTAGATTTCCAAGACGGCCTGAAGGAGAGCGAACAGCGTGCAGATCGGTCTCTTGAAAGAGATCAAGGCGGATGAGAACCGGGTGGGCCTGACTCCGGCCGGGGCGCAGATCTTGACCCAGGACGGCCACCAGGTCTGGGTGGAGCAGGGCGCTGGCATCGGCAGCGGCTTTGCCGACGAGGAGTACGTGTCGCACGGAGCCCGGATGGTGAGCCGCCAGGAGGTGTCGGCCCATGCCGACCTGGTGGTCAAGGTGAAGGAGCCGCAGCCCGAAGAGTACGACCTGATGCGCCCTGGCCAGATTCTCTACACCTACTTTCACCTGGCGCCGGTGCGGGACCTGACCGTGGCCCTGATGGAGAGGGGCGTCAGTGCCGTCGCCTACGAGACGGTGCAACTGGCGGACGGCAGTCTGCCCCTGCTCACCCCGATGTCCGAGGTGGCGGGGCGGATGGCCACCCAGATCGGAGCCCACTTTCTGGAGAAGGCGGCCGGCGGACGCGGTGTCCTGCTGGGCGGCGTGCCCGGCGTTGCCCCCGGCCGGGTGGTGGTGCTGGGCGGCGGCACGGTGGGGCAGAACGCGGCCGTGATTGCCCTGGGCATGGGGGCTGAGGTGACCATCCTGGACGTCTCGGCCAGACGGCTCCGGGAGATCGATCTCCTCTTCCATGGCCGGCTGCGCACCCTGATCTCCAATCCCTACAACATCGCCCAGGAGGTGAGGAGCGCCGACCTCTTGGTGGGCGGGGTGCTGATTCCAGGCGCCCGGGCGCCCAAGCTGGTGACGGAGGAGATGGTGCGCTCGATGCTGCCCGGCTCGGTGATCGTCGACGTGGCCATCGACCAGGGCGGCTCGGTGGAGACGATCGACCGCATCACCACTCACTCCCAGCCCACCTACCTCCGGCACGGTGTCGTCCACTACGCCGTGGCCAACATGCCAGGGGCGGTGCCGCGCACCTCTACCTTGGCCCTCACCAACGTGACCCTGCCCTACCTCCGGCAGATCGCCAGCCTGGGGCTTAGGGGCGCCCTGTTGGCCGATCGGGCCCTCTTGCAGGGGCTGAACGTGATGGCCGGCCAGGTCACCTACCGGGCGGTGGCGGAGGCGCACGGGCTGCCCTACACGCCGGCCGAGACGGCGCTGGGGGCCTGATCGCGGCGTCATAATGGAAGATGTGAGCCCAGCCATCCGGTGCAGCGCGTGGCTCGGCGGGTCCAGGGATAACGTAATGCCTTGACCGTCCGAAAGAGGGAATTGGCGATGGGGCGTGGAATCGTCCCTGCTCGCTTCCTGACCATGGCGGGTGGATGGCGTTGGTTGTGTCTGGAGGTGCACCCGGGAAGGTGCCAACGGATTACATCGAGGCGTTTTTGAGCTACCTGGGCGCCGAGCGCGGGCTCAGCCACAACACCCTGGACTCCTATGGGCGCGATCTCAGGCAATTCTCGGACTTTCTCAGAGAGCAGCCGCACCCCATGCCGATCGAGCGGGCTGGCAAGAGCCAGGTGCTGGCCTACCTGCTCGGCCTGCAGCGCCAGGGCCGGGCAGCGGCCACGGTGGCCCGGCGGCTGGCGGCCCTGAAGGGCTTCTTTCAGTTCCTGGTGCGGGAGGGGGTGGCCAGGGAGGACCCCACCATCCAGCTGGCCAGCCCCAAGCTGAAGCGGCGCCTGCCCAAGGTTCTGACCGTTCCGGAGGTGGAGCAGATCCTGGCCCAGCCCCGTCTCGACACCGCGGCCGGCCTGCGCGACAAGGCGATGCTCGAACTGCTCTACGCCACCGGCATCCGGGTGTCCGAACTGGTCTCGCTGAACATGAACGACGTGAACCTGGAACAGGGCTTCGTGCGCTGCCTGGGCAAGGGCGAGAAGGAGCGGGTGGTGCCGATGGGCTCGGTGGCCGTGGCCGCCCTGCGTGAGTACATCCGCCTGGGCCGGCCCAAGCTATTGCGCAGCCCAAGGGAGCGCTGCCTCTTCCTCAATCACAACGGTCACCGCCTGACCAGACAGGGGTTCTGGAAGATCTTGAAGCGTTACGGCCAGCACGCGCCGATTCCCAAGGAGATCACGCCGCACACGCTCCGCCACTCCTTCGCCACCCACCTCCTGGAGAACGGCGCCGACCTGAGAGCGGTGCAGGAGATGCTGGGCCATGCTGACATCTCCACCACCCAGATCTACACCCATCTCACCCAGGCCCGCCTGCGCGAGGTGTATACCCGGGCCCACCCCAGAGCCTAGGTCGTGCCGATAGACTTCGCGGTCGAAGACGACGCCTATCGGGGTCCGCTTCACCTCCTGCTGGCGCTGGCCGAGCGCGGGGAGGTGGACCTGCGCCGCCTCTCTTTGGCCAAGCTCTGCGAGCGCTATCTGGAGGCGGTGCGCCAGCTCAGCCCGTTCCCGCTGAACGAGGCCGGCGAATTCCTCTATCTGGGCGCCCGCCTGATTCGCCTCAAGCTGGCCGAGGCAGAGGGCGAGGACGAGGGCGAGGTGCTGGAGCTAAAGGCCGAACTCGAGGTGCTGGCCCAGCTGGAAGAGACGGCCCGGTGGCTGGCGGCCAGGCAGGGCGAGGAGACCTTCACCCGCCCGCCGCTCGACCGGGAGCTCACAGGGTCAGCAGAGAGCCTGCGAGCGGCGATCGCCCGCCTGGCCCGCCGCCAGCACCAGCCCATGCCGCTGCGGCGCAGGGTGCGCGCCCTGCCCCTGGACGCCCTCTTGGGCCGCTGGCGAGTGCGCCTCGACGCTGAGGGCACCGCCTTCTACCGCAGTCTGGACTGGCCCTGGGGTGTGCGCGGCGCCGCCCTGCTGGCCCTTATGGAGCTGGCCCATCGCCGCGAGGTGGAAATCTCACAGGCCGCCCCGTTTGCTGACGTGGTGGTCCGGCGGAGGACGCGAGATGGATGATGATCTGAAGGCCCTGGAGGCGGTCCTGTTCGCCGCCGACCAGCCGCTCGGTCGGGCCGAGCTGGCCAGGGCGCTCGGCTCAAGCGAGCTGGAGCTGGCGGACCGATTGGAGCGCTACCGCCTGGAGGTGGCGGGGCGCGGCTTCATGCTACAGGAGGAGCCTGAGGGCCTGATCCTGCTCAGCCGGCCCGAGTTCTCCTCGGCCGTAGCGGCCAGCCAGAGCCGGCAGAGCCGCACCCTGTCGATGGCGTCCTTAGAGACCCTGGCGGTGATCGCCTACCGTCAGCCGGTCACCCGGTCGGTGATCGAACGCCTGCGCGGCGTGCGCTCCGAGCGCTCACTGGCGCTCTTGGAGGAGGAGGGGCTGATCGCCGAGGCCGGGCATCTCAAGGCGCCCGGCCAGCCGGTGCTGTGGCGGACGACAGAGGAGTTCAGGCGGCGCTTCAACCTGCGCTCTGCCTCCGACCTGCCGGCCCTCAGCGAGGAGATGCGTCGGCGCATCGACGCCTGGCTCGGCGACGGAGAGCCGCCTGATGGCGCCGCCTCTGAGCCGGCACCGGCGGATGGGGCGGAGCGCGCTGCGGAAGACGGCGGCAGCGGCAGCAGATAGGGCCCAGCTCAGAAACTCTGGCGGATGGCCTCCAGGCTGTCCGGGTTTTCGAGGGCACTGGTGTCGCCGGCGGCAAGCCCGAGGTAGGCGGCCCGGGCCAGGCGGCGCAGGATCTTGCCGTTCCTGGTCTTAGGCAGGTCACGGCTGAAGGCGACCGCCTTGGGGGCGAGCGCCTTGCCCAGGGCGGTGGCGATGGTGGCCTGGATCTCCCCTCGCAGCGCCTCGTCGCCGGTGGCGTCAGGACGGAGCACGCAGAAGACGATGAGGGCACCGCCCTTCACATCGTCTGGCACGCCGATCGCCAAGGCCTCGGCGACGGCCGGGTGGGAGACGGCGGCCGACTCCGCCTCGGCCGGGCCCAGCCGCTTGCCGGCCACCTTGATGGTGTCGTCGGAGCGGCCCAGGATGTACCAGAATCCATCCTCGCTCTCCAAGGCGAAGTCGCCGTGCACCCAGATGCCGGGGCAGCGGGACCAGTAGGTGTCCAGGTAGCGGGCATCGTCCTGCCAGAAGCCGCGGGTCATGCCCAGCCAGGGGGCGCCGATGGCCAGCTCGCCCACCTCACCGACCAGGCGCTGGCCCCTATCGTCCACCACCATCGCCTGCATGCCGGGCAAGGGGCCGTTGAAGGCGCAGGGCTTCTGCGGCAGGTGCGGGTAGGAGGCGAGGATGCCGCCTGAGATCTCCGTACCCCCCGAGTAGTTGATGATCGGGCAGCGCCGCCCGCCGACCGCCTCGAGGAAGAACAGCCAGGGGGCGACGTTCCAGGCCTCACCGGTGGAACCGAGAATGCGCAGGGAGCGCAGGTCGTGGCGGCCGGGCAGGTCCGGACCATGCGCCATCAGCGAGCGGATCACGGTCGGCGCCACCCCGAGGTGGGTCAGCCGGTGCCGCTCCACCAGCTGCCAGAGGCGGTCGGGCGCCGGATAGTCCGGGGTGCCCTCGTACATGACCAGCGTGGCGCCGAGCATCAGGGTGCCATAGATGGCCCAGGGTCCCATCATCCAGCCCAGGTCACTCAGCCAGAACAGGCGGTCGCCCTGGTTAAGGTCGAAGGCGTGGGCCAGATCCTGGGCCGCCTTGACCGGGAAACCGGCCTGGACATGGACCGCCCCCTTGGGCCGGCCGGTGGTGCCGGAGGTGTAGATCACCATCAGCGGCGCCTGGCTGTCCAGGCTGGGCGGCTCCCCCGCCAAGGGCTGGTCGACGAAGTCCAGCCAGTCGGTCTCGCCGCTCATCAACTGGGGAGAACCGAGCCGCCGCTTCACCACCATCTGGCGCACGGTCGGTGCCAGCCGCACCGCCTCCCTGGCTGTGGTCAGGGTAGGGACGGCCTTGCCGCGCCGCAGGAAGCCGTCGGCCGTGACGAGCAGGCTGGCGCCGGCATCCTCCAGCCGGCTGGCCACCGCCTGGGCCCCGTAGCCGGAGAAGATGGGCACCAGCACCGCACCCTCTGCGGCGAGGCCCAGGACGGCGACCACCGTCTCCGGCAGCATCGGCATGAAGACGCCCACCCGGTCGCCGATCTGGACGCCGGCCTGGCGGAGGCCCTGGCGGAAGCGGCCCACCTCGGCCGCCAGCGACATCCAGCTGAGCTGGGCCAGCTCGCCGTTCTCGCCCTCCCAGATCACGGCCGGGTCGGCCGGTCTCAGCTTCAGGTGCTGAGCGACCAGGGAGTCCCACAGGTTGAGCTCGGCGCCGAGCAGAAACCGGGTCCAGGGCAGGCCTTGGGACGTATCGACCCAGCGCTCCGGCTGCCGCCGGAGGCGAAGGCCGACTTCATCCACCACGGCGTCGCGCCAAAACCGCTCCGGGTCGTCCCGAGCCAGCTGATTGAGGCCGGCCAGGTCGGGCACCCCCAGCCGGGCCATCAGGCGCACCAGCCTGGTGGCAGCGGCGCGAGACGGGTCTGGGTACCAGGCAACCGCCTGATCGGCGATGGTGAGGTCGTGTTCCATGCGGTCTCCTCTGCGGCGGGCAGGGATGGGGCCACTGGATGCGTAGTGCCTTTGAGGACACAATGGCGGACGGGCGAACTGGCTTCGCCCCCTGCGATCAGGCATCCTGCCAGGCGGGCGTCGCCGCATAGGGCCAATAGGCGAAGGAGGATATCGCATGCGAGCGGAGTGGCTGGAAGACCTCGTGGCGCATCGAGAGGCGGCCCTGGCTCGCCTCGGCGAGCTGCTCAGCATCCCCAGCGTGTCGACCTTGCCAGAGCATGAGGGCGACATGCAGCGGGCGGCTGAGTGGCTGAGCCGGGAGATGGAGGCGAGCGGATTTCACCCTCGGATCGAAAAGACCGCCCGCCACCCGGTGGTGTGGGGCAGGTCGCCGCACCAGCCGGGCCGGCCCAGCGTCCTCATCTACGCCCACTACGACGTGCAGCCGGCCGATCCGCTGGAGCTGTGGACCTCGCCGCCGTTTTCGCCGACGATCCGCGACGGCCAGCTGTTCGCCAGGGGCGTCAGCGACGACAAGGGTCAGCTGGTGATGCACCTTGCGGCCCTCGACAGCTTCCGCCGGCTGCGTGGAGACTTTCCGGCCAACATCACGCTGGTCTTCGAGGGCGAGGAGGAGATCGGCTCGCCGAACCTGCCAGACTTCATCCGGCGCCATCGGGAGGAGCTCAGGGCAGACGCCGTGATCATCTCCGACACCACCATGCAGGCACCCAACCACCCCATCCTGGTCACGGGCCTGCGCGGCATGGCGGGCTTCGAGGTGATCGTCGCTGGCCCCCAGCGGGACGTCCACTCCGGACTGTTCGGAGGTGCCATCGCCAATCCGGCCCAGGCCCTCTGCCAGATGCTGGCCGCCTGCCACGACCGGCCGGGCCACGTCGCCATCCCCGGCTTCTACGACGGCGTTGAGCCACCGCCAGCCGCGGAGCTCGCAAGCTGGCAGGCCGGTGCGGTCGACCCCGATCTGATCCTGGCCGCCACCGGCGCCACCTCTCTGGCCGGTGAGGAGGAATACAGCCTGGCCGAGCGGCTGTGGTCGCGGCCGACCCTGGAGGTAAACGGCATCTCGGCCGGGGTGCGGGAGGGCCAGAAGACGATCATTCCAGCAACGGCCCGGGCGGCGATCACCTGCCGGCTGGTGGTCGGCCAGGACCCCGAGCGCATCTCGGCCCTGGTGGAGAAGTTCCTTGCCGAGCGGGCGCCGGCCGGAGTCTCGGTGCAGGTGATCCGCCACCAGGCCTCCCCCGCTTCCCAGGTGCCGATCGACTCAAAAGCGGCCAAGCTGGCGCTCGCCGCCCTGGCCGATGGCTTTGGCCATCCTGCCCAGACGGTGCGGGGCGGCGCCTCGATCCCGATCGTGCCGGTCTTCCAGGATGTGCTGGAGGCGCCGGTGCTCTTGATGGGCTTTGGCCTCGAGACCGACAACTTCCACTCGCCGGATGAGCACTGGCGGCTCGACCACTTCGACGGGGCGCTCGCCACCATGCTCTCCTTCTGGTCCAGCCTGGCCGCCGGAGGCCTCTCCTAGCTGACGCCCCAGCCTTGCCCCAGTGCTATACTCAACACCGTCGCTAAAGGGGGGTCCTCGTGAACCTGCCTGGGCTCAGCCCCTACATCCTGACCATCGGGCCGCTCCAGATCCACTGGTATGCCGTGTTCATCGTGTCCACCGTGGTGATCGGCTATGCCTACCTCTACCGGCAGCGAGAGCATCTCGGCCTCAGCGAGGACCTCCTGACCAACGGCATGCTGTGGGGCGTGGTGGGCGGTGTGGTGGGGGCGCGGCTGGTCTTCGTGATCTTCAACGAGCCGAGCTGGTTCGTGACGGACCCAGTGCAGATCCTGCGCATCTACGACGGCGGGCTGGCCTTCCACGGGGCGGTCGGCGGCGGCCTCCTGGCAGCGTGGCTGTACCTGCGCCGCAAAGAGGTGGCGTTCGGCCGCTTCATGGACTGCCTGATTCCGGGCCTGGCGGTCGGCATCATGCTGGTCCGCATCGGAAACGTCTTCAACCACGAGGTGCTGGGTCACTTCAGCATCTACGCACCGGGCGGCGAGTGGCCAGCCCAGTTGATCGGCGGCGCCATCGGCACCTTTTTGATCTTCCGCTACTTCTGGTATGCCAAGAAGAACCCGCCGCCCGGGGCTCAGTTCTGGTCCGCTCTCTTCTACTACAGCCTGATCCGGGGCTTCATCGGCGAGACCATCCGGGCCAACCCCACGCTCTTCGTCCACTATGAAAACCCGGTGCTGGGGATCGGCTTCATCACGGTGGAACAGGTCTTCACGCCGCTGCTCCTGATCGGCACCTACTACTTCTGGCACCGCGCAGTCAAACTGGGGGAGGCCAAGCCGGTTGCGACTGGTCAAGTCCAGGCGTGATCTAGACCAGGCGCTCGCCCACCTGGACGGCCCGGATGGGGTCGGCCTGGTGGCGACGATGGGCTTCTTCCACGCCGGCCACGTCAGTCTGATGAAACAGGCGGTGGCCGACGGCAAGAGCGTGGTCAGCATCTTCGTGAACCCCAGGCAGTTCGGGCCGGAGGAAGACTTCGACCGCTACCCCCGCGACAGTGCGCGCGACCTCCAGATCGCCGAGGAAGCCGGCATCGATCTGGTCTACATGCCGCCTGAGGCGGACGTCTACCCCCCCGATTTCGCCACCCTGGTCACGGTCTCGGAGCTGTCCGACCTCTACTGCGGGCACTACCGGCCTGGCCACTTCCAGGGCGTCACCACCGTGGTGGCCAGGCTGCTCGGGCTGATCAAGCCGAGGCGCGCCTACTTCGGACAGAAGGACTACCAGCAGAGCGCCATCATCCGCCGCATGGTGGCCGACCTGGTGCTGGACGTCGAGGTGCGGGTGCTGCCCACCGTGCGCGAGGAGAGCGGCCTGGCCCTGAGTTCCCGCAACGTCTTCCTGACCGAGGCGCAGCGCCAGGCGGCGCCGGCCCTGCACCAGGCGCTGGTCGACACGGAGCGGGAGATGCTGGCCGGCGAACGGGACGGCGCCAGGCTGTTGGCGGCTCTGGAGCGGCGTCTCAAGCGCATCCCCGGCTTCAAGCCGCAGTACTGGGCCCTGGCCGATCGGCGCAACCTTGAGCCCAAGGGCACAGCAGCCATTGGCGACGTGCTGCTGGTGGCGGGCCACTTCGGCGAGACCCGCCTGATCGACAACTGCCTCCTGGGCGAGAGCAACCAGGGAGCCCGCACCCTGCTCGAGCTGACCTAGCTGG
Organism: Bacillota bacterium; assembly: GCA_021803575.1. Classification (GTDB taxonomy): domain Bacteria; phylum Bacillota; class Sulfobacillia; order JAJZYS01; family JAJZLH01; genus JAJZLH01. Next base: position 9,370 of record JAJZLH010000071.1, on the reverse strand, counting down.
AGAAGGTGGCGGTGGTCGGCTCCGGCAGCACCTGCACGAACACCCTGCCGGCGGCCAGGGGCATGACCTGGCCGCCCCGGCTGAAGCTGAAGCCGGAGGGGCCAAAGCTCCAGGTGATGCGGAAGCGCTCGCCGTGGCGCAGCACCCAGCCCTGGCCAGAGGTCAGGGCGTACTTGATCGAGCCGGGGGTGTAGGGGTCGGGGTCCGGGGAGACCTGGGCGCGCAGGATGACCACGGTCGGGTCGAGGATGGGCTGGCCGTCCGCCTGCAGGTCGGCAGTGCCGTTGACATAATACTGGTAAGCGGAGCCGGTCCAGACGAAGCTGGTGCGGTAGGTGTACAGGTAGTTCTGATCCCACAGCACGCTGGCCCGAGCGGTGGGGGTGCCGCCCGGGGGCAGGGCGCCGGTGGGCCAGGCGGGGATGGGATGAAGCGGGTAGTGGAAGTGCAAGATGCCTGCCATCAGGGCGCCGAGCGTGGTATAGAGATTGTGCGGCGCCGGTCTGGCCGAGATGCGCTGGAAGTAGGGAGCGGCCGCAAACAGTCCGTCCAGATTGGGAATGCCCAGGCGAGGGATGGCCGCCAGGGCATCCACATTGCCGCCGGCATGGGCGAAGGGCAGCCCTGTGGTCTTCGCAATCTGCACGAAATAGATGCGGGCGGAGCGCACCGGTCCCAACTCCAGCGAGGCGGCCGAGGGCGCCAGGCTGAACAGGGCCAGGTAGCGGGTGATGCCGCCCTCGGTCATCATCTCGTAGATCACCTGGGCCTGGTCCAGGCCGGACTGCGGCCGGGCCTGGGGGGCATTCTCAATCATCACCGCCACGCCGGGCGGCGGCGGTGCATGGACGGTGGTAGGCTTAGGGGCAGCCGGCGGCCGGGGCGTCGGAGTGGTGGCTTGGGGGCCAGCGCCGCAGGCGGCGAGGCTGGTGGCCAGGGCCAACACGGCCAGGAGCTGCTTCAGTCCGACCCATCTCCTCCACCGCCCGCCCGGATCACCCCCGCATCATACACCCAGGCCCCAGGGCGGCCGCGACCGGCCGGCCGGGGAGACCAGGAAGGAGATGGCTCGATGGCTGGCCTGGGCCGCATCCCCCGCCTTCTCGTCTACCATCGCTCCCAGGCTCGGGCGTACGCCCAGGCGCTGGATGCCCAGGGCGTGCAGGTGCTGGGCGCCGTCTCCCGGCCTGACGACCTCTGGCCGCTGGCGGCGGAGGCGGAGGTGGTGGCCTGCTGGGACTTCCCGCCAGAGCTCTGGCCGAAGCTGGGTAAGCTGCGCTGGGTCCAGGTGCTGGCGGCCGGGGTGGATCACCTGGTCGGCGAGGTGGCGCTCCGCCCCGAGGTGCCGATATGTCGGGCGGTCGGCCCCTTTGGCCCGCAGATGGCAGAGTGGGCTCTGGCCGAGATGCTGTTCCAGGTGCGTGGGCTGGGCCGGCTGCGGGCCCAGCAGGCGGCGGCCGACTGGCAGCGGTTCATCCCTGGTAGCCTGGCCGGCTCTGTGATCGGGATCGCTGGCATGGGCGCCATCGGGCAGGAGGTGGCCAGGCGGGCCGGGGCCTTTGGCATGACCGTGCAGGCGCTGAGCCGGAAGGGGGAGAGCCCACTCGCCGCGCGTACCTACCGGCCAGCCGACTGGACGGAGTTCGCCGCCAGCTCGGACTGGCTGCTCCTGCTCTTGCCGCTGACCGCCGAGACCCGGGGCGTGGTGGGGGAAGGGGTGCTTCGGGCGATGCGCCCCACCGCCTGGCTGATGAACGCCGGCCGCGGCGGGCTGATCGATGAGGCCGCCCTGCTCACGGCTCTCGACCAAGGCGCGCTGGCCGGTGCCATTCTGGACGTCTTCCAGGAGGAGCCCCTACCAGCCACCCACCCGTTCTGGCACCATCCCAAGGTGGTGGTGACGCCGCACCTGGCAGCGGTCAGCCGGGTGGAGGACATGGCCGCCATCCTCTACCAGAACCTGTGCCGCGACCGCGACGGTCTGCCGCTCGAGCACGTCGTCGACAGGTCGAGAGGCTACTGAGGGGCCGCGGCCCCGGCCACAGCGTATGCTAGAGGCAGCGAGGAGGATGTGACGTGGCCGACCCACCCCAGACCCTGGACGGCTGGTGGATGCTCCATGACCTGAGCCGGCTGGACCGGCGGGCCTGGTGGTCCCTGGCCGAGAGCGAGCGCAGCGAGGCACTGGCCCGCGCCACGGAGCTCTGGCAGCGCGAGCTGACCAGCCCCAGGGCATCGGAGCGGGGCGCCAGCGGCCTTTACACCGTACTCGGCCACAAGGGCGAACTTCTCCAGATCCACCTGCGCGACTCCCTGGAAGACCTCTTCCAGCTTCAGCACAAGCTCTCCGCCCTCAGCCTGAGCGGCCTCCTGGAGCGCACCTGGTCGTTCGTGTCGGTGGTGGAGCTCAGTACCTACGGCCAACCGGAAGGGGCGCCGCTGCCCGAGTTCCCGCTGGACAACCCGGCCCTGAAGAGCCGGCTCCACCCCGAGCTGCCAGAGTGGCCGTTTGTGTCGGTCTACCCCATGAACAAGCGGCGGGCCCCCGGTGCCAACTGGTACACCCTCGACATGGACGAGCGCCGGCAGCTGATGCGGGTCCATGGTGAGATCGGCCGCCGCTACGCCGGGCGGGTCCGCCAGCTCATCTCCGGCGGGACCGGCCTGGACGACTGGGAATGGGCGGTGACCCTGTTCGCCGAGGATCCGCTCGCCTTCAAGCACCTGGTCACCGAGATGCGCTACGACCCGGTCAGCGCCCTCTACGCCGAGTTCGGCCCCTTCTTCATCGGCAGGCGCATCGACCCTGCTGCCGTGGCCGCGCTGTGGCAGCGCTGAGAGAGGCCAGCCGCCTGGCCAGGGCGGCGTCGGGTGAGGCTGTGGACCGCCTTCCCGTATGGCTGATGCGCCAGGCCGGCCGCTACCTGCCGGAGTACCAGGCCCTGCGCCAGGTGCACGACTTTCTCACCCTCTGCGAGACGCCCGAGTTGGCGGCCGAGGTCACCCTGCAACCGCTGCGGCGCTTCGAGCTGGACGCCGCCATCTTGTTCTCCGACATCCTGCTGCCGCTGCGCCTGCTGGGCGCCGAGCTCGCCTACGTGGACGGGCGCGGGCCCCAGCTGACCGGCCTGGGCGACCTGTCCAGGGTCGCCTTTCCCACCTCCGACCAGGTTGCCAGCGAACTCGGCTTTGTCGGTGAGGCCATCCGGCTGGTGCGGCGTGAGCTGGATCCAGCCACACCCCTGATCGGCTTTGCCGGCGCTCCCTTCACCCTGCTCAGCTACCTGTTGGAGGGCGGCCCCTCGACCGACTTTGCCCGCACCAAGGCGCTCCTCAATCAGGATCAGCCTGCCTTCGTCCGCCTCCTGGCCGGCCTCGGTGAGCTCTCCTACCAGCACCTGGCGCTGGAGGTGGCGGCCGGCGCCGACCTGGTCCAGCTGTTCGACAGCTGGGTGGGCACCCTGGCTCCCTCCGACTTCACGGCCGTGGTGGCGCCGGTGATGACAGAGCTGATCGGCCGGCTGCGGGCGCTGGGGGTGCCGGTCATCTACTTCGCACCGCAGACCGCGGGCTATCTGCCCACGGTTGCCGCGACCGGGCCGGACGTGGTGTCGGTGGACTGGCGGCTCAGCATCAGCGAGGCGCGCCGGCTGACCGGCCGCCCCTGCCAGGGCAACCTGGACCCGGCCGTGCTGCGCGACGGCCCGGCCGGGCGGATTGAGCGAGAGGTGGAGCGGATTGTCAGGGAGTGGGGGCCAGCGCCCGGCCTGATCTTCAATCTCGGTCACGGCGTCGACCCCAGGACGCCCCTCGACCATGTCAGCCGCCTGGTGGACGCCGTGCACCGGGTGAGGCCGTGAGCGGCCGGGCGGAGGGGCAGCCAGCCGTGCTGCTCTGTGCCTTCGGCGGCCCGGAATCGCTCGGCGAGGTCGACGCCTTCGTGGCGAGCGTGCTCGGCCGCACGCCGCCGGAGGCGCTCTTAGCCGAAGTGCGCCACCGCTATGCGCGCTTAGGCGGCGGCTCGCCCCTGCCCGCCACCACCCGGGCCCAGGCCCAAGCTCTGGAGCGGCGTCTCGCCGATGAGGGACGCCCCTGCCCGGTGCGGGTGGGCATGCTGCACAGCGCTCCGACCCTTGCCGACGCCCTCTCGGAGCTGGCGGCGGAGGGCATCGGCGACCTGGTGGTGCTTAGCCTCGCCCCCTATCGCTCCCAGGCCAGCACCACCGCCTACGAGCGGGCCGTGACCCTGGCCGCCCAGGGCGCCGGTTTCGAAGGGCGGCTTCGCTTTCCCGCCGACTGGTTCGCCCACCCCACCTTTGTGGCGTGCCTGGGTGAGCTGCTGGATGAGACCCTGGCCGCTGTGCCGGAGGCCCTCCGCCCAGGGCTGCCAGTGGTGTTCAGCGCCCACAGCATCCCAGAGCGCTTCGTCCAGGCTGGGGATCCCTATCCCGGACAACTGGCGGCCACAGCCGCCAAGCTTGCGGCCGATCGCCCCCACATCGCCCCCTATCAGGCCTACCAGAGCGTGAGCGGGGCGGCCCGGGAGCCCTGGCTGGGACCGGCGGTGGAGCGCGTGCTGGCCGATCTGGCAGCGGGTGGCGCCCGGGCCGTCCTGGTGGACCCGATCGGGTTCGTGAGCGATCACCTGGAGACGCTATACGACAACGACATCGTGCACCGCGAGGAGGCGAGGCGGCTGGGGCTGGACTTCTACCGCTGCCCCTGCCCCAACCTCCACCCCCTCTTCATCAGGGCGCTGGCCGAGATCGTCCTGGAGACGATGGGGCGGTGAGCGGGGAGCGGGGGCCGCAGCGGGTGGCAGTGGTGGGCGGCGGGCTGGCCGGGCTGGCTGCCGCCAGGCGGCTGACCGAACTCGCCGCCCTGGCCGAGCAGGAGCTGGAGGTCTTGCTGTTCGAGGCCACCGACCGCCTCGGCGGCAAGGTGGGCAGCGAGTGGTCGGCGGCTGGCGTTCTGGTCGAACGCGGTCCGGACAGCTTTCTCGCCCGCAAGCCGGCCCTGCTTGAGCTGATCGAGGCGGTGGGACTTACCGAGCAGCTCACCGGGTCGATCGGTCCGGCCCTCTCCTCGGCCATCTACCGGGACGGGCGCATGCGGCGGCTGCCGCCCGGCATGGGTGCCCTGGTGCCAACCGACCTCGGCGCCTTCCTCCGTTCCGACCTGCTCTCCCTTCCCGGGCGGCTGCGGGCGCTGGCCGATCTGTGGCTGCCGCCGCCGCCGGGGGAAGGGGATCTCAGTCTCAGGCAGCTGATCGGCCCCCGCCTCGGTCGGGAGTACCTCGAGGTGGTGGCTGAGCCCTTGATCGCCGGAGTCCACGGTGGCCGCGCTGATGACATGAGCGTGGCGGCGACGATGCCGGGACTGCTCGGCTTCCTGCGCCGGGACGGCAGCCTGATGCGGGGCGCCCGCCGCCAGGCCGGCCAGGCGGCGCCGTCTCCCCGACCGGCCTTCATGAGCCTCGTGGGCGGCATGGGTAGCCTGATTTCGGCGCTGGAGGGGCACCTCGGGCCGGTGTGCCAGTACCGGCAGGCGGAAGTGTCGGCGGTGCGCTCCCGGGGCCGCCAGTTGTCTGTGGCCGTCGGCGCTCGAGGCACGGGCGGGGGCGAAGAGTGGGTGGACGCCGTGATCCTGGCCACGCCGGCTGAGGTCAGCGCCCGTCTCCTCAGGGAGGGCTGGCCGGAGCTGGCCCGGCCGCTTGGGGAGATCCGCCACTACCCACTGCTCACCATCACCTACGCCTATGCCAAGGGGGCCCTGGCGGAGGCCCTGCCCGGCCAGGGCTGGCTGGTGCCCGGGCGGGAGGGCCTGACCCTGCGGGGGGCGACGGTGATGACCAGCAAGTGGCCACAGCGGGCCCGCTCCGACCAGCTGGTGGCGATCCGTGCCTTCCTGGGCGGCCCGTCCCAGACCTGGATCACGGACCGCTCGGACGCCGAGCTCGAAGACACCGTGGCCCACGAGATCGGGAAGATGACTGGCATCCAGGAGGCCCCGCTGGAGGCGACCGTGGTGCGGATCGAGGACGGGAACCCAGCCTATCGCCTCGGTCACCTCGACCGGCTGGCCGAGATCGAGCGCCAGCTGGCTGGCGTGCCCCAGCTGGCCCTGGCCGGTGCCTCCTACCGCGGCATCGGCCTCAGCGATGTGGCTCGCTCCGGCCAGGAGGCCGCGCTTCGGGTGTGGAACGCCCTTGGCTGGGACGAGGACGGCCCGGCCACCGTGATAGGATAGGTGGGACGGAGCTAAGGCGCCGCCCTAAGAGCGGCAGTCGGGAGGACGAACGGTGGACTTTCGGCTCAGCGAAGAGGACCGCATGATTCAAGCCCTGGCCCGGGACTTTGCCGAAAAGGAACTGGCACCGGAGGCCAGCGAGCGGGACCGCCTGAGCCGCCCCCACCCCGATCTGATCCCCAAGCTGGGCAAGCTGGGACTGGCCGGGGTGCCAATCCCGGAGGTCTACGGCGGCGGCGGCGGCACCACCTTGCAGTACGTGCTGGTGGTGGAGGAGTTGGCCCGGGTCTGCGCCTCCAGCGCCTTGTCGTATGCGGCCCATGTCAGCCTCGGTCTGGGCGCCCTCAACCTGCTTGGCTCCGAGCACCAAAAGCGCACCTACCTCACTCCCGGTGCCCAGGGCGCCCACCCGGTGGCCTTCGGACTGACCGAGCCGGGCGCCGGCTCCGACGCCGGCGGCAGCCGGACCACGGCCAAGCTGGTGGGCGATGAGTGGGTGGTGAACGGCACCAAGTGCTTCATCACCAACGGCGAGACGGCAGGCAGCGTGGTGTTCACGGCGGTCACCGACCCGGAACGGGGACCGGCCGGCATCTCCGCCTTCATCGTGGAGCGAGGCACGCCCGGGTTCACCGCCAGTTCCACCTACGACAAGATGGGGATGCGGGCCTCTGAGACCTCGGAGCTGGTCTTCACCGACTGCCGCCTGCCGGCCGATCACCTGGCCGGGGAGCGCGGCCAGGGATTCCACGGCTTTTTGAAAATCCTGGACGGCGGGCGCATCTCGATCGGCGCCCTGGCGGTGGGCGTGGCCCAGGCTGCCCTGGAGGCCTCTCTGCGGTACGCGCAACAGCGCAAGCAGTTCGGCAAGCCGATCGGCAGCTTTCAGGCGATTCAGTTCAAGCTGGCCGATCTGGCCACCGAGATCGAGCTGGCCCGTACCCTGGTGCACAAGGCGGCATGGCTGAAGGATACCGGCGAGCCCTATGGCCAGGTGGCGGGCATGGCCAAGCTGTTCGCCTCCGAAGCGGCGGTGCGGGGGGCCGACCAGGCGATCCAGATCCACGGCGGCTACGGCTACATCCGCGAGTACCCGGTGGAGCGCTACTATCGGGACGCCAAGCTCTTGGCCATCGGCGAGGGAACGTCAGAGATCCAGCGCCTGGTCATCGCCAGGCACCTGGGACTGCGCGAGGCATAGGTTGTGAAGGAGGACTCCACAGGTGGCCGAGGTGCGCGCTGAGATGGCGGGAGTGGTAGCCCGCATCCTGGTTCCAGTCGGTGATCGGGTGGCTTCGGGCCAGGAGCTGGTGGTGCTGGAGTCGATGAAGATGGAGATCCCGCTCGTGGCACCGGTCGCCGGAGTGGTGAGCGACTTGCTGGTGGCGGAGGGTGCCTTCGTGCAGGCAGGGGACCTGGTGGCGGTGGTGGCCTCGTGATGGCTGGCCGCATGGGGCGCCTCGCCACCGGTGCAGTCCGGCCGGGCGGGCAGGGCTGATGGAGCGAAAGGCGCTCGCAACACGGCGGGCTTCGATCCTGGCCGGCGGGCCGGAGAAGTACCACGAGGCGGCCCGCGCCCAGAAGAAACTGTTCGCCCGGCAGCGCATCGCCCTCTTGGTGGAGGAAGGCTCCTGGGTGGAGGACGGACTCTTCGCCAACGCCGCCCAGGACGATCTGCCGGCCGACGGCGTGATCACCGGCACCGGCACCATCCTGGGCCGGCCGGTGGCGGTGATGGCCAACGACTCGACGGTCAAGGCCGGCTCCTGGGGGGCGCTGACCGTGGAGAAGATCCTGCGCATCCAGGAGACCGCCGGCCGGCTCGGTCTGCCCCTCTTCTACCTGGTCGACTCCGCCGGCGCCCGCATCACGGATCAGGTCGAGATGTTCCCCGGACGCCGGGGCGCCGGGCGCATCTTCTACAACCAGGTCCAGCTGTCCGGCGTGGTGCCGCAGGTCTGTCTCCTGTTTGGCCCCTCTGCGGCTGGCGGCGCCTACATACCTGCCTTCACCGACATCACCGTGATGGTCGAGGGCAACGCCTCCATGTACCTGGGGTCGCCGCGCATGGCGGAGATGGTGATCGGCGAAAAGGTCTCGCTGGAGGCGATGGGCGGCGCCCGCATGCACTGCACCGTCTCCGGCTGCGGCGACGCCCTGGTCCAAAGCGAGGAGGAGGCGATCGCCTTCGCCCGCACCTACATCGCCTACTTCCCCACCGACTGCCATCAGCTGCCGCCAAAGGCGCCGGCCCGGCCTCCCGCCCAGGGCCGGCCCCTGTCCGAGATCGTGCCCCAGGAGCCCGCTGCTCCGCTCGACATGCAAGAGGTGATCCGGGCCCTGATCGACGAGGACTCCTTCCTCGAGATCAAGCCCCTGTTCGCGCCGGAGATCATCTGCGGCCTCGGCCGGTTGGACGGCCACCCGATCGGGGTGGTGGCCAACCAGCCGAAGGTCAAGGGCGGCGTGCTGTTCGTGGACTCGGCCGACAAGGCCGCCCGCTTCATCGCCCTCTGCGATGCCTTCTCGATCCCGCTCGTCTTCCTGGCGGACGTGCCAGGCTTCATGATCGGCACCCAGGTGGAGCGGCAGGGAATCATCCGCCACGGCGCCAAAATGATCGCGGCCCTGTCGGAGGCCACCGTGCCCAAGTGGTCGGTGGTGGTGCGCAAGGCGTACGGCGCCGGTCTCTACGCCATGGCCGGGCCGGCCTTTGAGCCGGAGGCCGTGCTGGCGCTGCCCACCGCCGAGATCGCGGTGATGGGGCCGGAGGCAGCGGTGAACGCGGTCTACTCCAAGCATATCGAGGCCATCAGCGACCCCGCCGAGCGCGCCGCCTTTGTCGAGGAGAAGCGCCGCCAGTACCGGGCCGACATCGACATCCTGCGCCTTGCCTCCGAACTGGTGATCGACCAGGTGGTGGACCCGGACCAGCTGCGCACGGAACTGGCGCTGCGCATCGGGCGGAGCTTCGGCAAGGAGCGAGCGCCGGTTCGCCGCCGCCGTCCCGTGCACCCGGTATAAGCGGTCTAAGGGGGATAAAGACCGGTGGTACGCACCTTTCCACCCCGCATCACGCTGCGCGAGGTAGGGCTGAGAGACGGATTGCAGGCCGAGGCAG
>JAJZLH010000058.1 GCA_021803575.1 Bacillota bacterium | reverse complement strand
GCAGCCAGCTCCTGACCTCCCGGAGCACCGTCTCCTGGTCGCCGAGCACCACGCTCGGGTCGGGCAGCGCCTCCCGGAACGCCCGGCCATAGCGCTGGCGCACAAAGCGGGGGTCGAGGATGACCACGGCCCCGTGATCGTCCATCGACCGGATCAGCCGGCCGAAGCCCTGCTTGAACAGGAGCACCGCCTCCGGCAGGCTGAGTAGCTGGAAGGCCGACCCTCCCTCCTGCTCGATCTCTTCCGCTCTGGCCTGGCGGAGAGGCGTGTCCGGCGGCGAGAAGGGCAGCCTGGTCAGCACCACCAGGGCCAGGGCCGGCCCGACCACGTCAATCCCCTCCCAGAAGCTCTGGGCGCCCATCACCACCACCCGCTCGCCCTTGCGCAGGCGCTCTAGGAGTGCCGAGCGAGAGCCGTGTCTGCCCTGGGCCAGCACTGTGATGCCGAGGTCGGTGAGCGCCTCCTGCAGGGGATCGGCCAGGGCCCGGATCTGGCGGTGCGAGGTGCAGAGCACCAGCGTGCCGGCCGGCGCCAGGGGCGCCAGCCGGGCCAGGAAGGGCACGGAGGCCGCATCGAAGACGTCGGTGCGGGGATCAGGCAGATCGTCGACCCCGGCCACCAGGGCCTGGTCCTGAAATGAGAAGGGGCTGGGCAAGATGGCGGTGGCCAGGCGGTCGTGGCCGCTGAGGCCGAGCAGGGCGGTCTGGTGGCTGAAGTCATCGCCGATGGCGAGAGTGGCCGAGGTCATGACGATGGCCGGCTGGCGTTCGTACAAGAGTTCGTTGAGGGCCGGGCCGGCGTAGAGCGGGCTGGCCCGAAGCCGGGAGAGCCCGGGGGCCCGCCCCGTCTCCAGCCAGCGCACCGGCAGGCCGCCGGCGATCACCTCCTGGATGCCAGCTGCCGCCAGGCGGAGCCGCTCCGCCATGCCCTGGACGATGGCTCCCCTGCTGTCGTCCTGGGCCAGCTGGCGGGAGGCAGCGAGCAGACGGGCCGAGAGCTCCTGGGTCGGCAGGAGCGCCTCTTCGGCCACCTGCGAAAGGCTGCTCCAGGCCGGTTCGGCCAAGGGCAGCCGGAGTTCCCGGCGGGGGCCGGCCAGGGAGAAGACCTGGTCCCACAGCCGCTGCCAGGCGCGGTGCGTGCTCCCCGCCAGCCGGCGCACCTCTTCCTGGTCGCTCCCGCCGATCAGGTGCTGGCTCATCACCTCCCCCAGCGTGCGGTTGACGGCCGCCTCCTCGACGCTGACGCCGATGGCGTGCATCGCCGCCTCCTCCAGGTGGTGGGCCTCGTCGATCACCAGCACGGAGATCTCCGGCAGGAGGGCGCCGCCCAGCATGGCGTCGGCCATCAAGAGGGCGTGATTGACCACCACCAGCCGGGCCTGGTCGGCGGCCCGCCGCCGCCGGTAGTAGAAGCAGGGCTGGAAGAAGGGGCACTCCTCCTTGGTGCACACCTCGGCCCGCACGTTGACCGACTGCCAGATCTCGTCCCTGACATGGAGGCCGCGCAGTTCCTCCTCTTCCCCCGAGGCGGTGACCTGGAGCCAGGCCAGAAGCCGCAGGTGATCCTTGCGGCTGGCGCTGTCGCCGCTGGCCGTCACGTCGGCCATCGCCTGATGCCAGCGCAGGAGGCATAGGTAGTTGGACTGGCCCTTCAGCACCACGGCGCCGGTCGGGCTGGAGGCGGCCTCCAGTTGGGGGATGTCCTTGCCGATCAACTGGTCCTGTAGGGTGCGGGTGTGGGTGGAGATGACGGCCCGGCCGCTCTCGCCGGCGGCGGAGAGGGCGGCGTGCAGGTAGGCGATGGTCTTGCCGGTGCCGGTGCCGGCCTCGATCAGGCCGATCTGGCCGCTGGCAAGGAGGTCTTCGGCCAGCTCGGCAAAGCGCTCCTGGCTTGCCCGCCGCTCCAGTCCCAGGCGGGATACCAGTTCGGAAAAGGCGACCGGACGCCAGGGCGGCGGCGGCGGCGGACCCGCCGGAGCGATGGGCCCTGCCCAGGTGGCACCGCCAGCCAGCGGCAACAGCGCCTCGGCCAACCACGCCAGGTCGGGGTCGGAACGGACGTTGGCCACCTGCATGGCGGTGGTGGCCCAGCCCGGGTCCACATCCTGGAGCCTGGCCAAGAGGTCCTCCATCAGGTGCAAGGTGACCGTGGCGTCGGCCTCGGCGCGGTGGTGGCGGAAGGTGAGCCCCAGCCGCTCGGCGTGGGAGGCCAGCCCGTGGCTGGCCAGGGTGGGCAGCAGGATCTGAGCCAGGAACAGGGAGTCGACCACCGGTCCCGCCGGCCGGAGCCCGCCCGCCTCCAGGAAGGACAGGTCGAAGGGCGCGTTGTGGGCGATCAGGGTGGCTCGGCCGGCGAAGGCCGAGAACGACGCCAGGGCGGTCCCCTGGTCGGGCGCCGCCGCCACGTCCTGGTCGCGGATCCCGGTCAGGTGCCGGATGAACGGGTTGAGTGGCCGGCCCGGGTTGACGAAGGTCTGGAAGGTGACGAGGCGGCCGCCTTCCCGCTTGGCGGCGCCGATCTCGATGATCGAGTCCTGCCCGGGCCGGGAGCCGCTGGTTTCCAGGTCGAAGGCGACCAGGCCGTCAGCTGGCGGAGACATTGATGCTGTGCACGCGGTAGCGCACCTCCTGGGGCGGGGTGCCCAGCCGCTCGGCGTGGGAGTAGCAGGCGTTGTCGAAGTGGGCTCGGACCAGATGGTCGACGCTGAGGCCCAGAAAGTGGCTGATCAGGAGCCGGATCGATCCGCCGTGGGCGACCACGGCCAGCCGCTCGGCCTTGACCGGCCGCTCCAGCGCCGAGATCACCCGAAACCAGAACTCGAACAGCGACTCGCCGCCCGGGATGGGGGCGTGTACCGGGTCCTGGCGGAGGGCGAGCAGGACCGCGGGGTGCTGGGCCAGCTGCTCGTCGCGGGTCAGCCCCTCCAGACAGCCATTGGCCCGCTCCATCAGCTCGGGCACCAGCTCGCGATGGAGCTCGCCCAGCCCCTTGAACAGGATGTCGGCAGTCTGGGTGGCCCGGCCCAGGGGGCTGATCCAGGCCCAGTCCGGCTGCCAGGCCCGGACCACGGGCGCAAGCCGCTCTGCCTGCTGGATGCCCAGCGGCGAGAGCGGCACATCGGTCTGTCCCTGCAAGGTGTTGGTGGCGTTCCACTCGGTCTGGCCGTGGCGGATCAGGAGAATCTGCATGCTGCCTCCGTCTTCTCTGGCCACATGGGACGAGTATAGCCGAAGGCGCTCAGTTTCTGGCCACCAGGCGGCGGGCGATCTCTGTGGCGTGGGCCAGGATGGCGTCCTTGTCCAGGGTCAGGAACTGCCCGTCGCGGTAGAGCAGCCGGCCGTCCACCATCACGGTCCGCACCGCCTCGGCGGTGGCGGCGTAGACCAGGGTGGAGGTGCGGTCGTGCAGGGGTTCCAGACCGACGCCCTCCAGGCTGACGCCGATCAGGTCGGCGGCTAGGCCGGGGCGGATGGACCCGATCAGCCCCTCCATGCCGAGGGCGCGCGCCCCGCCCAGGCTGGCTGCCTCCAGGATCTGCTCGGCGTTGGGGCGGACGGGGTCGCCGCTGAGGCCGCGCGCCCCCCACAGCGAGGCCTTCATGGTCAGGAAGAAGTCCAGCGAGTTGGCGGATGCGGCGCCGTCTGTGCCGAGGCCCAGGGGCACCCCGAGTGCCAAGAGGCGGGCGACCGGAGCCATGCCGCAGCCCATCTTCAGATTGGAGATCGGGTTGTGGGCAATTCCGGGCTTCCAGTTGGCGAAGCGCTCCAGGTCATCAGGGCGCAGATGGACGGCATGGGCCGCCAGCAGTGGCTGGCGGTCGAGCCCCACCTCCTGCATCAGGCCAAAGGGGGTGACACCCCAGGCCCGCACCGCTTCGGCCACCTCCTGGGCCGTCTCTGACAGGTGGATGTGGACGCCCGTGCCGATGCGGCGGGCCACCTCGCCCACCTCGGCCAGGAAATCCGGCGTGGTGGTGTAGGGGGCGTGCGGGGCCAGCCAGACCGTGATCCGTCCGTCGGCGCTGCCGTCTGCCTCAGCGTGGAAGGCGGCAGCCTCGGCCAGCGCCTCCCGGCCCCGCCCCCCCACCGTGACCAGCCCGCGCCCCAGCACGCCGCGCACCCCGGACTCCCGGGTCGCCTCTGCCACCTCGTCCAGGGCGAAGTACATGTCGACGAAGGTGGTGATGCCGGACCGGATCATCTCGAGGAGGGCGGCGCAGGTCCCCCACAGGATGTCGCCTGGCCTGAGCCTGGCCTCGGCGGGATACACGTCCTCCTCCAGCCAGCGCTGAAGCGGCTTGTCGTCCGAGAAGCCGCGCAGGAGGTTCATGGCGGCATGGGTGTGGGCGTTCACGAACCCGGGCAGGAGTACCTGGGAGCCGAGCTCCAGCACCCGCGCACCCGGTGCGGGCGGGGGTGCGGTGCCGGCGGTCCAGACCTGGGCGATGCGAGCGCCGTGCAGTTCCACCGTGGCGCCTTCCCAGAACCCGTCCGGCGTCAGGGTGGCGGCCGAGCGGATCCAGGTGCTTTCCCCGCTCATGGCCGGCTGCCGTCGGGATCGAGGTAGCGGCGCTGAGCGGGTGTCAGCCGCTCCAGGCTGATGCCGCGGGCGCCCAGGCTCAGCTCAGCGACCCGCCGGTCCAGTTCCGGCGGGACCCGATGCACGCCGCCCGGCAGGCGGTGGGTGGCCAGGAAGGCCAGGCTCAGGGCCTGCAGGCTGAAGGAGAGGTCCATGATCTCGATCGGGTGGCCGTCGGCCGCCACCAGGTTGACCAGCCGGCCCTCGGCCAGGAGGTAGAGGCTACGCCCGCTCTTCAGGCGGAAGGCCTGCACATGGGGCCGCACCTCCTCCACCCGCTCCGCCCGGCGGTGGAGCGCCGGCTTGTCCACCTCGACGTCGAAGTGGCCGGCATTGGCCAACACGGCGCCGTCTCGCATGCGGTCCAGGTGGCGGCCCCTGATCACCTGCCGGTTGCCGGTGACCGTGATGAAGAGCTCGCCCCAGGCCGCGGCCTGGTCCATGGACAGGACCGAAAAGCCGTCGAAATAGGCCAGATTGGCCCGCACCGCATCCACCTCGACCACCGCCACCTGGGCGCCCAGCCCGCGGCCCCGCTCGGCGACGCCGCGGCCGCAGTCACCGAAACCGACCACCACCAGTCGGCAGCCGGCGATGGAGATGTTCGTGGCCCGCATCACGGCCTCCAAGGCGGACTGGCCGGTGCCGAAGCGGTTGTCGAACAGGTGTTTCATCGCCCCGTCGTTCACCGCCACCATCGGGAAGGGCAGCCGGCCCCGCCCGGCCAACTGGACAAGGCGCGCCACCCCGGTGGTGGTCTCCTCGGTGCCGCCCAGGACAGTGGTGTGGCGCCCGCTGGCCAGGGCGCGGGCCACCAGATCGCCGCCGTCGTCCAGGAGCAGCGTCGGCTGGCGCTCCAGCGAGCGGTCGAGGAAGTCCTGGTACGTCTTGGCGTCGATGCCACGGCGGGCGAAGACCGACACGCCCCGCCCGGCCAGGGCCGCTGCCACCAGGTCCTGAGTGGACAAGGGGTTGGAGCCGCAGACGGTGACCTCAGCGCCGGCCTCGGCCAGGGCCAGTGCCAGCACGGCCGTCTTCGCCTCCAGGTGGATGCAGACGGCCACCCGCTGGCCGGTCAGCGGCCTCTCGGCGGCGAACTGGCGGCGGATCTCGGCCAGCACAGGCATCCGCCCGGCCGCCCAGTCGATGCGGAGGTCGCCCTCGCTCATCGCTGTCCATCCCCTTCGTCCATCCCGTCGAGGCTGAGGTGCGGGAAGAGCCCCTCCGGCGCCGGCGGGCAGCGCTCGCAGCCGGGACTCGCGTCGAGCAGGCCGAGGAAGCGGGCGAAGGCGTCCTGGAAGCGGCCCAGGGCCTCGGCCAGGTGGGCGTAGATGGCCGCCTCCTCCACCCGCTCCCCGCCCAGGCCGGCCGCCGGGTTGGTCACCACCGCCACGGCCGCGTAGCAGAGACCCGCCTCCCGGGCCAGGGTCACCTCCGGCGCCTGGGTCATGCCCACCACCCGGGCGCCGAGCTGGGCGAGGGCCCGGATCTCAGCCGGCGTCTCGAAGCGGGGCCCCTCGGTCGCCGCGTAGATGAGGAGCCCCTCCCCCACCGGCTGGCCGACCGCCTGCTTGAGGAGAGCGCTCAGCCTCGGGCAGTAGGCGTCCGTCATATCCACGTGCCTGACCTGGCCAGGTGCGTCAAAGAATGTCAAGGGCCGTTGCCGGGTGAAGTCAAGCAGGTCGTCGACGACCCGCAGGTCTCCTGGCCTGAGCCCGGGGTCGATGGCGCCGACAGCCGAGGACGCCACCACCTTGGTCACGCCCAGGCCCTTCAGGGCCCAGATCATGCCGCGGCTGTTGACCCGGTGCGGCGGCAGGCTGTGGCCAGGGCCGTGGCGGGGCACCACCAGCAGGTCCTGGCCGGCGAAGCGGGCCAGACGGACCAGGACCTCGCCGTAAGGCGTGGCCAGGCGAAAGTCTCGAGCCTGGTCCAGCGGCCAGGCCTCGATGCCGGTGCCGGCGATCAGCGCGATGTCGGGGGGTAGATCCATGACTCCTCTGGCCGGGGGCGTGAGACCAGCTGGTCTGGGCTGAAGTAGAGGGCGATCTCCGCCTCGGCGGCCTCTGGGCTGTCTGAGCCGTGAATCAGGTTGCAGTCGATGGTGAGGGCGAAGTCGCCGCGGATGGTGCCAGGCGGGGCCTGGCGAGGATCGGTCGGACCCATCATGGTGCGCACCACCATGACGGCGTCCTCGCCTTCCCAGGCCATCGCCACTACCGGTCCGGAGGTGATGAAGCGGACCAGTCCAGGGTAAAAGGGCTTGTCCCGATGGGCGGCGTAATGGCGGGCGGCCAGCTCCGGCGTCACCTCAAGCAGGCGCAGCCCGGCAAGCCGTAGCCCCCGGTCCTCCAGGCGCGCCATCACCCTGCCGACCAGGCCGCGGCCGACGCCGTCCGGCTTGACCATCACAAAGGTGCGCTGCACAGGACCCCTCCTCCCATGAAAAAGGCTCCGGCAGGTCGCCGGAGCCCTCTCACTTGGCGATCGCCTTGATGTCCCTGGCCTCGCCGCGGGCCACTTCCTGCGTCCGGTAGCGGGTGGCCCCGAAGCGGCTGACAATGTACTGAACGGCATCCCACGGATCGACGCGGTCGCCGCAGGTGAAGACGTCCACGGCCGCGTACCCGTACTCGGGCCAGGTGTGAATGGCGAGATGGGACTCCGAGATCACAACGACGCCGCTCACGCCTTGCGGGCTGAAGCGGTGGAAGGTGACTTCCCGCACCTCTGCGCCGGCCTTGAGAGCGGCGGTAACCATGATGTCTTCGACTTGGGTCGGATCGTTGAGCAGTTGGCTGTCGCAGCCGTCGGCCTCTACCAGGATGTGGCGGCCGAGTGCGTCCATCCCCCGTCCCAGCCCCCTCCCGGATCCAGATCAGTACTCATGGTAGCAAACGTCCCTGATATGTCAACGCAGACGGGAAAATTCTAGGCTCAGCCGGGATGAGGCAAGGTGAGTGCCGGTGATCTTCGCCCTCCCTATTCCTGCCTCTTTATTTCACCGCAAAATGTGCATTTTCGCCAGATCCCTCGGCTGAGGCGAGGGCCCGCCGGTACAGATCGGAGAGGGCCTGGGTGACGGCCTCGGGACCGCCGATGCCGGCCGCCCAGGCCCGGCCCTGAGCCGAGATCTCCGGGTTGTGCTCGCTCAGCATCTCAGCCCACGCCCGGGCCAGTCCGCCGGGGGCACCGGCTGCCACGTAGCGGGCCCACGGCCCATCACCGCATGCCTCTCTCAGGCCGCCGACATCGCTTGCCACCACCGGCAGGCCCCAGGCCACCGCCTCCCTGGCGGCGAGGCCCAGGCCCTCACGGCGGGAGGGCTGGGTGTAGAGGTGGAGTCGGGGGTAGAAGTCGGCCGCTGCCACCCAGCCGAGCAGGTGGACCGCTCCGGAGAGGTCCGCTGAGGCGGCGGCCTCGCCCAGCGCCTGGGCCAGGGGGCCCAGGCCGCCGATCAGGAGCTGGGATTGGGGGTGGGTGCGCCGGAAGAGGCGGAAGGCGTCCAGCAACACATCGTAGCCCTTCTCCTGGGTGAGGCGGCCCATGGTGCCGATCACCGGTCCGCCCGCCGGCCGCCGGCTGACCTGGTCGGCCGGCGGCAGCCGGATCGCCACCGGCAGGGCACTGACAGGGCGGCCGCTCCGCCAGGCGGCGTCGGCAGCAAGCGCCTGGGAGGTGGCGGACAGGGCGGCCGCCCGGGCCATCACCCGGTTCTCGAGGATGCGGTAGAGGCCGCCCACGGGGCCGGGCGGCGGGAATCCGTGCAAGGTGTACACCACCGGCACGGTGCTGCCCAGGCTGACCACACCGGCCTGCAGTCCGTGGGCGTGCACGAGGTCCGGCCGGAAAGCCCGGACCACGTCGGCGAGCTGGCGGGTGGCACGGCCGTATGGAAAGGCCTCCAGGGCCTGACCGTCCACGCCCACCGGCAGCGCGGCCATGGGGCCGGCGGCAGCCACGGTGATGCCGGCGGCCTCGGCCAGGGAGATATACTGGGCCGTGACCGTCCGCATGCCTCCGGCCATCGGCCGCAGGACGAACAGGATCCTCATCTGCCGGCGGAGCGCACGATGCCGTCCAGCATGGCGTCGATGTTCT
Source organism: Bacillota bacterium (assembly GCA_021803575.1). GTDB lineage: Bacteria > Bacillota > Sulfobacillia > JAJZYS01 > JAJZLH01 > JAJZLH01. The sequence continues at coordinate 17,893 of JAJZLH010000058.1, read as the reverse complement.
CGCCGATCAGGAGGCCGGCCACCGGGTTCAGGAGTGCGGAGATCATCGGGATGCCGAACTCGAAGTCGCAGGTGAAGGTGACCCGGGTGCCGGCCTCAACCCGCTCCAGCCGCCACTCGCCCTCGAAGGTCTTGAGGTCGCCCTGGGTCTGCCGGTAGGCGATGCGCCCCTCCTCGGGGTAGTGGTGATCCTCCTCCTCCCAGCGGAAGGGGGCGCCGCGCAGCCTGGCCACCCACTTTTCGCGCGAGTAGTTGGGGCCCTTCTCCAGGACCGTGATCGAGTCCACGCTGTCCATGAAGGTGGAGAAAGACTCGACGTCGGTGACCGCCTGCCACACCCGCTCGTAGGGAAGCGCGACGATGCGGTTCTTCTCCACGTGCGGCACGCTACGCCCCTCCTGTCAGTTGGGCTGCGACGGCAGACACGGCCGCCACCGCTTCCTGGAGGCGGGAGATGCCATCCTCGAAGTCGCCCTCCGCGATGACCAAGGGCGGCATCAGGCGGATGACCAGCGGGTTGTTCAGGGTGTAGACGGCCAGCATGTGGCGCTGGAACAGCTCGAACATCAAGGCCCCGCCCAGCCCCTCGTGGGCCACCTCCAGCCCGGCCATCAGGCCGCGGCCCCGCACCTCCCTGACCACCTCGGGGTGGGCCGCGGCCAGCTCACGGCCGGCCTCTGCCAGCCTCTTGCCAAGTGTGGCGGCCCGCTCCGCCAGCCCCTCCTCCTGCACCACCCGGATCGCTTCGGCCGCCACCGCCGTGGCCAGGGGGTTGCCGCCAAAGGTGGAGGTGTGGATCAGCGGCATCTCGTCCCAGAAGGCCATGGCCCTGGGCGTGCCGATGGTGGCGCCGATCGGCAGGATGCCGCCACCCAGGCCCTTGGCCATCACCATCAGGTCTGGTTCGATGCCCTCGTGCATACAGGCCCAGAGCTGCCCGGTGCGTCCCATGCCGGTCTGCACCTCGTCCATCACCAGGAGGGCGCCGTGCTTCCGGCAGGCCTCCTGAAGCCCCATCAGGTAGCCGGCCGGGGGCACCACCACCCCGCCCTCGCCCTGGATCGGCTCCACAATCACGGCCGCCGTCTTGGCTCCGATCACGGCCCGAGCCGCCCCGAGGTCGCCGTACGGCACATGGACGAAGTCCGGCACCAGCGGCCGGAAGGGCCGCTGGTAGAGATCGCGGCCGCTGGCGGTAAGGGCGCCCATCGTCTTGCCGTGGAAGGCGCCGGTGGTGGCGACCATCTCGGTGCGGCCGGTGGCCACCCGGGCGAACTTGATCGCCCCCTCGATCGCCTCCGCCCCGGAGTTGGAGAAGAAGGAATAGGTGAGGTCGCCCGGCGTCACCTCGGCCAGGAGGGCGGCCAGCTCCGAGGCCTGCCGGGACGGCAGCACCCGGCTGGACAGCGCCAACTGGTCCAGCTGCCGCTTGGCCGCCTCGACCAGCCGGGGGTGGCGGTAGCCGTGCACCATCACGCCGTAGCCGCTGGAGAAATCGAGGTAGCGGTTGCCGTCCGACGCCTCGATCCAGGCCCCCTGGGCCGAGACCTCGTAGGCGGTGAGGCCCATGAAGCGGAAGCTCCGGGCCAGGCCCGGATTCACGAAGCTGGCCATCAGGTCGAGGATGTGATCGTCTGAGGGCTGCACAAGCTGTCCCCTTTCGGTGTGGCCCGGTCTCCCCCATCGGACCGCAACGCCGCACCATCGTCAAGCCGACCGAGAGGAGCAGGGGCGGCGGGTGGTGAACGGCTAGGGCTCGTAGCGGTGTGGGCCGGAGCGGAGGAGGCGTCCCAGTGGCGATCGATGACTGCCCGGCACCAGCGCTTCTCCTGGGCGAGGTGGTTCGCCTCGAGCAGCTTGAGACCTCGCACGCCGCCGAGCTCTGGCAGGCGGCCAGGGCGAGCGAGATCTGGACCCTGATGCTGGAGCGGCTGGACAGCCGGGCGTCGGTCGATGCCTATGTGCAGACGGCCACCGCCTACCGGATGGCCGGTACTGGCTGCGCCTTTGCGGTGCGGCTTCTAGCCGACGGCCGGATCGTCGGCTCCACCCGCTATATGGACGTCCGCCCAGGCGACCATCGCCTGGAGATCGGCGGCACCTGGTATCACCCCAGGGTGTGGGGCACCAGGGTCAACCCGGAGGCGAAACTGCTGCTCCTCCGCTACGCCTTCGAGGTCTGGCAGGCGCGCCGCGTCCAGCTCAAGACCGACGCCATGAATCTCCGCTCCCAGGCCGCGATCAGGAAACTGGGCGCCGTGTACGAGGGGACGCTGCGCGCCTATCAGGTGCGGCCGGACGGCTCGTCGCGCGACACCGCTATGTTCTCCATCACCGCCGCTGAGTGGCCAGCGGTACAAGCCGGTCTATTGGCCAGGCTCGGCCGGTGAGCAACGCCGGTGAGGCGAGGCGGCGGCTCGGCGTGGTCACCCGCTACAAGGGGCACGTGGCGGCCTTCTCGCCAGCCTTTTGGGAAGTGAAGGATGTGGGCGGCGCCTGGACGGTGCAGCCGCCCGGCGCCATCCCCATGGTCTCCTGCTTCGGCGATAACCGCCTGGGCAAGGCCCATCCGGAGTGGATTCAGGTCGACGCCGCTGGCACGCCGGCCACCCGCCAGAGCCGCTACTTCGACTGGACGGCGCTGTGCCCCAGCCAGCCGGCGGTGCGGGCCCAGGCGGTGGCCTGGGTGGAGCGGGCGCTTAAGGACGGCGGCGGGGATGACCTGCGGCTGGACGACGTCACCTTCGCCCGCCAGGGCTATTGTCACTGCCGGGCCTGCCGGGACGGAATGGCGGCGGCTGGGCTGGACTGGGCCACCTACCGTCAGGAGACGCTGACCGCCTTCGTCCGGGAGGTGCGCCGGCTCGTGCCCGGGCGCCTCTACCTCACCCTCTACCCGGATCCCTACCCCGGACATCTGGAGGACCGTTTCGGCCTCGACGTAGACCAACTGAAGGGCCTAGTCGATGGCTTCATCACGCCGGTCTACGACCTCGCCTACGCCACCACCTACTGGGTGGAGGACATCGCCCACGGCTTCCGGGACCGGCTGGGCGGGGCCTTGTGGATGGTGGAGCTCTACGGCTTGGATGTGCCGGAGGCAGCGCTGGGACGGGCCTTGGAGGTGGCCGCCTTCTACGCTGATCAGGTGCTCGTCGCCTATGACCGGGATTTGGACAAGCTCAGGCGGCTGGAAGCCCGGCTCGAGGGGAAATGAAGCGCCCCCGCCTTCCGGCGGGGGCGAAACTGGTCGGACTGGCGGGATTCGAACCCACGACCTCTACCACCCCAAGGTAGCGCGCTACCAGTCTGCGCCACAGCCCGCGTTACCCTTCGAGTATAGTCCACCGCCTCGGCCAAGGCCAGTCCGCTACACCTCGTCGCGGTGGCCGCCGGTGCGCCGGCGCAGCACCATCCGGAGCGGGATGTCAGGCATGCCGCACTCCTCCCGCAGCCGGCGCTCCAGGTGGCGGAGATAGGCCGCGGAGACCGCCTGCGGGTGGTTGGCGAAGAAGGTGAAGGTGGGCGGCCGGATGGAGACCTGCGTGGCGTAGAACACCTTGAGGCGCTTGCCGCCGATGGCGGGCGGCGGGTCGGCGGCGAGCAGGCGCTGGACGATGCGGGTCAGCTCCGGCGTCGGCACCCGGTGCACAAGCTGCTGGCGCATCAGGTCCGCCTTCCTCAGAAGGCGGCTGAGGTGCCAGCCCGTCTCAGCCGAAATGGCCTCAACCGGCGCGAACGGGATGTCGGGGAGCTCCTCGCGGATGCGGTCGGTGGCCTCCCGTATGGTCAACTTGGGATCGCTGACCAGATCCCACTTGTTCAGCGCCAGGAGGAGACCCCTGCCCCGCTCGATGACGCGGTGCGCCAGACGGGCGTCCTGCTCGGTCAGTCCGGCCTCGGCCTCCAGCACCAGCACCGCCAGGTCGGCTCGCTCCACCGCTTCCAGGCTGCGGGTGACCATCCGTCCCTCGAGGTGGGCGCTGATCCGGCTGCGCCGCCGGATGCCGGCGGTGTCCACCACCACCCAGGTCTGGCCGTGATAGGAGAATTCGGCGTCCACCGGGTCGACGGTGGTGCCCGGCGCCGTGCTGACCACGCTGCGCGCCTCGCCGACCAGGCGGTTGAGCAGGGTGGACTTGCCGGTGTTGGGGCGGCCCAGGATGGCGAGACGGAGGCTGGGCGCCTCTACCTCTGGCGCCTCGCCCGTGGGCAGGCGGTCCACGATGGCGTCCAGGAGATCGCCGACACCCAGTCCGTGCGCAGCCGACAGCGGCAAGGGCTCGCCCAGCCCCAGCCGGTAGCCATCCGACACGTCGACCGTGCGGGCGTCCACCTTGTTCGCCACCAGCAGCACCCGCTTGGCGGTGCGGCGCACCAGTTCGGCCACCTCGATGTCCTCGGCCAAGACGCCGGTGCGGGCGTCGATCACCATCACCACCAGGGCGCTCTCGGCGATAGCGGTCTCCACCTGCTGGCGGACCGCCCCGGTCCATGGTCCCAGGTCCTCCCCGGCCAGGCCGCCGGTGTCGGCCACCAGAAAGGGCCGCTCCAGCCAGCTCGCCTCCCGCACCAGGCGGTCGCGGGTGACGCCGGGCAGATCCTCGACCAGGGCTGCCTGCTCGCTGATCAAGCGGTTGAACAGCGTGGACTTGCCCACATTGGGGCGGCCCACGATCGACACTAGCGGCAGCGCCACCAGGTTGCACTCCCCTCTGGTCGAGTCGCCTCGGGTTGGCTATGGTTGAAGGCACACGGCCGATCCACACGGGAGCAGGAGCGATGGCGGAACCAATGCTGGTGCACTTTGACTTCGTCGACCGGGAGGGGCGGCGGCTGGTCACGCTGCGCGAACTGGGCATCACCAAGTCGGTCAGGGCCAAGAGCGGACCGCCCGTATTGGTGGCCAAGGTGTTTGACCTCTACGACGTCTTCGCACCCCAGGTCTACGCCCGGCTGCAGCGAGCGGCCTCGCACCACGACGCCGAGACGGTCGAGGCCCCGGTGTTGCGGCCCGACCGTCTCGCGCAGCTGGGGGGCGGTCCGGGGCCAGGCGGAGCTAACTAGGCTCGCTGTCGCCGGAGGTGAGGGTGTCCCTTGTCTTCTCGTCCACCAGATCGGCGATGGTGGTCGCCTCCTGACCGGACGCCCGGGCGGCGGCGTTCTTGGGCAGGCTTGGGGCCACTTCCTTCAGGCTGAGCGAGATGCGCTGCAGGTCGGGGTCGACGCGCAGCACCTTGACCCGGATCTCGTCGCCAACCGACACGGCCTCCTCCGGCCGCTCCAGGTGCTCCTCGCTGAGGTGGCTGATGTGCACCAGGCCGTCGACGCCAGGCTCCAGGCTGACGAAGGCGCCAAAGGGGGTGAGGCGTGCCACCTGGCCCTTCACGATCGAGCCCTCCGGGAAGCGGCGGTCGATGTCGTGCCAGGGGTTGGGCTGCACCTGCTTCAGACCGAGCGAGACCCGGCCCTTTTCACGGTCCAGCCGGAGCACGGCGACCTCCACCGTCTCGCCTTCCTTCAGCACCTCCGAGGGGTGGCGGATCCGGCTCCAGCTCATCTCCGAGATGTGCAAAAGGCCGTCCACACCGCCCAGGTCGATGAAGGCCCCGAAGTCGGTCAGGCTCTTCACCCGGCCGCTCAGGCGCTGACCCTCGGCCAATGTCTCCCAGAGCTGGCCCTTCAGCTGGGCGCGCTCGCTCTCCACCACCTTGCGGTGGGAGAGAATCACCCGCCGCCGCCGGCGGTCGACCTCAATCACCTGCAGCCCGAGCGTCTGGCCGGCGTACTGGCTGAGGTCCTCGATGAAGCCGCGCTCCACCTGGGAGGCAGGCACGAAGCCGCGGATGCCGACATCAACCACCAGGCCGCCCTTCACCACTTCGGTCACCGGCGCTGTGAGCACGGTCTTGGCGGCCATCGCCTCTGCCAGCTGCTCGTAGACGGCGCGCTCATCGGCCCGCCGCTTGGACAGCCTGAGGATGTCGTCTTCGCCGTCGTTGCGCAGCACCAGCACCTGGATCAGGTCGCCGACCGCCAGCACCTCCGAGGGGTGGGCCACCGGCCGGTGCGAGATCTCATCGAGTGGAAGGTAGCCCTCCGACTTGTGGCCGACGTCGACCAGGGCGTGGTCGGCGTGCAGCTCGACCACCCGTCCCTCCACCAGGTCTCCGGGTTGAATGGCGGGCACGGCCGCCGTGAGCGCCGCCTGGTCCTCCGGGTCCGGATCGGCCTTGGCTGTGCTCTTCTTGGCGGCCGTCTTCTTCCTGGCGGCCGGCTTGGCGCTGGCGGTTTCGGCGACCGGCTGGCCGGGGTCTGGAGCGGTCGAGGCCTCTTCGGCTACGGCGCCGTCTGTGGCCTCCTGGCTCTCCAGCTCATCACTGGCCGCAACCGGGTCCATCGCGTCGGGCTCCTTGGTTGACTCCACCGTCCGCCCACCTTCCGGGATTCCGTCCAAATACGACAACAGGGGCTCCATAGCCCCTGATCCGTTCTCGCAACCGTGACCGCTTTTGGCCGTGGATGGTCTGAATCGGGTGGCCGTTAGAGGACGCCGCTGCGTCGTGGATTCATCATAGAGAGCGGCGGAGGGGTTGTCAAATCGCCTATTGCTGGATTCCACCCTGCTCAGGGCCCGCGATCAGGGCAGCAATCGCATCCATCACCCGCTGGGGGTCCTGGTCGTCGTCAAAGAGCTGGACGGGCGGCCCGAAGCGGAAGATGACACGGCCGCGCAGCCCGTAGCGGCCGCTGATGCCGACCGGGATGACCGGGGCGCCGGTCTGCACGCTGAGCCGGGCCGCCCCGGACTTGCCCGGGCCCAGCCTGCCGTCGGCGTAGCGATGGCCCTCCGGAAAGATGCAGATCAGCCGCCCGGCCCTGAGCAGGGTGAGGCTGTGGCGGATGGCGTGCATATCGACCGCCTGCCGCCGTACCGGGTAGGCGCCGATGCGGCGCAGAAAGAAGCCAAGGCGGGGGAAGAGCTCCGCCTTGGCCATGTGGTAGAGGGGACGCTCCAGGAGGGTGGAGACGACTGGCGGGTCCCAGGCGGAGCGATGGTTGGGCGAGATGATGGCCGGACCGGCCTGGGGCACGTGCTCCAGACCCTCCACGTGGATCGCGAACAGGAGATTGAACAGGGTGCGGGCCAGGACCAGGGTCACACTGTAGAGGGCACCCACGCCCTCGCCGCCGGGGATGCGCTTCACGGCACCGCCTCCACGATCTCGGCCAGGCGCTCCACCGTCTCTTCCACGCTCAGTTCGCTGGTGTCGACCACGATCGCCCCTGGGGCGATCAGAAGTGCCCCGACTGGACGTTCGGCGTCGTGGGCGTCCCGCTCGGCGATGGCCTGGGCGATCTGGCCCTGGTCCTCCTGGGGTTGCTCCAGGGCCCGTCTCGCCGCCCTCTTCGCCAGGGAGGCGGTCAGGAAGATCTTCACCTCGGCGTCGGGCCAGACCACGCTGCCGATGTCCCGGCCGTCGGCGATCATGTCCACGCCTTCGCCCAGCTGCCGCTGCAGGCGAACCATGGCGGCGCGCACCGCCGGATGGCGGGCCACCCGGGAGGCGGCCTCGTCGACGTCGGGGCGGCGCAGCGCGGATGTGACCAAGGTGCCGTTCACCCACACACCGGCCTGGTCTGGCCGAAGCTCGAGGCTGTCCAGCAGGCGGGCCAGGCCCTCCTCCCCGTCAAGGTCCGCTCCCTGGCCGAGCGCTGCCCAGGCCAGGGCCCGGTAGAGGGCGCCGCTGTCCAGGTAGGAGAAGCCGAGCCGGCGGGCCAGGGCCCGTGCCACCGTGGACTTGCCGGCCCCGGCCGGTCCGTCGATGGTGATCTTCACGCCGGGTGGCGGCCCAGCCGTCTGCGCCGGAGCAGGAGATAGGCAGCAGCCAGGACGATGGCCACGGCCACCCCCACGCTGACCGCCTGGCCGGGTCCGCCCAGCTTGGACCAGGAGGCGCCGAGCAGGATGCCGGCGTAGATCAGGGCCGCCGACCAGGGGATGGAGCCGAGCAGGGTGTAGAGCAGGAACGAGCCGAGCGGCATGCGGGCCACGCCGGCCGGCCAGCTGATGTAGGTGCGGACCACGGGCAGAAAGCGCCCCCAGAATACGCTCGCCCGCCCATGGCGGGCAAACCAGGCCTCTGCCCGCTCCAGGCCGTGCGCCCCGAACAGGCCGGCCAGCCTTGAGACCAGCGGCCGGCCGCCGAAGTAGCCGATGGCGTAGCCGACCAGGGAGCCGATCAGCTGCGCGGCTAGGGCGATCAGGAAGATCGCCGCGAAGCTGATGCGGCCGCCCAGCACCAGGAAGCCGGCGAAAGGCAACAGCACCTCCGATGGCAGAGGCAGGCCGGCACTCTCCCCGATCATGCCCCAGAACACGCCCATCGGGCCGTCGGCGACCAGGAGGTTGACCAGGTGGGTCACGGGCACCGTCCTCTCCCCAAGTGGTGCGGCCCAGGGGCCCTCCCGCCGGACACGGTGAGTGGCAGCCGTCAGCCCTGGGGCCGCCTGCCGAACGGAGCAGCGTTCAGGCCGAGGTCTCCAGGGACAGCGCCTCCTCCAGCACGTCCATCGCCTCCTCGGCGATGGCAGGCGGCGTGTTCAAGGGGGCCAGGAAGCGCAGCACGTTGTCGTAGATACCGGCCTTGAGCATGATCAGGCCGAGACTGAGGGCCCGCCGCTGCACCCGTCTCGTCAGGTCAGCAGCCGGTGTCTTGGTGAGCCGGTCTTCCACCAACTCGATGGCCAGCATCGGCCCCAGCCCGCGCACCTCGCCGATCTCAGCGAAGCGCCGGGCCATCGCCTCCAGCCTGGCCCGCATCTGGACGCCGAGGGCCCGGCCGCTGGCCAGGAGGTCCTCCTCATCGAACACGTCCAGGACGGCGGAGGCCGCCCGGCAGGCCACCGGGTTGCCGACATAGGTACCGCCGATGGTGGAATCGCCAGGGGCGTCGATCACCTCGCTCCGCCCGATCACCCCGGACAGGGGGAGGCCGTCGGCCACCGACTTGGCGATCGTGATCAGGTCTGGCACCACCCCGAACTGCTCTGTGGCAAAGAAGGTACCGGTGCGGCCGAACCCGGTCTGCACCTCGTCGCAGATGAGGAGGATGCCATGGGCCGCGGTGAGCTGGCGCAGGTAGCCGAGAAAGTCCGGCGGTGGTACCACGAAGCCGCCCTCGCCCTGCACCGGCTCCACGATCACGGCCGCCACCTCGGAGGGGTCGACCTGCACCTTGAACAGGTGGGCGATCTGCTCGTAGCAGGGCAGGCCGCAGACGTGGGCGCTCTCGCTGGCGCCGATCGGGCAACGGTAGCTGTACGGGAAGGGTGCCTTGTACACGTCCGGCGCGAAGGAGCCGAGCCCCGCCTTGTAGGGGCGCGGTTTGGAGGTGAGGCTCATCGCCATCAGGGTGCGGCCGTGAAAGGCGCCCTCGAAGGAGATGATGGCCCGCCGCCCGGTCGCCACCTTGGCGATCTTGACCGCGTTCTCTACCGCCTCCGCCCCGGAGTTGAAGAAGATGGTCTTGGCCGGGCCGCCGCCGGGGAAACGGGCGTTCAGCCGCTCAGCCACGTCCACGTAAGCGGCGTAGGGAAGCAGCGTGAAGTCGGTGTGCAGCAGGCGCTCGGCCTGATCCTTGATCGCCGCCACCACCCGCTCGTGGGTGTGGCCGACGTTCAGCACGCCGATGCCGCCCGTGACATCGATGAAGGTGTTGCCGTCTGCGTCCTCCAGTAAAGAGCCGTGGGCGCGGGCAGCAGCGATCGGCGCCCACGGCGTCGCAGCCTTGGGCACCGCCTTGGCGATGCGGGCCAGGATCGCCTCCGACTTCGGCCCCGGAACCGTCGTCTTCAGGTCGATGAACTTCAGGCTGCGGCTCATGTGGCGTCCCCCTGTCTCGGTCTTGGACGGTGTGCTGACCTGATCCTAGAATCGCACAACAGGGCGCAAATTATCACCCCGGCTGGCCGATGGCGGCCAGGATCCGATAGAGGTCCTCGCCGTCAGCGAGGTGCACAGACTCCGTCTCCGCCCCCAGATCGGCGGCGGCGACGCCGAGCCCATACTCGGCCCAGCCGGCCCGCCGGATCTCCAGCACCCATCCCGGCAGCTGGTCCCGCTCCATGAAGCGGGCGGGCGGCTGGCCCAACTGGTGGTCCAGGTCGGCCGCGCCCGGTGCGCCGGCGGCACGCAGGTGGAAGGCACCCCGCCCCGGCTCAGCGGCCGGGAGGGACAGCGCCGCCAGCCAGATCACGCCCCCCGGGGGCTCCCGGTGCAAAAAGGAGGTGAGGGCGCGGGCGGACAGGCGGCTTCGCCCGAAGAACACCGCGCCCACACTCCCCTGCCCTGCCCTCACAATAGCCAGCGCCGCCGCAGTGAACAGGCGGGTGGCAGCGCCCGCTCCCTTCAGCCGCTCAAGGGTGAGCTGGGGGGGTCTGGGCCAGATCGCCCAGCTGGCCCCCGCCGGCGGGCCGCTCTGAGCTGGCTTGAGGTGAAGCCGGCCCGTCTCCTTGGTCTCGGCCGGACCGTCCAGCGTGACGAGCTGCCCGCTCTGGTGGACGAGCTGGCGCTGGCGGACCAGGGCGGCGTCGGCCGGGACGCCATAGGGCACGAAGCCCCACGCCTTGGCGCTGCCCTCTCCGCTCAAGAGCAAAGTCGGCTCGTCCACGGCCACCGCCAGCCACCAGCGGGCGGCGGTCTCGCCGATCAGCAGGTGGGGCGCGCCGCCCATCATGAGCTGGCTGGGCGAGCCGAAGTACTCGGCCAGGTGGCTGAGGTGCTCAGCCTCCCACGCCAGCGGCGAACGGTCGGCCACGATGGCTTCCAGGGCCTCCCTCAGCATCGGGCCAGTCCCTCTGCCTCGTGGCACAGGAGTTGGGCCAGACGGCGCATGGCGTCGACGTCGGCCACCCCGCTGACGGCGCAGGGCGAGTGGATGTAGCGGCAAGGAGCGGCGATAGCGGCGGCCGGGATGCCGTGCGGCCAGAGCGCCGCCGCATCGTTCTGGCCGCCGGTGGTGCGCCGGTCCTGGACCGGGATGGCGGACCGGCCAGCCAGCTCGCGGATGCCTTTCAGAAGCTTGGGCGCCACCACGGTGCCGCGGTCGATCACCGAGAGCACGACGCCGCCGCCCAGCCGCGACACCTCGCGGCCCGGCTCGGCCGTCGGCACGTCGTTGGCCACCGTCCCCTCCAGGATCACCGCCAGGTCGGGCCGGAGGCTGTGCGCCAGGACGCTGGCGCCGCGCAGGCCCAGCTCCTCCTGTACCGTGAAGGCCACCCAGCGCGGCGTGGACGGGGGCTCGGACAGCACCTGCAGGCCGACGAAACAGCCGACCCGGTCGTCGAGCGCCTTGCCCTGATAGCACTGGGCGCTGTGCGAGAACGGCGTGCGAAAGGTGACCATGGCGCCGAGGCGCACCCAGCGTTCGGCCTGGGCCGGATCGCGGGCGCCGATGTCGACTGCCAGGTCGTCATAGCGGGGCGCTGCTGGCTGGTCGTGGCTCGGCCCGCTCGGCTGGCGCGCCAGCCCGATCACCCCGGCGAGGCCGTCCGGGCCCACCAGGACGGCCTTGCCCGGCAGGAGCCGGGCATCGAGGCCGCCCACGGCCCGGATCCGGAGCTGCCCGTCCGACCGGTAGCCGGTCACCATCAGGCCGACCTCGTCCATGTGGGCGGCGAACAGGATGGTGGGCCCGCTCTTGGCCAGCCCCTGCCCGATCAGGAGATTGCCCAGGGGGTCGATCACCACCCGGTCAACCCCGGGCGGCAACAGCGACTTGAGCAGCCGTCGCACATTGCCCTCCTGCCCGCTGATGCCGCGAGCCAGGGAGAGGTCCTCGATCACCATGTCACGATCTCCTGATAGCTGTCCGCGTCCAGTCTCATCACGGCCCCGGCCAGAAGGTCGGCGCTCCACTGCACGTCGGCCAGGGCCACCACCTCGACCGGGGTGTGCATGTAGAGCAGCGGTATCGACACGGTGGCGGTGCGGACACCAGAGCCGGAGATCTGCATCGCCCAGGCGTCCGTGCCGGAGTGGCCGGGCAGGAGTTCGACCTGGCAGGGCAGGCTGCTCTGGCGGGCTGCGCGGGCCAAGAAGCGCTCGAATCCGGGGTGGCAGTTCGGGCCGCGTCCGATGGCCGGGCCATGGCCGAGCGGCAGGGACAGGTCGGGTGGCGTGTCCAGGCCCTGGCCGTAGGTGACGTCGACGGCGACTGCCAGATCGGGCTTGAGTGAAGCGGCAGTGGCGGCGGCTCCGACCAGCCCCACCTCCTCACTGCTGGTCAGCACGATGGCCAATTCCGGCCACAGGCTCTGGCCAGACAGCTGCTCCAAGGCGCCGAGGCAGGCGGCCACTCCTGCCCGGTTGTCCAGGCCGGCGCCGGTGAAGCGGCCCTCGCCCAGGCCGGACGGCTGGGAGGCGAAGAAGATCGGATCGCCCGGCCGCAGCTGGCTGCCTACCACCTGCTCGTCCTCACCGAGGTCACAGCAGAGATCGGCCGCCGCCGGCTGGGAGCCCTCCGCTCCCGGTCGCCTGAGATGGGGCGGTGTCATCCCCACCACCCCCAGGAGCTCGCCGGCCCGCACCCTGGTGCCAGCCAGGAGCGCCGGGTTGATCCCAGGCGCCGAGATGCGGACGAAGCCCCCGGGCAAGATCTCCTTCGCCCACAGGCAGACCTGATCGACGTGGGCGGCAATGAGGAGGAGCGGCCCTTGCCCGCCGCCGTGGCGGCGGAGGACCAAATTCCCTGCGCCGTCGGGGCCGGACTCGTCGACCAGATGCGCGCAGGCCGCCTCAATCTCAGACAAAACCCCGGCCTCCAGGCCGGAAGCTGCCGGCCGGAGCGTGAGCCAGCTTAGCCACTCAGCGGCTGTCATCGGCCAGCCGGCCCAGCAGAGGGCAGCTGCCTGGGCAGCAGGCGGGTGCTCGCCGTCAGGCCGGGGATGCGGCCGCGCTTTGCGATCGGCCGCCCATCCACCACCTTCAGGTCGAGCGTCATGTCCAAGGGAGCCACCCTGGAGATGGCATGGCCGACCCCGAAGCCATCGGCGCCGGCGGCGGCCAGCTCCACCGCCCGCTCCACCGAGAGTCCCCCTGAGACCATCACCCTGACATCGGGGAAGCCCTCCTGGGCGAGGCGTACCTTCAGCTCGCGCACCATCTCCGGCTGGACGCCGCCCCGCTCGGCCGGAGTGTCCAGGCGCACGCCGTCCACCTTGCCGTCCAGGGCACGCACCACGCGCAGCGTCTCCTCCACCTCATCGTGGAAGGTGTCGACCAGTACGGTGCGGGCACCCGCTGGTGCGGTGCGGCAGAGCACCTCGGCCACCGGCAGGGTGTCGCCGGCGATCAGGATGGCGGCATGGGGAACGGTGCCGGACGGCTCGAGTCCGGCCAGGCGGGCGCCCAGGATAGACGATACGCCGTCCAGGCCGCCCACCCGGCTGGCCCGGTCGAAGGCGCCGACCACGGCCGGATGGAGGTGACGGGCGCCGAAGCCGATGACGGCGCGGTCCCTAGGAACGGCGTCGCGAAAGGCGCGGGCGGCCGTGGCCCAGGCGCTGGCCGATGCCAGGGTTCCCAGGATGGCCGTCTCATAGATCGCAAATTCCTCATAGGGGCCACTCAGCCGCAGCAGCGGTTCCTTGGCCACAAAGGTCTCACCCTCCGCCAGGGCCTCCACGGCTGCCTGGCAGTTGGCCAGGGAGAGCATGGTCAGCACTTCCTCGACCCCGCACAGCACGCCACCCTGCCGGCAGAAGACCTCAGCGGTGACCGGCGTGCGCTCCCGTCCCAGCTGGCGGAGGATGTCGAGGCCGCGCGCAAAGTAGACGTCGGCAGTGGCGCCGCTGGCCACCTCCTGCTCAGTGGCGCCGAGCAGGCGGCTCGGTGCGGTCCGAAACTCCCGGACCCGAGGCTCGCGGTCGAGACGGTCCACCCCAGGACTCCCCTTCTCGCTCCTCACGCTAGGATCTCAGCACCGAGGGTGGCGCTGAGTTCGCCCAGGGCGAAGCGGTGCGCCTCTTCAGTAGTTCCGGCGCAGGCGTCGGCCAGCACTCGCAGCTTGTAGCCGCGCATCTGGGCATCGGCCGCAGTATAGAGCACGCAGATGTTGGTGCACACCCCGCAGAGCGTGAGCCGGCGGACGCCGTGGGCCCGCAGCAGCTGGTCGAGGCCGGTGTCGAAGAAGGCTGAGAAGTGCCGCTTCGGCACCACCGCTTCGCCGACGGCTGGAGCCACCTCCGGCCTTGGCCGGGCGCCGATCGTGCCGACCACGCAGTGCCGTGGCCAGACGGCGAACTCGGGGTCGTCCGCTGTGTGGGCGTCGGTGGCGTGGATGACCAACCCGCCCTCGCGGCGCCAGGCGGCCAGATGCTCGCCGGCGGCGCGGCAGGCGGCGACCCCCGGCTCACCGACGTTGAGGGCCCCGTCCGCTGAGACGAAGTCCTCCAGTAGGTCAATGATCAGCAATGCGTCGTCAGTGGTCGGCATGCGTCTTCACCTCTGGCTTGGGGTGTACGAACGCGACGGTTCTGGCACCGGCCTTGGGTCTGACCGCCCGGCCGGGGTGAGAGAGCGCCCTGGCCGGTGCGTCCCGGCGGCCTGGGCTGAAGCGGGAGCGCACGGTGGGCATCGGGCGGTCCTCCAGCTTGCCCGGTTTCAGACCGACCGCCGAAAAGAGGGCGCGGGTCTCGGCCATACTGAGTGGGCGGTAGGCTCCCGGCAGGAGCGTCGGGTCCTCCAGAGGTCCGATCGTGGTCCGCCTCAACCGCAGCACCTCATGGCCGAAGTGCTCAAACAGGCGGCGAATCTCCCGGTTGCGGCCCTCGGTCAGGGTCAGGTAGAGACGGGCCCGGTCCTGGCTCTGCTGGAGCATCACCACTTCGCTCGGCGCCGTGACGAAGTCCGGCAGGGCGACACCGCTGGCGATGGCACGCAGGGTGCTCGTGGACGGGCGCCCGGACACGGTCACCAGGTAGGTGCGTGCCACGCCGAAGGACGGGTGGCCCAGCCGGCGCGCCAGCTCGCCGTGGTCGGTCAGGATCATCAGCCCCTCGCTGTCGCGGTCCAGCCGGCCAACCGGGAAGAGGCGGCGGTCCAGGCGGCCGATCAGGTCGCCCACCGAGGGCCGACCTTCCGGGTCCGACATGGTGGTGACAACTCCGCGCGGCTTGTAGTAGAGGAGCACGGTGGCCACCTCGGGTGGCGGCGGCAGGGGCTTGCCAGAGACCGTGATCAGGTCCTTGCCGGGGTGGACCAGCATCCCCTGCTGCTCCACCACCTCGCCGTTGACCTCAACCTGGCCGGCCGCGATCAGGGCCTCGCAGGTCCGCCTGGACCCGGCGCCGGACTGCGCCATCACCACATGGAGCCGGCGCACCTGGCTCACAGCTCTACCACCAGTTCGATTTCAACCGACGCCCCGAGCGGCAGGGCGCTCACGCCGACAGCGGTGCGGGCGTGCTGGCCGGCCTCCTGCCAGATCTCACGGAGCAGGTCACTGGCTCCGTTCACCACCTTGGGCTGGTCGTGAAAGCCGATCTCCGAGGCGACGAAGCCCCCGACCCGCACCACCCGTTTCACCTGATCCAGGTCGGCGACCATCGCCACCGCCGCCAGGGCATTGAGGACGGCCACCCGGCAGGCCTGGTAGGCGTCGTCGATCGAGGCCCGGCTGGGTACGGGTCCCAGCGACACGAGTTGCCCGTCCTGGAAGGGCAGCTGGCCGGAGGTGAAGACCAGTTGACCGACCCGCACCGCCGGCACGTAAGCAGCGACTGGCTTCGGCACCGGCGGCAGACTCAACCCCAGCGCCGTAAGGCGCGCCGTCACATCCATCTCTGGGCCCTCCTCTGTAGGGTCTCCTGAGCAGGTTCAGTCCAGCTGGTCCTGACCTGCCATCAGCTGCTCGTAGTCGGCCATGCTGATCCGCACCTCGCGGGGCCGGGCGCCATCGGCCGGGCCGACGTACCCGCGGCGCTCCAGTTGCTCGACGATGCGGGCGGCGTGGGCGTAGCCGACCCTGAGCCGCCGCTGCAGCAGGGAGGCCGAGATCTGCTTGGACTCGATGGCCACCCGCAGTGACTTAAAGAATAGCGGATCGAGAGTCTCCTCGTCTTCCTGGTCGAATTGGGAGGCCGCCTGCTGCAGGGCATGGTCAAAGCGGGGGGCACCCTGCTGGCGCAGGAAGCTGACTACCTCCGCCAGGTCGCCATCGTCGACGTAGGCGCCCTGGGCGCGCAGCGGCTTGGCGCGGCCAATCGGCGAGTACAGCATGTCGCCCCGCCCCAGTAGCTTCTCGGCGCCGTTCTGATCCAGAATCGTCCGGGAATCGGCCTGGGAGGAGACTGCACAGGCGATGCGGGACGGGATGTTGGCCTTGATCAGCCCCGTGATCACGTCGACCGACGGCCGCTGGGTGGCGACCACCAGGTGGATGCCGGCCGCCCTGGCCATCTGGGCCAGACGGCAGATCGACTCCTCAACCTCAACCGGGGCCACCATCATCAGGTCGGCCAACTCGTCGATCACCACCACGATGGTGGGCAAGGGCTGGGCCAGGGTTTCGTTATAGTGCTCCAGATCGCGCACCCCGGCCTCGGCAAACAGCCGGTAGCGCTCGTCCATGGTGCGCAGCATGTGGCGCAGCGCCTTGGCCGCCTGCCGGACGTCGGCCACCACCGGGTGGAGCAGATGGGGGATGTCGGCAAACTGACCCAGCTCGACGCCCTTGGGGTCGATCAGCAAAAACTGTGTCTCGGCGGCCCGGTTGCGAAACAGGAGGCTGAGGATGATGCAGTTCAGCAGCATGCTCTTGCCCGAGCCGGTGGCGCCGGCGATCAGAAGGTGGGGCATGCGGTCCAAAGCCGCCACCACGGGTTTTCCGGTGATGTCCTTGCCGAGGGCGATGGTCAGCCGGCTGGGCGAGGTCTGGAAGATCGCCGACTCCAGAACCTCGCGCAGGAGCACCGGGGCCACCTCGGTGTTCGGCACTTCGATGCCGATCGCCGCCTTGCCCGGAATCGGCGCCTCGATGCGCACGTCCTGGGCAGCCATGGCCAGGGCGATATCGTCGGCCAGGGCGAGGACCCGGCTGACCTTGACGCCCGGGGCGGGCTGCACCTCGAAGCGCGTGATGGCCGGCCCGGACACGGTGTCGAGCACCTTCACCTCGACGCCAAAGCTGGCCAGGGTGTCCTTGAGCAGTCGGGCCCGGCCGGCCGGGTCCACCGTCGCCCGCACGCTGGCGCCGGGTGCGGTGAGGAGGCTGAGCGGCGGTAAGAGGTCCACCCCGACCTGAGCGGCCGGGGGAAAGTCTGGCACAGGTGCAGGCGGCTCGCCATCGGCCGCCGTCGCCTCAGCAGCCGGGGGCTTGCGGCTGAACAGCCCGCCCTTGCCTGTGGCGCCAAAGGTCGGCGCCAGGTCGGCGCTCTCTGGCGGTCCCTCTCTGCTGATTTCGGCTGTCTCCACCGGCCTCTCGGCCACCGGCACGCTCACCTGCGGATGGGGCCTCGGCCGGGCCGAGCGCCGGGTCAGGAGGTTGGCTGGCCACAGATGATCCCAAAGCAGGCTGGCCAAAAGAGGCCAGAGTAGGAGCAGCACCACCCGCCCGCCTGGCCCGGCCAGAGTGGCCAGGAACTTCCAGATCGCCTCGCCGTAGTGGCCGCCGCCAGACGGCCCGAGCAGGGGGACGGCCACCACTGGCAACCAGGCCAGGGCCAGGATCCAGGCGGCGGCGCGTTCAGCGAGGTGGGTGAGCGGCCGGCCGACCAGCCTGGCGCCGCCGAGCAGGATCAAGAGGACCGCCATCACGTCGGCGGCGTGACCG
The DNA here is from genome assembly GCA_021803575.1 of Bacillota bacterium. GTDB lineage: Bacteria > Bacillota > Sulfobacillia > JAJZYS01 > JAJZLH01 > JAJZLH01. The sequence continues at coordinate 57 of JAJZLH010000058.1, read as the reverse complement.
AAGCTATTGGTCAAGAGCTGGGCGATGCCGTGGCCGAGGAGGCCTCCGGGGTCGGCC
>JAJZLH010000043.1 GCA_021803575.1 Bacillota bacterium | reverse complement strand
TTGAGAGCGGCAGGGCTGAGATGTCGGCCAGGCCGCTGCCGCCGATCGGGGTGTAGGCCAAGAGCTCCGGCACCTTGCCGACGGTGGTCTCGAGGTCGCCGGCCAATCCCGCCTTCAGCGCCGCCCTGACCGGCGCCAGGGCGCCGAGGGTGGCCAGGGCCGCCTGGGAGAGGGCGGTCGGCGTACCAGAGGTCTGCACCACCTGCCAGCCGGCGGTGTCGACCAGGAGGTTCGAGGAGTTGGCCAAGGCCGGCGCCACCCCGACCAGGGCCGAGACCGGCACGTCCACCACCACCGTGCCGTAGAAGGTGCCAGGCACGGCGATCGGCGTGATCAGGGACGCCACCTCCTGGCCGGTGAAGGGCGAGGGGTGGAGACCGGTCCAGCGCGGCAGGCCGGAGGGGTCGTTCTGGGGCAGGGCGTCGCCGTAGTAGTTGGTGCTGAGCCGGGCGTCGCCGATGCCGGGGGGCAGGCCCGGCTCGGCAGGGTAGGACCAGGCCAGGCCGGTCTGGGCCACCACGGTCAGGCGAAAGGGGGTGGAGGCGGTGGGCTGGCTGGTCAGAAAGTCGGCGATCGCCTGGTAGCGGTCGTACTCGGCCACCGCCTCCGGGTTGATGAAGAGGCCCTGGGGCAAATAGAGGTCCATCTGGTCCCGCCGGATGTAGTGCCAGCCGGCGCCGCTGACCGGAGCCGGCGAGTAGCGGGCGGTGTTGACCAAGAAGGCGGTGGTGGAGAGGTACTTGGCGGCGGTGAAGGAGAGGCTTCTGGCATCCTGGATCAGCCCGTTGGCGTCGGACGCCTCGCCCTCCAGGAGGGCCAGGTTCCTGGCCAGGGTCTGGCGCTGGATGGCGGCCAGGGAGGCGTCCTCGGCGGTGGTGGTGGCGGCTCTGGTCGAGACCTCGGCCCAGGCGATCACCAAGAGGGCCGGCAGGATGGCGGCCAGCACGATCAGGAGCGCCACCCGGGCCCTGAGTGACACGTCAGGCCCCGGCCAGTGCCCGGTAGGTGAGGGCCAATCCCTCTTCCAGGCTGACCCGGGGCGCATAGCCGAGGAGGGTGCGGGCCCGCGAGATGTCGGCCTGGGAGTGCAGGATGTCTCCGATCCGGGCCGGGCCGTGCAGAGGCGGCAGGCTGATCCCGGCCGCCTCGCCCAGCACCGCCGCCAGCCGGAGCACCGACACGGCGTGGCCGGCCGCCAGGTTGACCGGCCGGCCGTCCATCACGGCGTCGGGGGCCACAGCAGCCAAGAGCAGGCCATCGACCAGATCGCCGACATAGGTGAAGTCGCGGGTCGCCTCGCCGCTGCCCTCGATCTGGACCGGCAACCCGGCCTGGAGCCGGGAGACGAAGCGGGGGATGACCGAGCCGTAGACGGCGTCCAGGGCCTGGCGGGGACCGTACACATTGAACGGGCGGATGGCCAGGCCCCGGAGGCCGAACAGCCGGCAGTAGGCCTGGAGGTACATCTCGCCGGCCGCCTTGTCGATGCCGTAGAAGCTCTCCGGCCGGATGGGGTCGTCCTCCTGCTGGATGCCGGAGGCGTTGCCATAGACGGCAGCCGAGGACGTGATCACGAGCCGCGGCACCCGGGCCCGGCGGGATGCCTCCAGCACGGCCAGGACACCCTCGCCGTTCGAGCGGTGCACCTCCAGCGGTGCGGCGATGGAGCGCGGCACCGAGGCCACCGCCGCCAGGTGAAAGACCAGATCGGCGCCCGCCAGCACGGGCTGGATGGCCGTGAGGTCGGCCACCTCGGCCTCGGTCAGCGCTACCCCGGGCGGCAGGTTCTCCCGCCGGCCGGAGGAGAGGTTGTCGATCACCGTCACCTCATCGCCCCGAAGCGTGAGCCGCTCCACCAGGTGCGAGCCGATGAACCCTGCGCCGCCGGTCACCACCACCCGCACGAAACCGCCTCTTTCCTGTGAGGCCATTCTCAGCGCTCTCTCAGATCGAAACCGCCCGGGACGGCAGGAGCCGCCCGGCACGGTGCCAAAGACCCTTTGGCCTGGGTGCGAGTTCGAGTCAGGACGCGGCGTTCCCTTCGGCCGGCCGGCGGGGGATGCCGCTTCGGTTGCCCAGGGAGAAAGGGGCGTCGCCCTTGGCCGCCTCCCGCTCCTACCTGGTGGAGGTGGACCTGATCCGGGCGATCACCATCGCCGGTGTGGTGGCGGTGCACGCCGTGGGGCTGATCGCCCTCTACCACTCCCCGACCACCCTCGCCCTGTTCTGGTCCGACCTGGTGCTGAATCTCCTGCACTACACCCGCGAGACCTTCATGTTCCTGACCGGCCTGGTGCTGGCCTTTCGCTACGGCCACGGCCAGGCCATGGCCGTCGGCAACTTCTGGCGCCGCCGCTTCGGGCCGACCATGGTGCCATACCTGCTCTGGACGGCGCTCTACGTGCTGGCCATCGACCTGCCGCTGCACGAGGCGGTGTGGGCGATGGCCCTGCACGTCTTCCACGACGCCTGGTCTGGCACCGGCTCCTACCAGCTCTACTACATGCTGGTCACCTTCCAGTTCTACCTGCTCTTCCCGCTCCTGCTCACCCTGTTCCGGGCCTTCCCCAGGGGACACCACTGGCTGGTCTTGGCCGCTGGCCTCTTCGAGCTCGCCTACCTCGCCCTCATCTCCCAGCCCACGCTCCTCTTCGCCACGCCGCAGCCCTGGCTCTCCGCCTTCGTGCAAAGCCGCTTCGTGGTGACCTATCTCCTCTACTTCACGCTTGGCACCTACGTCGGGCTGCACGTCGAGGAGGTGCTGGCCTGGCTCCGCCGCTTCGGGCGCTGGATCCTGGCCGCCTCCCTGCTGGTGGCGGTCGCCTTCTCCCTGCACTACGCCATGGCCGTCCGCCTCTACCACTTCTCGCCGGCGGCGGCCGTCACCGTGCTCCAGCCCTGGATGGTGCCGTACAGCCTGGGCGTGGTCGCCGTCTTGTACCTGGTCGGGCTCCGCCTGATCGACCGGCCCGGCCACCGGGCCAGCCGCTTTCTGGTCAAGGTGGTGCACAACTTCGCCGACGCCTCCTTTGGCGTCTATCTGGTGCACGCCTTCATCCTGGACTACCTCTTGCGGGTGGTGGTACCGACCCTCAGCTGGCCGATCGGTCTCACCATGCTCGTGGTGTGGGCCGTGACGGTGCTGGCCTCCTACCTGGTGAGCCGCGGCCTGATGGCCGTGCCCTGGCTGGGCTGGACGGTGGGAAAGCCGCCGGGCCGCCGCTACCCCCTGCCCGCCTCCTGAACTCTCAGCAGCTTCTCACCACTTTCTTGCCTCCATCCCTTCCCGCCCTGCTATGGTCTGAGTTGAGAGTGCAAGGGTTGCACCGTCCCAGAGGAAGGGGGAGGATGCATGGTCCGGCCCACCGTCTTCGGACTCCTCGCCGCCCAGGCCAGCGCCCGGCCCCAGGCACCCTTCCTCTGCCGGGAGGCAGACGGCCTCATCCTCAGCTACGAGGAGACCATGCGGCGGGTGGAGGCAATGACGGCGCTCTTCAACGAGCACGACCTCTTGCCGGGTGACCGCCTGCTCGTGCTGTTGCCCAACCGGCTGCTCTTCCCGATCGTCTACCTGGCCGCCCTCAGCCAGGGCGTGGTGGTGGTGCCGGTGGGCCCGGAGGTCTCCAGCCGGGAGCTCTCCCGCCTGATCGACCTGGCCCTGCCCCGGGCCCTTCTCATCGACCGCACGCTCCGGGACACGCTTCGCCCGTCGTTGAGCCACGACCGGGAGCTCGCCGCCATCACGCCCCCCCTGGGCGAGGAGGCACTCCTGCTGGCGGTGGGAGACCACCAGGAGGCCTTTGCCGGTGCTGCCGAGATCCTCTTCACCTCCGGCACCAGCGGGGCGCCGAAGGCGGTGGCGCTCACCGAGCAGCAGCTGCTCTTCACCGCCCGCCAGGTGGTGCAGGCCCACGCCCTCACCTCGGAGGACGTCTGCTACCTGCCGCTGCCGCTCTTTCACATCAACGCCCAGGTAGTGGGCGTGCTGGCCGCCCTCACCGCCGGCAGCCAGCTGGTGATCGCCCCCGGTTTCAGCGCCAGCCGCTTCTGGCCCTCGGTCCGCCGCTTCAAGGTGACCTGGGTGAACGCCGTCCCGCCCGTCCTCGCCATCCTGGCCCAGCAGCAGGCACCGGTCAGGGCGCCGGCCCACCTCCGCTTCGTGCGCTCGGCGTCGGCGCCCCTGCCGGTGCCGGTGCTCCGGGCCTTTGAGGCCGCCTACCAGGTGCCGGTGATCGAGACCTACGGGTTAACCGAGGCGGCCAGCCAGGTCTCGGCCAACCCGCTCGCTCCGGAGGCAAGGCGGGTCGGGTCGGTCGGAATTGGCCGCGGGGTGCTGATCAAGATCCTGGGGGAGCGGGGCGAGGAGCTCGGCCCCGGCCAGGTGGGCGAGGTGGCGGTGAGCGGTCCGTCTGTGGTGCAGTCCTACGCCCAGGGGCCGGAGCGCAGCTTTCTCGGTCCCTGGTTCTTGACTGGCGACCTCGGCCACCTCGATCAGGACGGCTACCTGTACCTGACCGGCCGGAAGTCCGAGCTGATCAACCGGGGCGGCCAGAAGGTCTCACCGCGGGAGGTGGAGGAGGTGCTGCTCGACCACCCCATGGTCGTAGACGTGGCGGTGGCCGGGACTGCGGATCCGATCCTGGGCGAGCAGGTCACGGCCTGGGTGGTGCTGGCCGGCTCCGCCGAGGCCAAGGCGGCTGAGACGGCCCTCCGCCGCCACGCCGACCGCCACCTCTCTCCCTTTAAGCGGCCAGCGAGCTACCAGTTTGTGAGCGCCTTGCCGAAAGGACCAACCGGTAAGGTGCAACGGCATCTTCTCGTTGTTGGGAAGCTGACATAGGGTATCGCCCTATTCTGTTGACAATAATCCTGCGAATCGTGCTCTCATGAGGTTGCAGGTCTGCGCGAGACCAATGGAACGTCACCGTCACTGGTGGCAGCATGCA
>JAJZLH010000017.1 GCA_021803575.1 Bacillota bacterium | reverse complement strand
TCAGGTACTCGCGCAGGATGAAGGCGCCCTGCTTGTTCAGGATTTCATCCGGGATGGCGATCTTGCCCACGTCGTGCAGGATGGCGCTGAAGTACAGCGTGTCCAGATCCTTGTCCGACATCTTCAGGTACTCGCCGAGGGCGATGGCGCCCTCCGCCACCCGCTGCGAGTGGCCGAAGGTGTAGCTGTCCTTGGCGTCCAGGGCGTTGACCAAGGTGGCCACCACGTCCAGGTAGGCCTCTCTGAGCTGGACGAAGCGCTCCATGGTCCAGCGCGAGAAGAGCAGGGGCCCGAAGAAGAGCATGGGCCCGATCACGCCCAGGGCGAGGTAGGAGGCCGCCATCAAGAGCCCGAGCAGGATGTTGCCCAGGTAATTGGCCCAGGCGAAGCTGAGGTCCACCCGCCAGATGGTGCGCACCGACTTGCCCAACCAGATCGAAAGGTACTGCGCCGTGATGGTGAGGTTCAGGAAAGCGAAAATCAGTCCGGCCAGGGTGAGCGGCAGGATGTCAGAGACGACCGAGAGGCCGCTCACGGCCAGCGTGCCGCCGACCAGGTGGAAGGCCAGGGACGCTGCCAGCATGCCCAGGAAGATCTGGGCCCGGTTGAAGAGTAGGGCCCGCGGCGAGGTCTTGCCCTGGACGTCGATCAGCCTGAGGCTGCCCACCGTCGCCAACAGCGTGGCAATGATCGGCGGGAACAGCATGATCTCGGCCAGATAGCAGGCGCTGCTGACCGAGATCGTGCCCCGTTCGGCGTTGAACGGGAGGTGGACCGGGAAGGCCTCGGTGGCCAGGTTCAGGGCAAGGAAGAAGGCGACGATCGGCCAGGAGACGGAGGTCAGATCGAATCGGCCCAGAACCAGCCCCAGTACAATCGCCAGGCAGGCTGCCCCAGACGCGAAAACCCAGAGTCTACGCTCGACCGCCGCTTGGTCGCGCTCCACCAACTGCGAGGCCCTCCGCTCTCGTCTCTCCCGGCCCCGGGCAGACGGGGCGCTTCATCAGCCGTTGACCTGAACGATAGCGTTCCCAGTCACGACACGAACAATCGAAGCAACCAACTTGCGCAAGATAGATCCCCTTTGCCTTGGATCCTGCCAGACCGCTAATCTCTGGCCAAGAACCCCGCTGGGCTCGATGCTGCGCGTTGGGGCCGGGATTGAGACGGCGCGAGTAGTTCGCCCTGGCGAGCGATTTCCCTCTTCGGCCCGGGCGACTGTCCTTCTCTTCTGGCGATGCGGCACCGGGAGCATGGGGCCATCCAGCCTCTAGGTGATCCCGCTCTGCCCACGGTGCGCAGCCAGCAGCTCGCCGATCACGTGGCGGGCGCTATCGGCCAGTTCAGGATTTCTCACCCGGTAGTAGGGGAGCTGGATCAGCGCCACCGAGAGCGCCCAGCCCTCTCCCCGCGCCCAGGTGGCGTCATCGACGCCGAGCAGGGTGCGAAAGACCTCACGGCTTGGGGCGGGGAGGAGGTTCCAGGCCACGATCAAATCTACAGCGGGATCCCCCATCCCCAGCATCCCAAAGTCGATCACGGCGCTGAGCCGGCCCCTTCGCACCAGCACATTGCCGGGGGAGAGGTCCCCGTGCAGCCAGACCGGCGGACCGGTCCAGGCGGGAGCCCGGAGCAGAGACTCCCAGAGCCCGGTGACGGCCGCCTGATCGATCTCTTCGCCGAGGGCTGCGATGGCAGCTCTGGTCTCGCCATCCCGCTCCAGCAGCGGTCCGCCGCGACTGGCCTCCGGCCCGCCGGGCAGAGAGATGGCGTGCAGGGCAGACACGAAGGCGGCGAGGTCCCGGGCCAGGCGGTCCGGGTAAGCGAGCTGGCCGACCACCGGGTTTTTCCCCCTAAGCCACGGCGAAACCGACCAGCGCCAGGGATAGCCTTGTCCCGGGCGGCCGATGGCGACGGGGACCGGCGTCGGCACCGGCAGATGGGGGGCGAGGCGCGGCAGCCAGGTCTCTTCCCGCTGGTCGGCGGCCTCGGCAGAAGACCCCGGTGCGCGGGGCAATCTCACCACCAGGTCGGATCCCAGCCGGTAGAGGGCGTTGTCGGTGCCGATCGACCGCACCCGCCTAAGCGGCAGGTCGGCGTACTCGGGGAACTGGTCTGTGATCAGCCCTCTGACCAGCGCCCGGTCGATCGGGAGCTCGTGGTCGTGCATCTGGGCAGGGCGCCTCACCTCCGCTCGCCCCCTCGCCGGCCGCAGCCGAGGGCCTCTGCCAGGCGCGGCCAACACCCCAGGGCCACCCTGGCTCCTGGGGCAGGGGGGAGGGGGATCAGCTGGCCTGCGGCCTTCTCGCCGCCTTCTCGGCCCGGGCCAGCACCTCGTGGGCGCTGTCCTTGTCCCAGCGCGAGGCCGATCCGATCGACAGCTGGATGAAGGACATGGGGTCGTTCTGCAGCGACTGGTGCAGGCCGGCGGCGCCGAGCGCCGCCAGCCGCTCCATGTCGTTCCACTTGGTCAGCTCCTTGATCAGGTGCTGCTTGATGTACTCGGTGCGGGCTGGCTCCGGATCGTCGACCACCACCACGAACTCATCACCGTGCAGCCTGGCGCACCACGCCTCGCGCGGCACCGCCTGGCGGAGCATGCGGCCCAGGCCCTTCACCACCTCGTTCCGAAAGCGCCTGCCCAGCCGCTGGTGCACATTGTCCAGGTCCTTGATCAGCACGTAGAGCAACGAGAAGGGGGCGCCGGTGGCGTCGAGGCGGGTGAAGGCCTCCTCCACCCAGACGTCGTTGCCAAGCCCGGTCAGGCCGTCGGAGCGGCGGAGCAGCTCGATCTCGAGCACACTGGCCGCCTCCGAGGCGAACAGGCTGATGATCTCCGCCGCCTCCGGCTCTGGCACCTTGCCGCTGGACGGGTCGTCGCAGGTCAGGTTGCCAATGGCGCCCGTGTTCCGGCTCTCCATCAGGGTGAGGAACATGTCGTCCGGGTGCCAGTCCGTGAACTCCGCGGCCTGGCGGTGGGAGGCCAGCATGCGCTCCATCTCCTCGGCCGAGACGGCGTCGTGGGGGATGAAGAAGGCGCCCGGCGCCAGTTCCCCGCCGCGGGCCGTCAGCTCGCGGTAGTAACCGGGGCCGTGGCCATGGGTCGCCACCCACTGGATCTCATCGGTGCTGAGACCGGCGGCGCCGATCAGGTGGCCAAGCGGCGCCGTGCCGTAGACCTGGACCAGGGCCCGCCGGAAGATGCCGGTGGCCACCACGCCCTCGGCCACCGCCGTCAGTTTCTCGCCGAGGTCACTCGCGGCGTGGATCCGACTCTGGGCTTGCAGCAGCGCTCGCAGGGCCTCGGCTCTGAAGTCCATCATGTACCTTCCCTTGTCTGTGGCGTCGGCGGCCTAGCGTTCGGGACCGAGCAAACCGTACCGGCCGTCGTGACGGCGGTACACCACATTCACCTGGTTCGACTCCGAACTCATGAACGCGAAGAAGTCGTGGCCGAGCAGGTTCATCTGCATGACCGCTTCCTGCGGGTCCATCGGCTTCAACGAGAACTGCTTCTGGCGCACGATCTCGTCCCGCACTACATCTTTCGTCTCGTCGCGGGCCGGTGTGACCGTCGCCGGTTCAAATCTGGACTTGTAGCGCTGAATCTGTCTCCCCAGCTTGGCCGCCGCCTCGTCGATGGCCGCGTACATATCGCTGGTACGGGCCTCTCCTCTCAGCACGGCGCCCCTCAGCGGCACCGTCGCCTCGCAGATGTGCTGGCCCCGCTCCACCTCAAGCATGACCTGGGCGGCCTGCACACCTCCCCAGAAGCGGGCCAGATGGGACAGCTTCTTGCGGGCGTATGACTCCAGGGCTTCGGTGACGACCACATTGTGCCCGTGCACGACCAGTTCCATTTCGGTCTCACCTACCTGAAGGGGAACATTCTGTCCCCAGGGCCGAGACCCCTGCCCGAGCAAAGAGGCACCGGCAGTCAGCGGTAGACGGCAGCCGCCTTCTCCAGGTCCTGCAGGCGGTCCAGCCGCTCCCAGGAAAAGTCGGCATCGGGCCGGCCGAAGTGGCCGTAGCTGGCGGTCTGGCGGTAGATGGGGCGGCGCAGGTCGAGGGCTTCGATGATGGCGGCCGGCCGGAAGTCGAACACCCGGAGCACCGCCTCACCGAGCTGGCGGTCGGGCAGGACGCCGGTGCCGAAGGTCTCGATCTCCACGGCCAGGGGATGCGCCACGCCGATGGCGTAGGCGATCTGGATCTCGCAGCGGCTGGCCAGACCGGCGGCCACCACGTGCTTGGCCGCCCAGCGGGCGGCGTAGGCGCCGGAGCGGTCGACCTTGGTCGGGTCCTTGCCGGAGAAGGCGCCGCCGCCGTGGTGGGCGGCGCCGCCGTATGTGTCGACGATGATCTTGCGCCCGGTCAGACCGGTGTCGGCGTGCGGCCCGCCCAGCACGAAGCGGCCGGAAGGGTTGACCAGGATGCGGGTGTTGGCCCCGACCAGCTCAGCCGGCAGCACCGGGTCGATCACCTGGCGGCAGATCTCGGCCCGAATCTCCTCGTTCGACACCTCCGGCGTGTGCTGGGTGGACACCACCACCGTCTCCACCGCCTCGGGCCGCCCATCCTGGTAGCGGACGGTGACCTGGGTCTTGCCGTCGGGGAGGGCGAAGGGCAGCCTCCGGTCCTTGCGCACTTCGGCCAGCCGCGCCGCCAGGCGGTGGGCCAGCGAGATGGGCAGCGGCATCAGCTCCGGCGTCTCGTCGCAGGCGAAGCCGACCACCATGCCCTGGTCGCCGGCACCCAAGGACTCCTGACCGCCGGCCCGGGCCTCCACCGGCCGGCCGACGCCGAGGGCGATGTCCTGGGACTGGTCGCGGATGGTGGTGAGCACGGCGCAGGTGTCGGCGTCGAAGCCGTACTTGGCCCTGGTGTAGCCGATCTCAGCGATGATCTCCCGGCACAGCCGGGGCACGTCGACGTAGGCGTCGGTGGTGATCTCGCCGGAGACGAGGACCAGCCCGGTCGTGACCAGGGTCTCGCAGGCGACCCGGGACAGGGGGTCCTGGCTCAAGAGGGCATCGAGGATGCCGTCCGAGATCTGGTCGGCGATCTTGTCTGGGTGGCCTTCGGTCACCGACTCCGAGGTGAGCAGCACGGTCATGGCAATCCCCTTCCCTGATCCTCAGGTCCAACAAAAAACGCCCCGGACAGAGGGCGTGAAGGATCCCTCTCTCATCCTGCGGTCACCCGCCGGGATTGGCACCGCACCACAACTGGCCGGTTGCCGGGCTTCATCGGGCCTTGTCCCTCAGCCGCTCTTGATAAGAGCCGCACGCTATGCGATTAGCATGAAGGTGCCACACGGGCCCCAGGGTGTCAATCGAGGTCCGCCCTGGGCCGGAGGGCGAACAGGATGGTGGCCTCCGCCGCCAGCTCGCCGCCCACCCGCGCCTCTCCCCTGGCCCGGCCGATGCCGTGGCGCATGGAAAGGATCTCGGCCCACAGCTCCACCAGTTCGCCCGGCCGCACCGGGCGGCGGAAGCGGGCGGACTCGATCCCGGCCAGGAGGCCGATCACGCCCTCGCCCGGTGAGAAGGCGACGGCCGCGGTCTGGGCGATCGCCTCCACCAAGAGCACGCCCGGCATCACGGGCAGGCCCGGGAAGTGGCCCTGGAAGAAGGCCTCGTCTGCGCCAAGCCGCCGCTCGCAGCGGGCCTGCTTGCCTTCCTCCAATGCCAGGACGCGATCCACGAACAAGAATGGCGCCCGGTGCGGCAGCCGGTCCTCGACCCTGATCGGCATACCTAGCCCACCGGTTTGAAGAGAACCAGGTGCCCGTTCTCCATGTCCGACTCCAGGGCCTTGGCGGTGCCCAGCGCCACCGTGGACAGGGGGTCCTCGGCCAGGTGGGTGGCCACGCCGGTGTCCTCTGCCACCAACTCGATCAGCCCGTGCAGGAGCGAACCGCCGCCGGTGAACCAGATGCCGTTCTTGGCCACGTCTGAAACCAGTTCCGGCGGCGCCTCCTCAAAGGCCTTGTGGATGGCGTCCAGGATCATGCCCACCGGCTCCATCAGGGCGCCCTTCAGTTCATGGGGATGGATGGTGTAGTTGCGGGGCAGGCCGTTGACCAGGTCGCGGCCGCGCAGCGCGTACTCGCCGTCCCGGCCCTTGGGGTGGACGGAGCCGATGGTCATCTTGATTTCCTCGGCGGTGCGCTCGCCGATCGCCACGCCGAACAGGCGGCGCACCTCGTTCTGCACGGCGAGGTCCATGCGGTCCCCGCCGGAGCGCACCGAGGTGGCCGAGGCCAGGCCGCCCAGGCTGAGCACGGCGATGTCGGCGGTGCCGCCGCCGATGTCGACCACCATGTGCCCCTCGGCCCGGTTGATCTCCAGGCCGATGCCCAAGGCGGCGGCCATCGCTTCGTCGATCAGCTCCACCCGGCCGGCGCCGGCCTCCTTGGCTGCCTCCAGCACCGCCCGCTTCTCGGCGCCGGTGGCGCCGGTCGGGATGCAGACCATGACCCGGGGCCGGGTCAGGCGCACGTTGCCGGAGACCTTCTCGATGAAATAGCGCAGCATCGCCTCAGTGACCTCGTAGTCGGCGATCACGCCGTCCTTCATCGGGCGGGTGGCCACGATCGAGTCCGGCGTCTTGCCGATCATGCGCCGGGCCTCCTCGCCCAGCGCCATGATCTCGTTGGTGTCGGCGTGGCGGGCCACCACCGACGGCTCACGCAGCACGATGCCCTTGCCGCGCACGCAGACGATGGAGTTGGCGGTGCCAAGGTCGATGGCAATTTCCATCAGCGCGTCGCCTCCTCTCGGCCCACTCCCCCGGAACGGCTTCCACCCGGCAGCGCTGTCATCCTGCCTGGGCCTGGCGCCGGCCCGGGCCGCTCACGCCCTCCTCAAGGGCCAGCGCCTTCAGGCGGGCCTCGGCCCGCCGCTTGGCCCGCTGGGCCCGGACCCGGTCGCTGGCCGGGTCGGCCAGCTGTGCTTCGGCCCGCTCCAGGGCCGCCTCGGCGCGCTCACGGTCGATCTCGCTCGCCCATTCGGCGGTGCGGGCCAAGAGCGTGACCTGCTCCGGGCGCACCTCCAAAAAGCCGCCGGACACCGCCAGAAAACGGCGGCCTGTCCCGTCCGACTCCAGCCTGAGGTCCACCGCCGTCGGCACCAGCGGGCTGACCAGCGGCGTGTGCCCGTGCAGCACACCGATCTCGCCGTCCTCGGTGCGCAGGATCATAAAGGTGCATGGCCCTTCGTAGAACGGCCGCTCCGGCGTGACCACCCTCAGTTGGTAGCTGTTCACGCCTCGGCCAGGGTGGAGGCCTTCTCCACCGCCTCCTCGATCGTGCCGACGTTCAAAAAGGCCTGCTCCGGCAGCTCGTCGTGCTTTCCCTCCAGGATGGCCTGGAAGCTGCGGATGGTGTCCGTGAGCGGCACGAAGCGGCCGGCCGTGCCGGTGAAGGCCTCGGCCACGAAGAAGGGCTGCGACAGGAAGCGCTGCACACGGCGGGCCCTGGCCACGATCACCTTGTCATCCTCGGACAGCTCGTCCATGCCCAGGATGGCGATGATGTCGGTCAGCTCCTGGTAGCGCTGCAGGATCTTCTGCACCGCCCGGGCGGTGTCGTAGTGCTCCTGGCCGACCAGGCGGGGATCGAGGATGCGCGAGCTGGAGGCCAGGGGGTCGACGGCCGGGTAGATGCCCATCTCCACGATCTTGCGCTCCAGGTTGGTGGTGGCGTCCAGGTGGGCGAAGGTGGTGGCCGGCGCCGGGTCGGTGTAGTCGTCGGCCGGGACGTAGATGGCCTGGATCGAGGTCACCGAGCCCTTGGTGGTGGATGTGATGCGCTCCTGCAGCTGGCCGACGTCGGTGGCCAGCACCGGCTGGTAGCCCACCGCCGAGGGCATGCGGCCGAGCAGGGCGGAGACTTCGGAGCCGGCCTGGATGAAGCGGAAGATGTTGTCGATGAAGAGGAGAACGTCGCGGCCCTCCTCGTCACGGAAGTACTCGGCCATGGTCAGCCCGCTCAGCCCCACCCGCATGCGGGCGCCTGGCGGCTCGTTCATCTGGCCGTACACCATCACCGTCTTGTCGATGACGCCGGAGGCCGTCATCTCGTGGTAGAGGTCGTTGCCCTCACGGGTGCGTTCGCCCACCCCGGCGAAGACCGAGATGCCGCCGTGCTGCAGGGCCACGTTGTGGATCAGTTCCTGGATGAGGATGGTCTTGCCGACGCCGGCACCGCCGAACAGCCCGATCTTGCCGCCCTTCGGGTAGGGGGCGAGCAGGTCGACCACCTTGATGCCGGTCTCCAGGATCTCCTGGTTGCGGGCCTGATCGGCGATGCCGGGCGGCAGCCGGTGAATCGGCATGCGGTGGTCGGCCCCCACCTCGCCCTTGTTGTCGATCGGCTCGCCGAGCAGGTTGAAGACCCGGCCCAGGGTCTTCGGCCCCACCGGCACCGTGATGGCGCTGCCGGTGTCCCGGGCCTGCATGCCCCTGACCAGCCCGTCGGTGGAGCTCATGGCGATACACGCCACCCGGTCGTCGCCGAGGTGCTGCACCACCTCCGCCACCACCCGCACCCGCTCCTTGCCGCCCTCCTCGTCCACGATCTGGACGGCGTTGAGCAAGGCCGGCAGCTCGCCTGGCAAAAACCTCACATCGACCACCGGGCCGATCACCCGCACCACTTCACCGACTCCCGCCACAAGGTCACTTCCTCTCCCGTCGTCTGGCTTCGGTTGCTGATTCCAGGCGCTTCCTACTCCAGGGCGGCCGCCCCGCCCACGATCTCGGCGATCTCGCTGGTGATCGCCGCCTGCCTCGCCCGGTTGCGGAGCAGGATCAGGCTGCGGATCAGATCGCCGGCGTTGTTGGTGGCGCTGTCCATGGCCAGCATGCGCGCCGCGTGCTCAGCCGCCTTGGCGTCGACCAGGGCCGAGTAGATCACGCCGTTCACATAGGCGGGCAAGAGCCCGGCCAAAACCCGCTCCTCGTCCGGCTCAAAGAGAGGCACCACGCCACCGGACGGCTGGTCCGACCTGGGCCGGACCACCGGCAGCAGCTGCTCCACCTTGGGCCGGGAGAGCACGGAGGAGACGGACGACGCCCAGACGAGGTCCACCTGGTCGACCCGGCCGGACAGGAAGGCGGCTGTCGCCTCCTGGCCGATCGCCTCGGCCAGAAGGTAGCTGGGGTTGTCGCCGATCGGCGTGAACTCGGCCAGGATCTCTTCCTTGCGGCGGCGGAAGATGTCGCGGCCCTTTTTGCCGACCGCCACCAGGGCCGCCTCTTGGCCCTGCCGCTCCCGCTGCACGACGCGCAGCACGCCTGCGTTGTACGGCCCGCAGAGGCCGCGGTCGGAGGTGAGCACGATGTAGCCCCGCCGCACCACCGGCCGCTCCGTGAGCAGGGGGTGGCGGAGGCTAGCGGCGTTCTTGGCCAGCTCCTCCAGCACGTCGCGCAGCGCCTCGGCGTAAGGGCGGGCCTGGTTCGCCCGCTCCTGGGCCCGCCTCAGCTTGGCGGCCGAGACCAGCTTCATGGCCGAGGTCATCTTCTGCGTGTTCTGCACGCTCTTGATCCGGCGGCGGATCTCCTTCAGGTTCTGTGCCACCTTAGCCTCCGAACATCTTCTTGAATTCCTCGATCGCCTGGGTGAGGGCGGCCTCGGTCTCCTTGGAGATCTGCTTCTCCTCGCGGATGGCCGCCAGGGTGGTTGGAGCCGAGGACTTGAGGTGGGCGATCAGGGCCTGCTCGAAGGGGCCGATCTGCTCGATGGCCAGGTCGTCGACCAGGCCGCGGGTGCCGGCGAACAGCACGGCCACCTGCTCCTCGACGGTCTGCGGCTTGTACTGCGGCTGCTTCAGGAGCTCCACCATCCGCTCGCCCCGGGCCAGCATGCGCTGGGTGGCCCGGTCCAGGTCGGAGCCGAACTGGGAGAAGGCCTGCAACTCCCGGTACTGGGCGAGGTCGAGGCGCAGCGAGCCCGCCACCTGGCGCATCGCCCTGATCTGGGCGTTGCCGCCGACCCGGGAGACGGAGACGCCCACGTTCACGGCCGGCCGCACACCGGCGAAGAAGAGGTCCGGCTCCAGGAAGATCTGGCCGTCCGTGATCGAGATCACGTTGGTCGGGATGTAGGCGGCAATGTCGCCGGCCTGGGTCTCGATGATGGGCAGGGCGGTCAGGGAGCCGCCGCCCAGCTCGTCGTTCAGCTTGGCGGCACGCTCCAGGAGGCGGGAGTGCAGGTAGAAGACGTCGCCCGGGTAGGCTTCGCGGCCAGGCGGCCGCCTAAGCAGCAGGCTCATCGCCCGGTAGGCCACGGCGTGCTTGGACAGGTCGTCGTAGATGACCAGGGCGTGCTTGCCCTGGCGCATGAAATACTCGCCGATGGCGCAGCCGGCGTAGGGAGCCAGGTACTGCAGGGAGGCCGGCTCGGCAGCCGTGGCCGCCACCACGATCGTGTAGTCCATGGCGCCGTGCTCCTCCAGGGTGCGCACCACGCCGGCCACGCTGGACGCCTTCTGGCCGATCGCCACATAGATGCAGATCATGTCCTGGTCCTGCTGGTTGATGATGGTGTCGACGACGATGGCGGTCTTGCCGGTGGAGCGGTCGCCGATGATCAGCTCGCGCTGGCCGCGGCCGATCGGAATCATGGCATCGATCGCCTTGATGCCGGTCTGCACCGGCTCGAAGACGCTCTTGCGGTCGATCACGCCGGGGGCCGGTGACTCCAGCGCCCGGGAGGCGGTGGTCTTGATCTCGCCCTTGCCGTCCAGGGGCTCGCCCAGGGCATTGACCACCCGTCCCACCATCGCCTCGCCGACCGGCACCTCGGCGATGCGGCCGGTGCGGCGGACCACCTGGCCCTCCTTGATCTCCTGGTCCTGGCCGAGCAGCACCACGCCCACGCTGGCCTCATCCAGGTTGAGGATCATGCCGACCACGCCCGACTCGAACGTCACCAGCTCGCCGGCCATGGCCCGGGTCAGCCCGAACACCTGGGCGATGCCGTCGCCGACCGAGAGCACGGTGCCGATCTCTTCCACTTCGGAGCTGAGATCGTAGTCGAGGATCTCGCGCTTCAGGATGGCGGTGATCTCTTCTGGGTTTACCTTCATCTTCTCTCCCTCACTTCAGGCCGGCGTCTTCTCTTCAAGGCGCTGTCGGAGCCTCATCAGCTGCCAGGTCAGGGACTCATCCCAGACCTGGTCCTCAAACACGACCCGAAACCCGCCCAAGAGGGCTGGATTGGTGTGCACCTCCAGCTTGACCGCCTTGCCGCTCTCGGCCACGATGCGCCGCTCGATGGCGCCCAGCTCGGCGTCGGTGAGGTCCACCGCCGCCTCCACCCGGCCCCGCACCACGCCGGCCATCCGGTCAGCCGCCCGGCAGAAGGCCCCCGCCACCGCCGCCACCTCGTTCCAGCGCCCCTTGGCCAGGAGCAGCCGGAACATCTGGCTGGCCCGCTCGAGCTGGCCGCCGGCCACCTCCTGGAGCACCTTCAGCTTGGCGTCGAGGGGCACCCCCGGGTTCAACAGCGCCTGCCGGAGCGCCGCCTCTTCAGCCAGGGCGGCCTCTAGCCGCTCCATGCCGGACCGGTAGCGCTCTCTCTCCTCGGCGTCCGCCAAGGTGGCCAGCAGCGCCTGGGCGTACCGCTCGGCCGCCTGGGATGTGCTCACTTTGGCGCCCCCCGCTCCTTCAGCAGCTCTTCCAGGAGACGGTGCTGGTCCGCCTCGTCCAGCTTGCGGCGGAGGAGCTTCTCGCTGGCGGCCATGGCCAGCTCTGCCACCTGCGAGGAGATGTCGCGCAAGGCTGCCTCCTTCTCGCTCTGGATCTCCTGGCGGGCCGACTGGATGAGGCGCTCCGACTGCTCTCTGGCCTGCTGCACGATCTCCTGGCTCTGGGCGGCCGCAGCCTTGCGCGCCTCCTCCAGCAGGCGCTGCGACTCCTCGCGGCTTTTCTGCCGCTCCTCGTCCAAGGCCGCGCGCAGCGCGTCCGCCTCCAGGCGGTCCTTGGAGGCCGCCTCCAGCATCTCCCGGATCCTGCTCTGGCGCTCGGCCAAGGTCCTGCGGATCAGCGGCAGGGCGAAGGGCAGGCGCGCCAGGAGGAACAGGAAGATCAGGAACGAGGCGATCTCTGCAATCAGTGTGGGTAGACCGATGCCGAGCATCCGGGACCACCTTTCATCTGGGGCGTGGCGAGGGGCCTACTTGGTGCCGAGCAGGACGAAACCCATCACCAGGGCGATGATCGGCAGGGCCTCGATCAGTCCGATGAAGATCAGGGTGCGCCCGAACAGGGCACCCCAGGCCTCGGGCTGGCGGGCCGAGCCCTCGATCGTCTTCGAGGTGACGATGCCGTCACCGATGGCTGCACCGATGGCTGCACCGCCAAAGGCGATGCCTGCACCGAGCAGGGCCAGACCGTGCACATACGCAGTGGGAGTCAACAATCCACCTCCTCTCGCTCTTCCCTGGGGCGGAATCCCTTAGTGTTCGCCGACGGGTCCCATCGAGCCGGCCACATAGGCCAGGGCCAGCACCATGAAGATGAAGGACTGGATGAGGTCGATGAAGGTGTTGAAGGACAGGGCCAGGGTCTGCACCAGCACGGAGGCGATGAAGGCCACCACCGGGCCGAGCCCGCTGATCACGGTCGGGGCCAGCTTGATGCCGAGCCCGATCAGGATGGTGCCGGCGAAGATGTTGCCGAAGAGTCGCAGCGCCAGCGTGGCCGGGTTGGAGAGCGCCTCCAGCAGGTTGATCGGGAAGAGCAGGGCGAAGGGCTTGAAGAAGCTGCTGAGGTGGCCGCCCACGCCGCGGTAGCGCACCCCGTAGGCGTGGATCAGCACGAACACCACCAGCGCCAGGCCGATCGTCGTGTTGGCGTCCGAGGTGGGCGAGAAGAAGAGCGGGAAGAGCCCGATCAGGTTGGCCATCAGCACGAACATGAACACCGCCACCAGCAGGTTGTAGAGGCGCTGGCGCTGGTGCTCGGCCGGCAGCCGCTCGTGCAGGAAGCCGGTCACGAACTCGACCACGAACTCCAAGAGGTTCTGGACGCCGGTCGGCACGTCCGCCTTGCGGCTCCTGGAGGCGACGTAGAACAGGATGAGGATCAGCGCCATGGCGATCCAGGTCCACAGCAAGGTGGTGGAGCGCAGGGCGAAGGGGCCGATCATCCACAGCGGCTGGGCTCCCACGGGCTCACCTCCTCATACCGCCAGCGAGACCGATCCAGGCTAAGAGTTGGCACACAAAATAGGCGCTCAGGAAGAGGGCACCGGTACCGATGGTGAGGTGGGGGCCGAGGATCACCACAGAAAGCGCAACCAGGGCCAGTCGGGAAGAGGTGTTATAGGCCATCCGCCAGCCGGACTGCCGGGATGGGGCGCCGCGCAGGCCGCGCAGCCGAACTGCCAGGAGCGCCTGTCCGACGACGCTGGCGCCGGCTCCGAGTGCGGCCGCTTCTGCCTGCGATTGGCCTGTGAGAACATACCATAGGACCAACAAAAAGAGAACCAGAAACGGCCACACCCCGACGGCCAGGGGGATGGTCTTCACCGTTTGGTGCCGGTGTCCTTGAGCCCGGCGCGGATGGTGATGACCAGGGCCAGCCCCAGCCCCACCAGCAGCCCGGCCAGGGTGAAGACCACGCCCGTGGCCAGGCGCTGGTCCAGGTAGCGCCCTAAGAACAGCCCGCCCAGGAGCAGGGCCGCCCAGCTCACGCCGAGTGACAGCCCGCTCATGGCGGCGCTCCGTCGTGGCCGTCTGTCCTGACCCGTGCTCGCCGCCCCCTTCGCCTTGGGCCTAGCGGGCGGCAGAGAAGGGCTCAGGCGCCCGCTCGGCCAGGCCCAGGCTGTGGGCCAGCCCCTCCACCACGCGCCCGGCCGCCTGGCCGTCGCCGTAAGGGTTCACCGCGCTGGCCATCTGCCGGTAGCGCTCGGGGTCGGTCAAAAGGCGCTCCACCGCCTCTGCCACCGCCACCCGCTCCGGGTCCACCCGCCACACCGTGCCGGCCGCCACCGCCTCCGGCCGCTCGGTGCGATGTCGGGTGAGCACCACCGGCACGCCCAGGGCCGGCGCCTCCTCCTGGGCACCGCCGGAGTCGGTGACCAGAAGGCTGGCCGACTCCAGCAGGGCGATCCACTCCGGATAGGGGGGCGGGTCGATCAGGGTGGCGTTGGCCAGGTGGCCGAGGGCACGGGTCACCGGTCTCTGGACGTTGGGGTTGGGGTGGACGGAGACGACCACCTGCAGCTCCGGATGGCGCCCGGCCACCTCGGCCAGGGCCTGGAACACGCTGGCCAGCGGCCCACCGAAGTTCTCGCGGCGGTGGCACTCCACCACCACCAGCGGCCGGGCGGGCGGGCCGCTGCGCCGGCGGGCGATGGTGAGGAGGGTGTCGATGGCCGTGTTGCCGGTGACGTAAATGCGCTCCTTAGGCACCCCCTCGGCCAGGAGATTGGCCTCGGCCTGGACGGTGGGCGCGAAGTGGGCGGTGGCGATCTGCGCCACCAGCCGCCGGTTGGCCTCCTCCGGGAACGGGTTGGCCAGGTCGCCGGTGCGCAGTCCGGCCTCCACGTGCCCGACCGGGATCTGGCGGTAGAAGGCGGCCAGGGCCCCGATCAGGGTGGTCGAGGTGTCGCCGTGCACCAAGAGGGCCTGGGGCTCTTCCTCGGCCAGGGCCTGGTCCAGCCCGGCCAGGGCGCGCACCGCCAGGTCGGCCAGCGACTGGTCTGGGCGCATCACGTCCAGGTCGACGTCGGGCGTGATGCCGAAGTGGCCCAGCACCTGGTCGAGCAGGAGGCGGTGCTGGGCGGTGACGATCAGGCGGACCGAGAAGCGCTCGTCCTTATGGAGGGCGAGCACCACCGGCACCATCTTCACCGCCTCGGGCCGGGTGCCGATCACCACGGCCACCTTCAGGGCGCTCACCGACGCTGCTCCTTGGGGCGGCGGAGCGGCGCTGCCTCGGGGGCTGGGCTCGGCTTGGCCTGGGGCAGGGTGAACAGGCCCCAGCGCCTGGCCAGGAGCCCGATCGCCACTATCACGAGTAGCCCCGTGCCCAGGATCAGCTTGGAGGGGAAGCGCACCACCAGCACGGCCAGGGTGCCGAACAGCATGGTGATCAGGTAGAGGCTGATCACCGCCCGCCGCTGCCCGAAGCCGCGGCCGAGGAGGCGGTGATGGATATGGTCGCGGTCGGCCTGGCCGATCGGCTGCCCCATCCGCACCCGGCGGACGATGGCGAAGCCGGTGTCGAAGATGGGCAGGGCCAGGGCGATCAGCGGCGCAGCCAGGGTGAGGGCGGTGGTGTCCTTGACCGATCCGATCACCGCCACCGCCGCCAGCGTGAAGCCCAGGAGGCCCGACCCGACGTCGCCCATGAAGATCTTGGCCGGCCAGAAGTTATAGATGAGAAAGGCACCGGCGGCGCCGACCACGGTGAGGGCAATCACGGCCACCGCCGCCTCCTGGCGGATCATGGCCACCAGCGTCATCGCCGCCGCCACGATCAGGGCGATGCCGCCAGCCAGGCCGTCCAGGCCGTCGATCAGGTTCAGGGTGTTGATCACGGCCACCACCCAGAGCACGGTCAGCGGCACGCCCAGCCAGCCCAGCGGGATGGCGGCGCCAAAGGCCACGAACGGGTTGGTCAGGAAGGGCACGGCGCCGCCCAAGAGGGCGAAAACCAGGCCGGCCGCCACCTGGCCGGCCAGCTTCAGCTTCCAGTCGATGGGCCTGAGGTCGTCGGCCAGCCCCACCGCCACGATCACCAATCCGCCCAGGAAGAACCCGAGCAGGGGCGTGCCGGTCGGCACCAGGAGCAGGGCAGAGGTGCCGAGCACGGCCAGGGCGAGAGGGATGCCGCCCAGGGTCGGCACCGGCACCGGATGGATGTGCCGCCCGCCCGGCATCTTGAGGAGACCCCAGCGCCGGCTCAAGGCGGCCATCGCCGGCGTGGCTGTAACTGAGATGGCGAAGCTGATGGCCAGGGCGACCAGCAGCATCACGCGCCCCGTGCCCGCCCGGGAAGAGGGGCGGTCCGGACCGGGCGCCGGCTGTCGGCCGGCCTAGCCGTCGAGCGCTGCATCCGAATCCAGATATCCCTTCCTGCGCAACTTGTCGAGGTGGCCCTCAAGCAACTGGGCCACGTCCATACCATAGTCCTTCTCCAGCACAAACATCATGGTCACCGCCGTCTGGGCCACATCCAGGAGTTCGGCCGCCACGTGCGCCATCGCCGCATCCTCGCTCCAGCGCTGGCGCTCGCCGGACAGCCCGCGCACCTTGCCGATGGCGGCGCCCAGTTCGCCCGCCTCCTCCATCAGCTTCAGCGCCGTGGACTCCAAAGTCGGCATGAGGCCGTTCAGCCGGGGCAGCTCAAGCCCCTTGCGGTCCGTCTCCATCTTCCGCCGCCGCCTCCTCCTCGAGCTCGTAGCCGCCCTGGGGCCGGGCCTTGGCCCGCATCAGCCGGATGCCCGCTTCGGTCAGGATGCGGGCAGAATGCCGGTCCGGATAGGGCGCCAGGTAGACCACCCGCTCCACCCCGGCCTGGATCATCGCCTTGGCGCAGGTGACACAGGGGAAGTCGGTGGTGTAGACGGTGGCGCCTCGCGAGCTGACGCCCTCCAGGGCGCACTGGATGATGGCGTTCAGCTCAGCGTGGACGGCCCGCACGCAGTGGTCGTCCTCCATCAGGCAGCCCACCTCGTCGCAGTGCGGCGCGCCGCGCACCGCGCCATTGTACCCGCTGGCGACCAGTCGCTGGTCCTTGACCAGCACCGCTCCCACCCGCCGCCTGGGGCAGGTGGAGCGCCGAGCAACCAGGCGGGACATGTCGACGTAGTAGTCCTCCCAGCTGGGCCGGGCGGCCTCAGTGCTCACCACGTCACCCCTTCCGGCCTGGCCGGGGCGGCCCGCTGGCCGCCAATCAGCTTGGGCCTGGCGTAGGCGGCGGTCAAGACGGCCTGGCCGATGGTCCGCCTGGCCAGCCGGATGGGCGTCGCCACCGGCCGGATGTGCATGCCGATCAGAGTCTGGCCGACGTCGAGGCCGCCGTCCGCCATGAGCGCCTCCACCAGGTGGCGGCCGGGGTCGAACAGCATGGCGGCCGAGGCCACAGCACCGCCGGCGCCGGGCAGCGGGAAGGCCGTGACCTCGGTCAGGCCCCGCTCCCGGACGACCCTGCCATCGACGGCCAGGGCCCGGTTCAGGTGCTCGCAGCACTGGTAGGCCAGCACCAGGGCGGCCTCCTTGGCCGCGGCCTCGAATCCCATAACCAGCTCTTTGGCCAGCGCCAGGGACGGGGCGGTGCCGATCGGCGCCCCCGCCACCTCGGAGGTCGAGCAGCCGATCACCACCAGGGCGCCTGGCCGGAGCTGGGCGCCCTCGGCCAGCTGGGCCAGCGCCTCTTTGGCCTCGTCCCTAAGGTCCATGGCCGGAGGCATCCTCCAGGGCCCGGATCTCCTCCAGGCGCCGGCTGTGGCGGCCGCCCTCGAAGGCGGTGGCCAGGAACTCACGGAGCGCATCCTCCGCCACCACCGGACCGATCAGGCGCTCGCCCAGGCAGATCACATTGGCGTCGTTGTGCGCTCTGGCCAGATGGGCCGAGCTGACGTCCGAGACGGCGGCGGCACGGACGCCCATGAGCTTGTTGGCGGCGATCGACATGCCGATGCCGGTGCCGCAGACCAGGAGGCCCACCCCGGCACGGCCCTGTCCGACCAGAGCGGCCACCGCCTCGGCGTAGATGGGGTAGTCGACCGAACTCGGGTCGTGGGTGCCCACGTCCAGCACCGGTGCGGGCAGCTGGCTGAGCAGGCGGTCCTTCAGCAGGTAGCCGGCGTGGTCGGCGCCGGCCGCCGACCCGTAGCGGGGCCCTGGGCCCTGGCTGGCCAGGCCCTTCTCGATCAGGCGGTCGATATGCGCCATGGTGGCGGCGTAGACCTGGTCGGTAGAGCCGATCGGGTCCTCCACGTCCTCTTTGCTGCCCGCCCACTCGCCCAGGGTCAGCACCCAGTCCCGGGCCCACGGGAAGCGGCTGACGAGCTCTTCCTTGTGGCTCTGGGTCATGGCCAGCACCCAGTCCGCCCAGGCCAGATGCTCGGCCGACGGCTCCTGGCTTTGGTGGTGGGGGAGGGCGAGGCCAGCCGCCGCCAGGGCCCGTCTCGCCCCCTCCGACATCGGGGCGCCAAAGGCGGCGCCGACGCCTCCGGAACGAGCCTCGACGCCTGGGTGTTTCTGGGCCAGTGCTTCAGCCATGGGGCTCCGGCAGACGTTGCCGGTGCAGACGAAGAAGAGGCGCACTCCTAGTCCCCCCTCTCCAGCTCCGGCTGGACCGGCTCGCCGGCCGTGCGGAAGACACCGCCCGCCGCCCGCCACAGGCGGTCGCGGATGGCCCGGCCGAGGCCCTCTGCTCCCGGCGCCGCCACCACAATCACGCTCGCCTCATTCTCTAGTTCTCTGAAGGCGGCGAACAGCCCTGTCGCCATCGCCTCCACGGACGGAAAGCTCCGGCCGAGGACGCCCTCTGGCAGCCCCGCACCCACCGCCAGGCACGCCACCACCTCGCCCCGGCTGCTGAGGTCCCTGGCCCATGGCCCCAGCGCGTCGGCCGCCCGGCCCCTGGCACCGTCCACCAGCACCACCAGGGGCACCCGCGGCCGATAGTGGCGGTAGCGGGTGCCCGGCGAGGGAGGCCGGCTGCCGGAGGCACTGGCCTCGACACCATAGGCGGCCAGCGCCTCGGCCGACACGGCGCCCGGGCGGAGGATGGCGGCCGGATTCTTGGTCAGATCGACCACCGTCGACTCCAGGCCGAAGGCCGACGGCCCGCCGTCCAGGATCAGGACCGGCGTCCCGCCCAGGTCCTCTGCCACGTGCTGGGCGGTGGTGGGGCTGGGCCGTCCGGAGAGGTTGGCGGAGGGTGCCGCCAGCGGCCGTTCGCTCAGCCAGATCAGCTGGCGGGCCACCGGATGCACCGGCGCCCGTAGCGCCACCGTGCCCAGGCCGTCCTTGCGCTCCAGCACCAGGGTGAGAGGTCCCGGCCAGAAGTCCCCCGCCAGCTGCTCGGCCCGGGAGTCGGTGCGGGCCAGAGTCTGGGCGTGGCCCAGGTCCCAGACGTGCACGATCAGGGGGTTGTCGGCGGGGCGGCCCTTCAGGGCATAGACGGCGGTGCAGGCCAGGGGGTCGAGGGCATTGGCGGCCAGGCCGTATACGGTCTCGGTCGGCATGGCGACCAGCCGGCCGGCCCGGATCAGGCCGGCGGCCAGAGCCAGCGCCGCCTCGCTCGGCTCTACGACCCAGCCGGACTCTAACCGCCCTGACAGAAGACCACCACCCGCCCCTGGCCGCTGAGATCGGGATGAACCGTGGCCTCGCCGTGAAAGAGGCCCCGCCCGTGGGCCAAAACCCGCTCGGCCTGGCCTGCGCCCACCTCCAGCATGAGTCGGCCGCCAGCCGGCAGCAACCCTGCCGCCTCCGCCACGAGACGGCGAATCGGGCTGAGGCCGTCCGCCCCGCCCCACACCGCGCAGGCCGGCTCATGGCGCACCGCCGGGTCCACCCGGTCGCCTGGTGCCACGTAGGGCAGATTGGCCACCACCAGCTGGGGCGTGATGCCACGCCCCCTGGCCGGAGCGAGCAGGTCGCCCCACCACCAGTGCACCTCTGGCGCCCACTGCCTGCCGTTGGCCCGGGCTACCTGGAGGGCGGCCTGCGAGCGGTCGCTGCCGGCGACCTGCCAGTTCGGGTGGAGCCGCTTCAGTCCGATGGCCAGCGCACCGGAGCCGGTGCCGACGTCCAGCGCCCAGGCGCCGTCTGCCATCGGCACCCTCTGGCTCAGTTCCAGGAGCAACTCGGTCTCGGGGCGTGGGCAGAGCACCCTTGGGTCCACGCCCAGCTCCATATCCCAAAAGCCCCGATGGCCCAGCAGATAGGCCAAAGGCCACCCCTCGGCCCGGCGCCGCACCATGCGCCTGGCCCTCTCCACCTGGCTCCAGGTGAGGTCCGGCCAGGTCGGGTCATCGACCTGGTCGAAGGCCCGCCCGCTGGCCTCCGCCACGATCAGCCGGGCGTCCAGGCGGTCCAGCCGCCGGCTGGCTTCGGCCAGGAGGTCCCGGCCGCTCACGTCAGGGCGGCTTCTTCCTCGGCTCGGTTCAGGGCATCGATCAGCTCCACCAGATCGCCGTCCAGCACCTCGGCCAGATGGTAGAGGGTGAGGCCGATGCGGTGGTCGGTGACCCGGCCCTGGGGAAAATTGTAGGTGCGGATGCGCTCGCTGCGGTCGCCGCTGCCGACCTGGCTCCGTCTGGCCGAGGCCGTCTCTTCCTGCTGGGCCTGGCTGGCCTGCTCGAACAGCCGGGCGCGCAGCACCCGCATCGCCTTGTCCCGGTTCTTGTGCTGCGAGCGCTCGTCCTGGCAGGTCACCACCAGACCGGTCGGCAGGTGGACGATGCGGATGGCGGAGTCGGTCTTGTTGACGTGCTGGCCGCCGGCCCCGGAGGCGCGATGGGTCTCGATGCGGAGCTCCTCGGGGCGGATGGTGATCTCCACATCGGCCGGCTCGGCCAGCACCGCCACCGTCGCCGTGGAGGTGTGGATGCGGCCCTGGGCCTCGGTCTCTGGCACCCGCTGCACCCGGTGCACGCCGCTCTCGTGACGGAGCTGGCGAAAGGCGCCCTTACCGCGGATCGACGCGATGCCCTCGCGCAGGCCGCCGATCTGGTTCTCAGCCATCTCCAGCACCTCGTACCGCCAGCCCTGCCGCTCGGCGTAGCGGGTGTACATGCGCAGGAGATCGGCCGCAAACAGGGCGGCTTCGTCGCCGCCGGTACCGGCCCGCACCTCCAGGATCACGTCGTGGTTGTCCCTGGGGTCGGCCGGCATGGCCAGGGCCCGCCAGGCCGCTTCGGCCGTTTGGATCTCCCCCTCAAGCCGGCTCGCTTCCTCCTCGGCCAGCGCCACCAGCTCCTGGTCGCCCTCCTCGGCGGCCATGCGCAATGCGTCCGTCAGGGCCCGCCGCAGATCGGTGAGCCTGTCCCAGAGCGCGATCTGCTCGCTGATCTCGGCTAGCTCGCGGCTGAATTGGGCGGTGGCGGCCGGGTCGTCCCAGGCCCCCGGCTGCCCGAGCGCCAGCTCGATCTCACCACGGCGCAGCCGGAGAGCCTCGATCCGCTCCGCCGCCGACGTCTCCGGGCCCCTCATCGGCTCTCCCTCCGTCCGAGGCGCGCCCACAGGACGCCCCGGAGGGCGCCCCTGGACCAGGCAGTGAGGCTAAAGACCGTACTTCTTCTTGAACTTCTCCACCCGACCAGCGGCGTCCAGGATCTTCTGCGTGCCGGTGAACACGGGGTGGCAGGCGGCGCAGACGTCGACCCGGATGTGCTCCTTGGTCGAGCCCACCTCATAGGTGGCGCCGCAGGCGCAGGTGATGGTTGTCTTCTGATAGCGGGGATGAATGCCGGCTTTCACGAGGGTTCCACCTCACCACAAAATTCGATGCAGAGGGCATTGTACCACACAATCGTCCTCTGGCCGGCACGGGCCAACGCTCAGTTCAGGACCTGGCGACCGGGTAACGGGAGTGGATGCGGCGCACGGTGTGGGCGGTGCCGTCCACCACCAGCGAGTGCACCCAGATCGACCCCCCGATCACGGCCGGCGGGTCAAGCTGCCAGCCGCCGGTGACCGAGGTGGCGCAGAAGACGCCGTGCCGGCTGACCACGTCCTTCACTCCCAGCACCGCACCCGGCCTGAGGCCGAGTGCGGCCATCGCCGCCTGCTCGCTCGTGCCCTCCGGCAGGAGGCGGCCCTCAAACACACCGCCCAGGGCAGCGATGGCCACCGCCGCCAGGACGCCCTCTGGTGCACCGCCCGAGCCCAGCACCAGGTCCACGCCTGACCCTTCCACCGCTGCCAGTACGGACGGCATCACGTCGCCGTCCGAGATGAGGCGGAGGCGGGCCCCGGCCCTGAGCACGCCTTCCATCAGCCCCTGGTGGCGCTCCCGGTCCAGCATCACCACCAGCACCTCCGACACCGGCTTGCCGACAGCCTGGGCCACCTCCTGCACCATCTCCTCGACCGGCTGGTCGAGAAAGAGGCGGCCCTGGCAGGCCGGCGGCCCGGCCAGGCGCTGCATCATCATGTCCGGTGCCTCCAAGAGGCTGCCCGGCGGGCCAGCGGCGATGACGCAGACGGCGCCGGGCTGGTTCTTGGCGGTGAGGTTGGTGCCTTCCAGGGGGTCGACGGCGATATCCATCTGGCGGCGACCGCGGCCCAGCCGCTCGCCGCGGTAGAGCATCGGCGCCTCGTCCATCTCCCCCTCGCCGATCACCACCCGGCCCAGGATGGGCGCTCGGGCCAGCACCTGGCGCAGGGCCGCCACCGCGGCCTGATCGGCGCCCAGCTTGTCCCGCTTGCCGACCAGCGGCCAGACGGCGATGGCCGCCTGCTCGGTGGCGGCCAAGAGGTCTTCGGCGATCATGCCTTCTCTTGGGCCTTGTTCCAATCGGCGAGAAACTTCTCCAGTCCCTGATCGGTGAGGGGGTGGCGGAACAGCTGCTTGAGGACACCGAACGGGCAGGTGGCGATGTCGGAGCCGGCCAGGGCCGCCCGCTCGACGTGCACCGGGTGGCGGATCGAGGCGGCGATGATCTCGGCCCGGCGCTGCTCGGCAGAAAAGCTGTAGTCGAACACGTCGCGGATGGTCTGCACCAGCAGGATGCCATCCTGGCCGACATCGTCGAGGCGGCCGACGAACGGCGACACGTAGCGGGCACCGGCCAGGGAGGCCATCAGGGCCTGGTTGGCGGTGAAGATCAAGGTGACGTTGACGTCGATGCCGAGGGCGGTCAGGGCGGCGCAGGCGGCCAGGCCCTCCGGCGTGACCGGCACCTTGACCACCACGTTCTCGTCCAGATCGGCCAGGCGCTTGCCCTGCTCCACCATGGCCGGCGCCTCGGTGGCGGTCACCTCGGCCGAGACCGGGGCCTGCACCACCTGGCAGATGTCGCGCACCCGCTGGTGGAAGTCGGCGCCCTCCTTGGCAACCAGGGTGGGGTTGGTGGTGACGCCGGAGATGATGCCCCAGGAGGCAGCCTCCCGAATCTCATCCAGATTGGCCGAGTCGATGAACAGCCTCATCTTGGCACCGTCCCCTCCAGGTCTTTTGGTCGCTCGCCGCCGAGGGCGGCCCTCTCCCGGCGCAGGCGCTGGGCCTGGCCGACGCTGGCGCCGGCCAGCGCCACCGCGCCCGAGAGCAGGGCAGTGGTGAGCACGGCCAGAAGCACCGTCACTCCCTTCGCCCCGGGGCTGAGCAGAATCCTGGTCGGGGCCACCAGGTAGAGCTCAGGCACCGCCGTGAGCAGCGCGAACAGCCCGCCGGCCACGATGCCGGCCACGCCGCCCCACACCGCCGACCCGCTCTGGGCGCCCACCCGCCAGCCCAGCCAGGCCAGCACCAGAAGCCCCACGATGGGCAGGAGGCTGGACAGCACCCCCACCCAGCTGCCCGGGAAGGCGGAGGTGAGCAGGGTCAGGGCCCACGACACCATGGCCATCAGCACGCCGATCAGGACGGCGATCCGGACCACCATCCGCAACCCGCCACCTCCTCGCCACCACGCCGCTCCCGCCATTCCCTCGCCCTGAGGCTATGCGATAATGGGGCCCGGTACAAGCCAAGCCAGCGAAGGGGCGTGGCCGTGTCCCGCAGCCAATCGACCAAGACGGCCCTGGTTTCGGCGGCAGCCCTGGTCGGGTCCGCTCTGTTCCTGTCCCGCATCCTGGGCTTCTTCCGCAACTCCGTGATCGCCGCCCTGTTCGGCCAGAACAACATCACAGACGCCTACAACACGGCCTACCTGTTCCCGGACACCCTCTACCTGATCCTGATCGGCGGCGCCGTCTCCTCGGCCTTCATCCCGGTGATCGCCCGCTACATCCACGAACAGCAGGAGGACGAGGGCTGGCGGGTGGTCTCGATCGCCTTCTCGCTGACCCTGGTCGGCATGAGCGCCATCATCCTGCTCGGGTTGATCTTCGCCCCCCTCTTCGTCAAGCTGATCGCCCCCGGCTTCGGCCCGGCCAAGTTCACCTTCACCGTGATGCTGACCAGGATCACCATCCTGGCCATCTTGTTCCACAGCCTGAACGGCGTGCTGATCGGCACCGAGTTCTCCTACAACACCTTCCTCGCCACCTCGATCGGGCCCCTGGTCTACAACACGACCATCATCGTGATGGGCGTCACCCTGGCCGGGCGGCTCGGCATCGCTGCCTTCGCCTGGGCCACGGTGGTCGGTGCCTTCTTGAACTTCCTGGTCCAGCTGTGGGGCACCTGGCGGCTCAAGCCGAAGTTCACCTGGTCGCTCGACATCCGACATCCCGGCGTCCGGCGGATCGGCCGCCTGATGCTGCCGGTGATGATCGGGCTGTCCATCGCCCAGATCAACCTCCTGTTCAATCAGATCTTCCTGGCCTCGCTGTTGCCCGGGGGCACCATCAACGCCCTGGTCATCAGCTCCCGGATCATGCTGGTGCCGATCCTGGTCGCCACCTCGATCGGCATCGCCATGCTGCCCAGCCTGACCCGGCAGGCGGTGGCCAAGGACCATGACGCCTTCCGCAGCCTGTTTACGGAGGCGCTGCGGGCCGTCTTGTTCCTCTCCATCCCGGCCTCGGTCGCCCTCATCATCCTGGCCCACCCCATCATCCGCATCCTGTTCCAGCACGGCGCCTTCACCGACGAAGCGACCACCGTCACGGCGGGGGCGCTGCTCTTCTACTCGATCGGCATCGTCGGCTACGGCGCCTACGAGATCATCAGCCGGGCCTTCTACGCCATGGAGGACACCACCACGCCGCTCCGCACCGGCCTCTTGAGCGTCGCCATCGGCCTCGTCCTGAACCTCATCCTGATCCGCCTCTTCTCCTTCCGCGGCCTGGCCCTGGCCTTCTCCCTGACCGGCTTTCTGAACGCCGGCATCACGCTGTGGGCGCTGCGCAGGCGGCTGGGCCGGCTGGGCGGGAGGCGGCTGTGGGACGCCACCTGGCGCACCGGCCTCGCCACCCTGGCCATGGCGGCGGTGTTGCTCAGCGCCGGGTTGGCCATCGCCCACAACCTGGTGGTCGGCCCACCGTTGGTGGCCGACCTGATCCAGCTTCTGGCACCGATCCTGGTCGGGGTGGTGGTGTTCGTGGCCGTGGCCCGCTGGCTCAAGGTGCCGGAGCTCTCACTGGTCTTCGGCATCGTCCGCCGCCGGCTCCGGCCCGGCTACGCCCGGAGCGGGGCAGGGGATTGAACACGATCTGGCCGCTGGTGTGCCTCAGGCCAGCTGGCTGGCACCTCTGGCAATCATCTCGGCATCAAAGGTGAAGACCTGGCGCTGGTCCAGATGGGCCAGGAGCAGGGCGTCCACCCAATCCAGGCTGCTGGCCGCGTAGATGGCCAGCGCTTGAAGCACGGCCTCCCGGCCGTCCGCCACGATGCCGTCCATGACCAGAAACCTGGCCACGACGTCTGCCATGTGCTTCCGGTCAAGGGCCAGTCCATATCGGGAGGTCGCCACATAGACCACCTCAGCCATCACCGCCGGGTGTACCCAGATCTCAAGCTCACCTCGGGCGGCTTTGGCGAAGAGCGCCTCTGCCGCCCTGGCTTGCCCCTCCGGTCGGCCGTCCAGGAAGCTGAGCACGACGTTCGCATCCACCAGGCAGGTCCTAGCGGCCGCCATCTTTACCCTCCGTATAGGCCTTCCCCAGTTCGTCCTGATGCAACTGGCGGATGCGTCCAAGGTCCGGCAGCGGACGGCTGGCCCGGAAGGCGCCTCTCAGCTCCGATGGCTCGGCCGCCCGCACCGGCACCAAGGCCACCGACTCACCGCTGAGGTCAAAGCCAATGCGATCTCCCGCCCGCACGTTCAGCCGCTCTCGCACCGACTTCGGGATGTTGACTTGGCCCTTGGCGCTGATCTTGGCCAGGATCATGATCATGGCACATCCTTTTCGTCCTTGTCATCCAATGAACACTTTACTATCTCACACGCTCTTTGTTCAGGTCGGCGTGCATTGGAGAGGCCAGGACTCTCCTGACCTTCACAACAAGCAGGCGACGGATCTCGGGCCGACGGGCCGGGGGCCGCGCCGGCGCGCGCTCGCATCGCGGCAGGCGGCAATGCGTTTGCAGTTATTCAGAAGGGGCCGTCAGTGCAGCAACTGGTTCGGCGTCAGGATGCGGGCGATCTCGTCCTCGATCAGGTTGATCTTGCGAAACGCCTCGTTGCGCTCGTTGGGCTTGAGCTCCGCTGCCCGCCGGCGCAGCGTCTCAATCCGCCGCTCCAGCTCCTGGACCCTGGCCGCCGACTCGCTTGACAGGCTCATGGCGCTTCCCCCCACCTGTGACCTGGACTTGTCTTCGTGGCTCCACCATAGCCCGAGCCGACGGCCCAGGCAAGGCGCCTATTTGCCCTGCTCCAGGGCGGCCGCCGCCGCCTCGGCCCGGCTGTCCTGGACGGGCGGCGCCTGCCCTGCCAAAAGCTCACGCCAGGCCTGGGCGGCGTCCACCCCCAGCACCAGCCACTGGTCCCCGGCTTGGAAGCGGAGGACGGCGCCTGGCAACACGGCAGTGAGAGGACTGGTTGCCTCCCCCCACACCCTGGCCGCAGCGATCAGGGTGCTCCAGGGCAGGCTGCCAGTGCTGTTGGCCCAGAGCGTCTCGGCGAAGAGCGGCGCCTTCAGCCACTGACCGGGGGCGGCCAGCTTGGGCAGGAGGGCGTCGGTGGCAGCTTGGGCCGCCGGCGCGCCCGATCCGGCAGCAGCCTGCCAGCTGGCTACCACCTGGGAGCCGCTCAGAGTGCGGCCGCCCACGGCCACGCCGCCCAGCTGACTCACCTCCTCGGCCAGGACCACCGCCGGCAGTACGGCGGTGGGGGGCGGGGTGATCCCGACCAGCGCCGCCGCCTCCCTGGCCAGGAGGCTCGGGCCGCCGAAGGTGTAGGCGCGCCCGATCTCCTGGGGGCCGTAGGCGCCGAGGCTGACCCGGGTGTTGGCCGGGATGATCAGGACTTCGCTCTGTCCCCGGCTGTGGTGGACCAGAAGCAGCACCGTCGCCACCGTCACAATGCCGCTCGGGCCCTGGGCCGGCGCTGTGCCCACCACCAGCACCGTCTGGGGCAGCGCCGCCTTGGGCAGGCTCGTGAGGGCGATCAGGCCGCGGTGCACCCCGAAGCCGATGAGCGCCATGATCACCGCGCCGACCAGGAGCCCCCGCCCCTGGCGCCGCCGCCTGCTCACGCCGGCTCCGCCCGGAGCGACTCGAGCGCCCTGGCGAGGTCCTGGCCGACGCCGACCCGGTCCAGGCCCGACGCCGCCAGCGTGGCCCGGACCAGGCGGTGGCGCCCGGGCGGTGCCACCACCAACAGGGGCAGGGCCACCACCTCCTGCCGGTACTCCCGGTAGCGGTACCACTTGTGGCGGAGCACGCCTGCCGACTCCGTGCCCATGTCCACCTCGATCGCCACCGGCAGCCCGCCCAGGCGGAGCAGGGCGTCTGGGTCCAGACTGCGCCGGCCGCCTGCCGGCGAGCGGTAGGGCAGGAGCGGCGCCACGGTGAGGGCGGCTGGATCCTGACCGAGGGCGACGGCCGCCACCAACAGTTCACCCACCGCCAGCTGGTGGGCGAGCAGGCGGGGCACGGGGCCCTGGCACCACACCCGCCGCCCGGGGTGGTAGGCGAAGCCATCTCGCCTGAGCGCCCGCCGGCTCGCCCCCACGCCCTCCAGCTGCCGGCGCTGGCGGGCGCTCAGCACGCCCAGCCGGCGCACCGCCTCAGGAAGCACGGGGCGTGGGCAGACGGATCAGCCGCGGGTCCAGCAGCCGGCCCCGGAACACCACCTGGGCGATGGCCAGGCCGCGCGGCATCTGGTGCACCATCTCGGGCCGGAACTTGGTCTCCATCACCAGGGTGCGGCTTTTCACCTGGCCGCTGGCGTCCTCGCTGACCCGCACCCCCATCTTGGCGCCCAGGGTGTCCCTGAGCCGGCTGAGGTCCTCTCCAGAGACGCCGCCCAGCAGCACCCGGTTCCGGCAATTGGCGAGGACGGACTGGATCAGCGACTCCGGCAACTGGCCCAGGTTCTGGTGCGCCAGCACCGCCCCCAGCCGGTCCTGGCGGGCCAGGTCCAGAAACTGGGCGAAAGAGCTGGTGGCGAAGGTCTGAAACTCGTCCACATAGAGGAAGTGGGGCGGGCCGGCCGGCCGGCCCAGCGCCGCCTGCTGGAGACGGGCC
>JAJZLH010000054.1 GCA_021803575.1 Bacillota bacterium | reverse complement strand
GGCTGCTCTGCAGCCTCGACGAAGCTGTAGCCGTAGCGGCCTTTCACACACAGGAACCCGAGCGTGATCGGATGCTGGCTGGGACTGGTCACCTTCACGATCTCATTCCGCTTGCGGTCGACGTGCAGCTCCAGCTGGCAACCCACGCCGCAGTATCCGCAGGTGGTCTGCACGATGTCCTGCTGACTCTCGTCGTAGCGGCCCTCTTGGCGCAGCGTGTGCTCGCGCCGATCCATCAGCGCCCCGGTCGGGCAGACCTCGACACAGTTGCCGCAGAAGACGCATGCGGAGTCCACCAGGGTCTCATCGAAGCCGGCCGAGATGCCGGCGGTGAAGCCGCGGCCCGCCACCGTCAGGGCGAAGGTGTTCTGAACGTCTGGCCCGCAGGCTTCGACGCAGCGGTAGCACAGAATGCACTTGTCAAAGTCGCGCACGTAGAGCTGGTTGTCGTCGAAGAAGCCCCGCTCATAGCGCTGCCCACGGTAGCGTTCAGGATCGGCGCCCAGTGCCTGGGCTTGGCTGACCAGGCCCGGTGCCGTCGACACGTCGTTTTGGCTGAGCAGCAGCTCAAACACACCCTGGCGCGCATTTTGCACCCGCTCGGAATCGGTCCGCACCTCCATGCCTGGCTCTGCCTTGCGCTCGCAGGAGGCGACCAAGGGTCTGCTCCCCTTGAGTTCCACGACGCAGGCCCGGCACGTCTTGGCCGGAGTCAGGTGCTGATGGTTGCACAGCGTCGGTGTCTCGATCTGCTCACGGCGCAACACCTCCAGCAGGGTCTCTCCCTGCTTGGCCTCAGCCGGCTTGCCATCGACCAGAATGGTGAACTCGTCCGCCATCTTCACTCCCCCTAGTGTGCGAGCAGACCGGCCGACTCGGCATCCATTAAGCTTCGCACCGCGGTAGCGGCGGTCTGGCCCAGTCCGCAAATCGAGGCGTCGGTCATCACCTGACTGAGGCGCAGCAGAAGGCTGCGCTCGTCACCGCGCCCGTGGCCGTTGGCAAGGGTCTCCAGCATCTCGTGCTGGCGCCGAGTGCCGACCCGGCAGGGCACGCACTGGCCGCAGGACTCATGGGCGAAGAACCTGCCCAGGCGTTCAGCCACCTGCCACAGATTGGTCTGGCGGTCGAAGGCGATCACGGCGCCGGAGCCTAGGGTTGCCTTCCGTTCGGCGACGCCCTCGTAGCTCAGTGCCAGGTCGAAGTCCTTGGGGAAGACAAAGGTGCCAGCAGCGCCCCCCAACAGCACCGCCTGCAGGTCATCCGCCCTGGCGCCCGCCAGCTCCAATAGCTCCTTGAGCGGTGTGCCAAAGGGCACCTCGTAGGTGTCCGGCCGGGCGACATGACCAGACACGGAAAAGAGCTTGGTGCCGGGTGAACGCTCGGTTCCTCGGCTGCGCAGGGTCTTCGCTCCGAAGGCGATGATGTCTGGCACGTTGGCCATCGTCTCCACGTTGTTGACGACGGTCGGCTTGCGGAAGAGGCCCGCCACCGTCGGGAAGGGCGGCTTGGCCATCGGCTCGCCACGGTAGCCTTCGATCGACCGGAACAGTGCCGTCTCCTCACCGCAGATGTAGGCGCCGCCGCCGTGGCGGACTTCGACCGGCAGTGGACGGCCGCCGGGGGCGATGCCATCCAGGTGTCCGGCCCGTCGGAGCTCATCCAGGCTCCGCTCCAGGAGTTCGGCGATCCCGCCGTATTCGCCCCGCACGTAGATGTAGGCGCAACTCGCCGACACGGCATAGCAGGCGATCAGCAGGCCCTCCAGGACCATGAACGGGTCGGACTCGATCATCACCCGGTCCTTGAAGGTTCCGGGTTCACTCTCATCCGTGTTGAGCACCACATAGCGGGTGGGGTCGGCGGCGGTGCGCACCGATTCCCACTTGCGCCCCGCTGGGAAGGCGGCGCCGCCGCGGCCGACCAGCCCGCTGTCGGTCAGGATGCGCACTGTCTCCTCTGGACCGATGCTGTGCGCCTTGGCCAAGGCGGTGAGGCCGCCGGAGGCGGTGTAGGCCTTCAGATCCCGCTGCTTGTTCTGGCGCCTACGCAACAATACCGCCTCATGCACGGCGATCACCGATGCTGGCGATGTCCTGGTGGTGAAGCGGGGCGAGTGGCTTCTCCTCGTACAGTGCGGCCGGAGCCCGGTCGCACAGCCCGAGGCAGGCACAGCGTGTCCAGGACACAGCTCCGTCGGCCGAGGGCTGGCCCTCTGGGCCCAGACGCTGCTCCGCCTCCCTGGCCAGCTCTTCGGATCCGTGCAGGCAGCAGGGTACGTCCTCGCAGATGCGCAGCACGCTACGCCCCACCGGGCGCTCGGTCAGGAGGTCATAGAAGGTGACGACGCCGTATGTGTCAGCGACTGGCACGTTCATCGCTTGCTCGATGGCCTCGGCGGCGGCTCTCGGGATGTGCTGGAACTCGGCCTGCACCTTGTGCAGCACCTCCAGCAGCTGTGTCCGCTCGGAGCCCGTCTCGTCAATCAAGGTACGCACCCGGTTCATCACCGCGGCGTCAGGCTCAGGCATGATGGCTGTCAACCGCCTCTCCGATTGCGTGGCCGACCGGCACACCGGTCTGGACCCGCTCGACCTGGACCGCCGTGGCCTTGAACTCGGCCGTTCCCGCCACCGGATCTGTGGCATCGAGGGTCAACAGGTTGGTGGCTACTTCATCTGGATGATTGAGGCTCATGAACACAAGGCCGGGATGCATCTTGCGGCTGCGGCTGACCCGGACTTCGACGCTCGCCCGCCGGGACGTCACCCGGCAGAGGTCGCCGTCGGCAAGGCCCAGCCTCTCCATGTCCTCGCTGCACATATCAAGCGTTTCGTAGTGGCCGCGCGGTGCTGCATAGTGACGAGACTGCACACCGGTGTTATAGGCGGCGAGCCGGCGGCCCGTCGTCAGCATGAACGGATACTCGCCATCCACGCGTTCGGCTGTCGGCTCGTGATCTGCGACCACAAAGGGTGCCCGCTTGCCCACGACCGGCCTCTCCCAAAGCCGCCCATGCAGGAAGGGCGAGCCCGGGTGATCCTCACTGGGGCAGGGCCACTGGATGCCGCCCAGCTGCTCCAGTCGCGAGTAACTCATCCCGGCGTGAATGGGGGACAGCGCCCGCAGTTCGTCCCAGGTCTGCTCGGCGCTGCGGTGGCTCCATCCCGGCGTGTGCATGCGGATCGCCAGCTCCTCGACGATCCACAGGTCATCCCTGGCCTCGCCTGGAGGCTTCAGTGCGGGCCGCAGACGCTGCACGCGGCGCTCGGAACTGGTGACCGTGCCGTCTGCCTCCGCCCAGCTGGCGGTGGCCGGCAACACCACATCGGCTCGCTCCCCGGTCGGCGTCAGGAAGATGTCCTGGACCAAGAGGAAGTCGAGCCCGTCGAACAAAGAGCGCACGTGGTGCAGGTTGGCCTCGGACTGCACAGGGTTCTCCCCGATTACGTAGAGCGCCCGCATCTCGCCGTCGGCCATCGCCTTGAACATGGCGCTCTGGTGCTTGCCCACCTTTTCCGGGACCGGCACGCCCCACCGCTCCGAGAAGCGCTGACGGATCTCCGGATTGGTGAGGTCCTGGAAGCCCGGGAGGCGATTGGGCAAGGCGCCCATGTCGCCGCCGCCCTGCACATTGTTCTGACCCCTCAGCGGCGCCAGACCGCTCCCGTAGCGACCGACGTGGCCGGTGAGCAGGCCGAGGTTGATCAGGGCGTGTACGTTTTGCACCGCGTTGTGATGCTCCGTAATGCCCAGCGTCCAGCACAGGATCGCCCGCTTGGAGGTGGCATAGAGGCGGGCCAGCTGCCGCACCAACTGGGCGTCGACGCCGGTCATGTCCTCAACGTCCTCGGGGCGGTACGCCTCGACCGTCTTCCGATAGGCCGCGAAGCCCTCGGTGGCAGCCTCGATGAACTCGGTGTTCTGGAGGCCCTCCTCCAGGATGACGTGGCCGACCGCATTGGCGAGGGCCACGTCGCTGCCGACCTCGACCGGCAGGTACATGCTGGCAAACTCGGTGCCGGAGATCCGCCGAGGATCCACAACCACCAGCTTGGCGCCGCGCCTCCGCACTGCCTTCATCATGTGGTGGAACATGACAGGGTGCGCTTCCCTGGCATTCGACCCCCACAGGATGATCAGGTCCGTGTTCTCCATCTCTTCGTACGAAACGGTGCCGCCCCCGGAGCCAAACGCCGTCGCAAGACCTGCGACGCTAGGGGCGTGTCAGGTACGGTTGCAGCTGTCGATATTGTTGGTGCCGATCGCCGTCCGCACGAACTTCTGGGCCAAGAAGTTCAACTCGTTGCTCGACTTTGAGCAGCTGAAGCAGCCGACGGCATCGGGGCCGTACTCGTTGCGCACCCGCTCCAGCCCAGCCACCGCACGGGTCAGGGCCTCGTCCCAGGATGCTCGGCGCAGCTTTCCGTGATCTCGAACCAAGGGATACAGCAGTCGGCCCTGCGCCGGGCCAGTCATCGGCATTGCCATCCTATCTCACCCTCTCCACGGACTGGAATCGGGATCCGGTACCAGCGGAACAGCGGGTCATGGCCAGCATCGGCGCCGCTCCGGCAAACCCTGAGGACCTTTGTTTCCGGCGGCGGTGGGCGGTGGGCTCGTCTGGGCCCCGGCCCGGCTCCTCCCCCCGGTGAAGGCAGCCGGCGTGCATGCTGGCGCGTCGGCTATGGCGTGGCGCTAGGCCGGGGCTCCTTGCTCGCCAGACCAGCGCACAATCTGTGCCCACGACCGTCACCTCCACCCTGGGCGCTCTGGCCGAGCCAGGGCGCGGAAAACCTCAGTGTACAGGACCTCGCCGTTGCCTTCTCCTTCCCGCTGCCGTCTCCTGCTGCCATGGCGTGGTCGGGAGTCAGTCATCGAGCGGTCCGAACAGCGTCTCCTCAACCTCTTCGCTCTCGCCGTCGGACCAAGCGACCGCCACCGTCCGCATCAGGCAGGCCGGATTGGTCAGCACCTGGATGACCTCGCCCTCTCGCCCCGGCTGGACGCCGGGTCTGGGATCTCTCA
>JAJZLH010000025.1 GCA_021803575.1 Bacillota bacterium | reverse complement strand
CTCGCCTACGATCCGGCCAAGGGGAAATCTCTCCTCCTGGCCGACGGCTGGGCGGAGAACAACGGGGTCATGACCAAGACCATCGACGGCAAACCGGTCTCGCTCAGCTTCAGGCTGTTCCTGCCGCCCTTCTCGCCCAGCCCTGTCGTCAAGTTCCTGAACGTCCTGTCCCAGGACTGGGCCAAGGAGGGGATCAAGGCCACGCCGTTCGAAGCTGCCACCATGTCCAGCTTCAATGACCAGTTGGGCCCGGCGACGGCCGCCACCTGGGCCACCTGGTATGACGGGGGATGGTGCTACCAGCCGGACTTCTACCCGACCGGTGGCGCCCTCTTCTCGCCCACCGGCTTTATCAACATCGGCGACTTTCAGGATCCTACGCTGGAGCGGTTGATCGCCGCCACCTACGCCCCGGGCACGCCGGCCGAGGCCAGGTCGGCGATGACCGCCTACCTGGCGTACACCGCCAGAATTCTGCCCGGCCTGCTGTGGCTGCCGGACCTGAACCCGCCGCTCGAGGTCTCGCCGTGGCTGCACGGTTCGATCGCCAACTACAATCAGATCGAGACCGCCAACTTCCCGAACTATTGGACCATCGGTCCGCCGTAACCGCCTGACCCGGATTGGCCCTGCCGAGGGGGAGGGGAGCCAGCGCAACGGTGAGCCGGCCTTGCTCCCAGGCTGCGATCTGGCCGCCCGTGCAATAGATGGTGTAACGATCTGCAGATTTTTGGTATCGTTATGCGTCGGACACGGCCGCGGCCCAGATCTCAGTGAGGGAGGGAGTGCACCCGAAGTGGTGCGCGCAGATTAGTGACCTTCGGCAGCGTCTGGATTCCCATCGTGGCAGCGCTGATCGCCATCCTGACCGGCGTCGGCCTGATCGTGCAGGTTCTGCGTCAGGATGCGGGGACCGCTCGCATGCAGGAGATCTCGAGGGCCATTCAGGAGGGGGCCACCGCCTACCTGAACCGGCAGTACCGGACGGTCGCCATCGTGGCGGTCGCCCTGTTCGTGGTGATGGCACTGGTGCTGTCTCTCGAGACAGCTGTCTTCTTTGTGATCGGAGCCGTGCTCTCCGCCTCGGCCGGCTACGTCGGCCTCAACGTGGCGGTGAGGGCCAACGTGCGTGCTGCCCAAGCCGCGACCCATGGCGTTGGACCGGCACTTCGCACGGCCATCCGAGGCGGGGCCGTGACTGGACTCTTGGTGGTCGGACTGGCGCTTTTGGGCACCACCGTCCTGACCGTGATCGCCGGCAACCCGACCGCCATCATCGGCTTTGGCTTCGGCGCCAGCCTGATCTCGGTCTTCGCCCGTCTGGGCGGCGGCATCTACACCAAGGCCGCCGACGTGGGGGCCGACCTGGTCGGCAAGGTGGAGGCTGGCATTCCCGAGGACGACCCCAGGAATCCGGCGGTGATCGCCGACAACGTCGGGGACAACGTCGGCGACTGCGCCGGCATGGCCGCTGACCTGTTCGAAACCTACGTCGTCACCGCTGTGGCGGCGATGCTGCTCGGCTACCTCTACCTGCACTCGACCCAGGGCGTCATCTTGCCCCTGATCTTGGGCGGTGTCGCTGTGGTTGCCTCCGTGCTCGGCATCTTCAGCATGCGCACCTCCGGCGGCAGCGTTGACAAGATCATGGGCGCTCTGTACGGCGGCGTGTGGGTCAGCGCCGTGCTCTCCCTGATTGGCTTCTTCTTTGTGGTCCAGTCCCTGATGGGTAGCCTCAACCTCTTCTACGCCGCCGCCGTCGGCATCCTGGTGACGGTGGCCTTGATGTACCTGACTGACTTCTTCACCTCGCACAAGTACGGACCCACCCGCGGCATCGCTGAGGCCTCGCAGACCGGCCACGCCACCAACGTGATCGCCGGGCTGGCCGTGGGCATGAAGTCCACCGCCCTGCCGGTGCTGGTGATCGGTGCCGGCATCCTGGTCGCCTACCACTTCGGCGGCGTCTACGGCGTCGGCATCGCCGCCATCGGCCTGGTGTCCCAGGCGGGGATCGTGGTCACGCTGGACTCCTACGGCCCCATCACCGACAACGCCGGCGGCATCGCCGAGATGGCGGAGATGTCGGAAGACGTGCGCAACACCACCGACCCCCTGGACGCCGTCGGCAACACCACCAAGGCCCTGACCAAGGGATACGCCATCGGCTCGGCCGCCCTGGCGGCGATCGCCCTGTTCGCCTCCTACACCCAGGAGGTCACCAAGACCACCGGCGGACCGGTCACCTTCGACCTCTCCAACCCCCTGGTGCTGGTCGGGCTGTTCGTGGGCGGCGTGCTGCCCTTCCTCTTCTCCTCGCTCACCATCCAGGCCGTGGGCCGAGCCGCCTTCCACGTCGTCAACGAGGTGCGCCGGCAGTTTCGTGAGATGCCGGGCATCATGGCCGGCACCCAGAAGCCTGACTACGCCCGCTCCGTCGACATCGTGACCAAGGCGGCGCTGCGCGAGATGTTCGTGCCGGCCCTGATCCCGGTGTTCGCCCCGATCGTGATCGGCGTCCTGCTCGGCCCGGTGGCCCTGGGCGGCCTGCTCATCGGCTCGATCGTGGTCGGCCTCTTCCTGGCCATCTTCATGACGTCGGGCGGGGCCTCCTGGGACAACGCCAAGAAGCTGATTGAAGACGGCAAGTACGGCGGCAAGGGCACCGACACCCACGCCGCCTCTGTGACCGGAGACACGGTGGGCGACCCCTTCAAAGACACCGCCGGCCCTGCCATCAACCCGATGATCAAGATCATCAACATCGTCGCCCTCCTGGTGGCGCCCCTGATCGCCCTCCACTTCGCCATCCACCTCTGATCCAAAGCCGATGGGCTGGCAGCCAGGGGCCGGGCGTCATGCCCGGCCCCTTCGCCTTGCTGTGAGTTTTACCGATCCTTAACCCAAGCCGGGCAACCGGGCAGATATCCTGAAATCGAACGAACGCGGAGGAGGAGGCGGACCCCGATGGAGGCGAACCCTTCCCGTGCACGGTACCTCCCGGATGCATCAGGTTGCGTCGGCAAGACCGCGCCAGCCCACCCCGGAGCCAGGAGAGGGGAGTCATGAGCATGGCCAGCGCGACCGACCATGGGTCACCGCTGAGCGTCCTCAAGGGATTCGACGAGTCCGGCCTGAGGGGCTTTCACTGGCGGACCGTCTTCACCGCCGGGATGGGGTTTTTCACAGA
The DNA here is from genome assembly GCA_021803575.1 of Bacillota bacterium. Classification (GTDB taxonomy): domain Bacteria; phylum Bacillota; class Sulfobacillia; order JAJZYS01; family JAJZLH01; genus JAJZLH01. The sequence goes on along the minus strand of JAJZLH010000025.1, from coordinate 1,964 downwards.
CGCCTACGACCTGTTCATCATCGGTACAGTGACGGCGATCCTGACGCCAATCTGGGGCCTCAGCACCGCCAATATCGCCATCCTGAACAGTACGTCCCTAGCCGCTGCGGCGGTGGGGGCGTTTTTATTTGGCAGGATGATGGATCGCTTCGGCCGCAAGGCGATGTACGGCATCGAGATGAGCATGCTCACCCTGGGCGCCATCCTCTGTGCCTTCGCCCCCTCCTTCGGCTGGCTGGTCGCCTTCCGGGTGCTGGTCGGCTTCGGCGTTGGCGGCGACTACCCAACCAGCTCCGTCCTGATGAGCGAATACTCAAACCGGGCGAGGCGCGGCTTCCTGGTCACCATGGTGTTCGCCATGCAGGGACTGGGCCTCTTGGTCGGCCCATTGGTGGCAGCGCTACTCCTGTCGACCGCCATGCCGCATGAACTGGTCTGGCGGGTGATGCTCGGCCTGGGTGCTATCCCCGCCGCATCGGTCATCTACCTCAGGCGGAAGATGGCAGAGACCCCGCGCTATCTGGCGGTGGTCAAAGACGACGTGGCCAAGGCTGGCGCGGTGGTAACCTCGCTCACCAACGTGGCGGTGGAGAAGGCCCGGGTCACGCAGCGGGTGGTGCGCCAGACCTGGAGCCGGAGGAACCTGGTACGGCTGATTGGCACCGCCGGCAGCTGGTTTCTGCTCGACATCGCCTTCTACGGCAACGGCGTCTCCTCGCAGCTGATCCTGAAGGCGCTGTTGCCCGGGGCCGCCCTGGTCACGACCACGCTGGTGGCAGCTGGCATCTTCCTGGTCGCCGCCATCCCCGGCTATCTGGTGGCGGCCAAATACATGGACCGGCTGGGCCGCAAGGCCATCCAGCTGACCGGCTTCGTGGTGATGGCGCTGGCCTATGGGGCGCTCTTTCTGGCACCCGGCATCGCCAAGCTGCCGTTCTTGTTCCTGATCATCTACGGCGTCAGCTACTTCTTCATCGAGTTCGGGCCGAACACGACCACCTTCATCGTGCCGGCCGAGGTGTTCCCGACCAACCTGAGGGGGAGCGGCCACGGCACCTCCGCCGCCGCCGGCAAGGTGGGCGCCTTCGTCGGGGCCTTCTTCCTGCCGGTCATCCTGCAGGCCAGCGGGCTGCCGTTCACGATGGGCCTCCTGGCCGGTGTCGCTCTCCTCGGCGTGCTCCTGACCGCCCTGATTCTGCCCGAGATGCGCGGCCACTCCCTGGACGAAACGGAGGAACTGGCGCCGATCACGACCTGACGACACGAGTCATCTCCAGTCACCAGGAGGACCCGGCCAGCCGGCCGGGTCCTCCTGCGTCGTTGCCTCACCACGAGCGGAGAGACGTTGGGAGTGACAGACGGATAGAGAGTCCGCCCGGATTTCGGGCGGCCTGGGGCCGGCGGGAGCCTGCTGGTGGCCCAAAGACAGAATCAACGCTAGAGTCGGCGCCGGACGGCAAACCGGTGCGGGGAGTCTCATGTTCCGGCGTCGACCGCCGCTGTGTTCGTTTCAAAAAAATCTCTGGACTGAGCGCAGCATCTTGACAATGCTTGTGCACGGTGTTCAGTATGATCCGGATTAGCTGAATCATGGTCGAGTTGGAGCCTTGCGACGGGGCATCGAGTCTCGATCGGCGCGGACCGCCCACGAGCCATGTGGCGAGTCGCGAACAGTGGCCGGAAGTGGCATCAGGACCGCGGTAAGGGCGGATGGCAGTGGCCGACCGGGAGCGATCGTTGTTCATCGCCTCTGGCCTCTTTGCTGGGTCCTATCTGTTGGCGTTCGGCGGACTGCTGGGTCTGATCGTGACGCTTGGGCTCGTGCTCGTCACTCTCTGGGCGAGCCGGACATGGGCAGCCGACTCCACCTCCTGGCGTACCGGCGCCCTCGCCCTGTCAGGGCTGACCGTCGTTTTGGCCGCGTATGGCTCCGGTCAGTACACGGAGTGGTTCACTGTCCTAGT
>JAJZLH010000062.1 GCA_021803575.1 Bacillota bacterium | reverse complement strand
CTCTGGTACGCCGACCGCCCTCTCCCAGGCGGCCCTGGCCACCCTCGGCGCCCTGGCGCCGGTCAGGGCGGCGCTGAAGGCGGGATTGGCCGGCGACCTCGAGACCACCGTCGGCAAGGTGCCAGAGCTTTTGGCCTACACCCCGATCGGCGGCAGCGGCCTGGCCGACATCTCAGCCCTGCCGCTCTCAAGCGTCAAGGGAGACAGCCAGCGCATCGCCAACTCGATCCGGGCCGCCGACCTGAAGGGCTTTCAGGTGTACGCCCTCACCCTGCTCGTCCTCACCGCTCTGCTCCTCGCCCTCGGCCTCATCGCCACTCGCACCACCTTCCGCCAGCTGGTGCGCTTCGGCGAGCGGGTCCGGGCCTTCGGCCAGGACATGTCGCTCCGCTTCGATGAGCGCCGCCGGGACGAGCTGGCGCCCTTGGCCCGGGGCTTCAACCAGATGGCGGACCGGGTGCAGGCCCTCACCGCCAACCTGGAGGAGCAGGTGGCGGCCCGCACCACCCGGCTGGAGCGGCAGACCCAGGCCCTGGCCGCCGTCAACGGGCTGGGCCGGCGGCTGATGACGATCAGGGACCGCGACGCCCTGTTCGAGGAGGCCCGCCGCGCCCTCAGCGACCTCGGCTACGCCGGGGCGGAGGTCACCACCCAGGTCCAGTCCGGCCACGCCCACGCCCGGCTCCCCACCGGTGCCGACCGCCTGTACGTGGCGGTCGCAGGCAACGACGAGCTGGGCATTCTGCCGGCAGTGGCGGCCGAGCTGGGCGCCGCCTTGGAGAACCGCCGCCTCTTCGCCCTGGAGGAGGAGCGCCAGGGCGAGGTCCGCCAGCAGGCGGTGGTGGAAGAGCGCACCCGGCTCTCCCGGGAGATCCACGACACCCTGGCCCAGTCCTTCCTCGGCATCATCCTGCACCTCCGGAGCCTCACCCCGGCCCCAGACCAGGAGGCGAGCCGCCACCACGAGGCGGCACTGGAGCTGGCCACCCAGGGCCTGGAAGAGGCCCGCCGCTCGGTCTTGAACCTCCGCCCCGACATCGTGGCCGGCACCACCGTCGACCAGCTCTTAGCCGATGTGCTCCGCCGCTGGTCCGACGTGTGGGCGATACCGGTCAGCTCGGAGCTGGAGCCGGCCGAGATGCAGCCGGACCGGGCCTTCGCCCTGATGCGGGTGCTGCAGGAAGCGCTCGAGAATGTCCGGAAGCACGCCCAGGCCGACCAGGTGACGGTGATGCTTCGGAGCGAAGGGGAGGACCTGGTGCTGACCATCCGGGACAACGGCCAGGGCCTGGGCTCCCCCGGCACCGAGACCGGCCACGGCATCACCTTCATGCGGGAGCGGGTGGAGGCGCTGGGCGGCAGCTTCGCCGTGAGCTCCGACCACGGCGTCACCCTCACCATCCGGGTGCCGAGGCGGGAGGAGTTGGCATGAACCCGATCCGGCTTCTGATCGTGGACGACCACCCGGTGGTGCGGGAGGGCCTGGCTGCCATGTTCCGGGCCAGCCCCGACCTCACGGTGGCGGGCCAGGCCAAGGACGGCCCCGAGGCGGTCTCCTCCTACCGGGAGATCCACCCGGACGTGGTGCTGATGGACCTGCGCATCCCCCTATTGGACGGCCTGGCCGCCACCCGCCAGATCCTCTCCGCCGACCCCCAGGCCAAGGTGGTGATCCTCACCACCTTCGCCGAGGAGGGGCTGGCCCGGCGGGTGCTGCAGGGCGGCGCCAAGGGCGTGTGGCTGAAAGACGCCTCCCAGGAGGACCTTCTGGCCGCCGTGCGCACCGCCGCCCAGGGCGGCGTGTCCGTCCACCCCCTGCTGGCCGCCTCCCTGGCAGACAGCGAGGGTGGCGAGCGGACGATGTCGGCGAGAGAGCTGGAGATCTTGCGCCTGGTGGCCTCCGGCCGCTCCAACAAGGAGATCGCCGCCCAGATCTACCTGACCGAGAACACCGTGAAGACCCACCTGGCCAACCTCTTCGCCAAGCTGGGGGTGCACGACCGGGCGGAGGCCGTGACCGAGGGACACCGCCGCGGCCTCCTGGGCGGTCCCCCGAATGGGTGAGCCAAATTCACCCGAACGGAGGATGGCGAGGGCCGCACCCTGCCGCCACCATGGGGCTGGCTCGATCAACCATCGCCCGCCGCCTTTGGCGGCCGGGTCAGTGGGCGGGCACCCTGGGATCAGGGCTCCACTTTTCGCCTCCCCGCAATATTGTGCGGCCTGGTTCGCTCTCTGGCAGGGGCGAGGGGGTTGGCGGGCGGGTGAGAAGGCAGGCCACCAGCACCGGATGCCGGCGCTGCCCTCGAGGCGCCGGGGCCGGCAGCGGACCGAAGGTGTGTCGCCCGGGGCGGCTTAGGCCGCCTTTTCCTTTGCTCCAAGGGTCACCGCTCGCCTATCATGAACGCACGGAGTTCCGGAAGGAGGGGTGAGGGTGTACCAGCGGGTGAAGCCGATGAAGCCGAAGCGGGTGCATAAGCGCCCCAGCCGAGGGCTCCTCCTCTGGAGCGGCGTGGCCATCGTGGCCATCATCGCTCTGGCTGTGGCCACCGCCCTCTCCCTCCAGCCGGCGGCCAACACCCCGCCGGCCGTCTCCTACGCCCCGGTCAAGACGCCGGTTGCCACCGCCGTCGGCACCCATGAGCCGGTCAGCCCCGGTGCCCCCAGCACCGCCCAGGCGGTGGCCTCCTTCAAGTACCTGACCAACCCGCCCACCTCCGGGCCCTACCTGGCCTCTTCCTGGCCGAGCGCCTTCAGCGTTAGCCAGCCGCTGCCGGTGGGCATGCTGGTCCACCTGCTCGCCACCGGCAACGTGGTGGTGGCATACGGCCCCACCTCGCCGCAGGAGATCGTCTCGATGCGCGCCTTCGCCCAGGCGGTGGACCAGGGTGTGTCGGTCAGCCAGCGGGCCAAGGCCGGCGAGGGCGTGTTCGTGACGCCCTGGCCCTCTCTCCAGCCGGGTCAGGTGGCGCTCGTGGCCTGGAGCCGGCTGTGGGAGACCACCGGCTTCAACCAGTCCGATGCCACCCTCTTCGCCGACACCTTCCTCGGCAACCAGAAGAACATCGCCCAGAAGTAGACACCTGCCCTGCCGCCGCCGGGCGTGCCCAGGCACTTGGAATCGATGGTCAGAGGCCGGTGGCCGTTTCGTTGATAGCACGCGATCCCCCCAGGGCGTTGCCCATGGGGGGATCGAGGTCTTGCGCGGCGCCCCTCACCGGGTGTTGGTGCCATCCTGGGAAGGAAGGATGGCGGGTGGGTTGGTGAGGGGAGCCGATAGAGGGGTTCGCACCGGGGTCTCCGCTTTGTGGGGGTCGGGCCGAGAGGGCGCCGGTATGCTACACTCGGGGCGCTCCCAATCACATGCCAAGGACGGGATCTGATGCCGAGACGGGTGACGATCGTCGGCCTGGGGTTCGTCGGGCTGCCGGTGGCGCTCTCCTTCGCCAGAAGGGGTATTGTGGCCAAGGGCCTGGATGTGAGCGAGGCCCTGGTCGGGGAGCTGAACGCCGGCAGCTCGCGGCTCTTAGAGTCGGACGGCGAGGAGACGATCACCCAGATTCTCCGCCGCTGCCTTGAGGCAGGCACCTTCTCGGCCACAGCCGACCCCGCCCAGGCCTATCTGGACACAGACGCCGTCCTCATCTCGGTCGGGCTGCCGGTGAGCGAGGGCCGGGTCGACTTCGGCCCGCTGGACCGGGCCGTGGCGGCGCTCGTGCCCCACCTTCGGAAGGGCCTCACCATCCTGCTCCGCACCACCGTCCCCCCCGGCACCACCCGCCGCCGCCTGGCGGAAGCGGTGGAAGCGGCCGGCTTCACGCTCGGCCAGGACCTCTTTCTGGCCTATGTGCCGGAGCGGCTGGCCGAGGGCCGGGCCTTCGCCGAGACGGCCAGCGTGCCCGTCTCGATCGGGGCCCCTGACCCGCTTTCCCGCCAGAAGGCAGCCGAGGTGATGGCCCTCATCCTGGACGCCCCCTGCCACGAGACCGACAGCTACGAGGCGGCGGAGCTGGCGAAATTGGCCGAGAACGCCCAGCGCGACGCCAACGTGGCGCTCAGCCAAGAGCTGGCCGCCCTGGCCCGGGCGCTCCATCTCTCCTCGCGCGAGGTGATCCGGCTGACCAATACCCACCCCCGGGTGCGCCTGCTCGACCCGGGACCGGGCGTGGGCGGTGCCTGCCTGCCCAACGCCTACGTGTACATGGCCCACTCGGCGGCGGAGCTCCGGCTGGAGCTCCCCACCTTCCGGGCGGCCAGGGCGACCAACGAGGCCGTGCCCGAGCAGCTGGTCGACCTGGCGCTGGGCGCGCCTCGGGGGAACGGCCGGCCGAAGGCGGCGGTGTGGGGACTGGCCATGAAGGACAACTCGATGGACGACCGGCAGAGCCCGGCGCTCCGGGTGGCGGAGGGGCTCATCGCCAAGGGCTTTTTGGTCTCGGCTCACGACCCCCTGGTCACCGGCCACACCTTCCAGGTGGCGACGCCGGCCGAGGCGGCGCGTGGCGCCTCCGTGCTCTACGCCCTGGTCCGCCAGCCCGGCCTCGACCCCGTCCAGCCCGGCTGGCTGGACGGCCTGTTGCCCGGCGCCCTGGTGGTGGACGCCCGCGGCCTCTTCGCCGGCCTGGGCGACGAGCTCAGGCGGCGGGGCCTCACGCTGTGGAGCCTCTGAGCGAAGAGCGGATCCTCGGTGTGCCGGTCGACGCCGTGGACCGGAAGGCGGCGCTCGCCCACCTGGTGGCCCTGGTCGAGCAGGGCGTGCCGGCGGTGGCGGTGGCGGTCAATCCGGAGAAGGTGCTGGCAGCCCGGGAGAACCCCTGGCTGCTGCGTTTTCTGGAGGGCGCGGCGCTCCGCATCCCGGACGGCATTGGCATCGTCTGGGCCTCCAAGCGCCAGGGCGGCACCATCAGGAGCCGGCTCACCGGCATGGACCTCTTCCTCAGCCTGATTGAGACGGCGGCCGGCCGGGGCTGGCCGGTCTTCCTGCTGGGGGCCAGGCCCGGTGTGGCGGAGGCGGCCGGCCGCGCCCTATGCGCTGCCCACCCCGCCCTCCGCTTGGCAGGGGTGCGGGATGGCTACTTCCCGCTGGATGAGGGCGGGCAGGTGGCAGCCCAGGTGCGGGCTGCCGGTGCCACCATCTTGTTCGTGGCCATGGGGTCGCCCCGCCAGGAGCACTGGCTGTTCGAGCACTTCGAGGAGACGGGCGCCGTGTTGGCGATGGGGGTAGGCGGCGGCTTCGACGTGGTG
>JAJZLH010000031.1 GCA_021803575.1 Bacillota bacterium | reverse complement strand
GGCGGTATTGGCGGGACTCGCCTTTCTCGCCCGCCAAATCGCCATCCAGCTGCTTCCCCACTCCCCTCTCGGGGCAAGCGTGTCGTCGATCGTGGCCGCGGCAGCGACCCTGGTTCTGGGCACCATCTACCTGAGCCGCCACCCACTGCCGCCACCCCGTCACCGGGGCTCCGCCTGGTGGGCGCCATCGGAGCGCTGAGTCCCCGGTCAAAGCGAGGTCGATAGATAAGGCAGCCAGATCCTCCGGGCTGGGTCAACGCCATTTGAGCCGAGAGGTGGGGATCCTTCTGCGCTCATCGAAGCGTCTATAGTGAGATAGGCTCCACTCATTCCTACTTTCAAATGAGGTTGATCTCACCTTGGGCAGGCGCTGGCTCTGTCGGTTGATGGCCGGAACCTGTGGTCTGCTATGGCTCATCTCCATGGCGAATCCGGCCGCCGCTTCGCCGCCGGCCTGGATGCCAGCGGGAGTGCCCATCCAGTTCGACGCCCCTATCCTCCCCCACTTCCGGATCGTCGCCTACTACGGCAACCCCTTAACGCCGGCCATGGGCATCCTGGGCGAGCAGCCGCAGTCCCTGATGATCAGTCAGCTGAAGGCGCAAGCAGCCGCCTACGCCGGGCTGGACCCCAGCCATCCGGTCATCCCGGCCCTGGAGATGGTGGCGGTGGTGGCGTCTCGCAGCCCGGGGCCAGGCGGCACCTACAGCCGGCGCATGCCCTACAGCCTGATCCAGAAGGAGCTGGACTTGGCGCGCTCCATCAACGGCCTCCTGATCCTGGACGTGCAGGTCGGGCACGCCTCGGTTCAGTCCGAGGTGAAGTACCTGGCCCCCTTCCTGGCCCAGCCGGACGTGGAGCTGGCCTTGGACCCTGAGTTCGACATGGCGCCCGGTGGCATCCCTGGCATTGAGTTCGGCACTATGCCCACCTCATCGATCAACTGGACGCTCACCTACCTGAACAACCTGGTTCAGGCCGACCGCCTGCCACAGAAGGTGCTGATCGTGCACCAATTCCTGAGGCGGATGATCCCCCAGTGGTCGCTGATCCAGCCCCAGCCCTACGTCGCCCTGGTGCGGGACATGGACGGCTTCGGCGGCCAGGGGCTGAAGATGGCGCTCTACGAGCGCTACGTCCGGCACGAGGCGGTGGCCTGCCTGTCCAGCCCGTCCGCCCCGATCAAGGTGCCAACCATCGACGGACTGGCGGAGGTGACGCACGCCAGCTGGCTCTTGATTCAGCAAACTCTCAGCCACCCCGGCCCGCCCTGCGGCGGCATCAAGATCTTCTACAAGGCCGACAAGCCGCCGCTGACGCCCGAGCAGGCCCTGACCAACCTGTCCCCAGCCCCCCTGGTCGTCATCTACCAGTAGCAGCGACCGGTTGCCGGACGCGGCGGATAGGCCTATGGTGAATGGGCGAGGAGGGATCGTCATGTCTCGTTCCGGCAATCCATTCGAGCGGCTGATGAAGTGGGTTCTCACCCTGGTCGGCCTCGGCTTCCTGGCTGGCACCTTCGTGGCCACCCGCGCGGCGGACGGTGACAGCCACCGCACCCCGAGAGAGGAACTAGCCAGGCGCCTGCGCCATCTGGCGGACAAGGTCGAGAAGATGTCCGACGTGGCAGACGACAGCACCGAGGGTGACGCCTAGACAACCGACTCGGGGGTGGCTCCGTAGCCTGAGCGTCCTCAAACTGGCTGGCGGAGCGGCCTACCGATCCTGGAGGTTCTCGCTGCGCCGCTTCCCCACGGAGGCGGCGCGTGCGCGTGCCCAGGAGGAGCTGTGGCGGAGCGAGGGCGAGCGCCTGCGCGCCAGCGCCGTGCGCCTGGGGGGGCTCCTGATCAAGGTCGGCCAGTTCCTGTCCGCCCGCGCCGACGTGCTGCCGGAGAGTTTTACCAGGCCGCTCGGATCCTTGCAGGACGTGGTGCCGGCAGTGGCCTGGGGGCAGGTCAAACCGGGCCTGGAGCGGGCGCTTGGCCAGCCGGTGACAGAGGTCTTCGAGTCATTTGACACGGAGCCTTTGGCCGCCGCGTCTCTGGCCCAGGTCTACCGGGCCAGCTACCGCGGCCGGCGGGTGGCGGTCAAGGTGCTCAGGCCGGGCATCGAGGAGAGCGTCCAGACCGACCTGCGGGCCGTGCGCGTCGCCGCCAGTTGGGCGAGCCGCCTGACCGAATGGGGACGGCGCTTCGACCTGATGACGCTTTGGGCGGAACTGGCCGAGGTGACCTTGCAAGAGCTCGACCTGGCGGGTGAGGCCAGCCGGCTGGAGCGCTTTCGGAGTAACTTCAAGGGCGACCCCGACGTCAGGGCGCCCGGCGTGGTCAGGGAACTGACCAGGCGGCGGGTGCTGGTGATGGACGAGATGACCGGCATCAAGCCCGATGACCGCCAGCGCCTGCTGGACGCTGGCATCGACCCGGTCAAGGTGGCACGCATCCTGGTCCGTAGCTTCATGAAGCAGTGGATGGTGGACGGCCTCTTCCACGCCGATCCGCACCCCGGCAACCTGTTCGTGGAGCCGGACGGCTCGGTCACCTACCTCGACTTCGGCATGATGGGTGAGGTGCTGGCCGAGGACCGGGAGCAGATCCAGGCCCTCACGTCGAGCGTCATCCGGCAGGACACCGAGGGCATGGTCAGCGCCCTGGAGCGGCTGCAGTTCCTGCGGCCCACCACCCATCGCGCCCGCCTGAAACGGGCGGTGGGCCTGTTGGTCAACCGCCTGCTCAGCGCTCCCCCACCCGCCCAGCACGGCTGGGAGGAGGGGCCGGAGGTGGACGAGCTGGTGCGCGAGATCCGCTTCTTCCTCCACGACAACACCCTGCAGCTGCCGGCCCGCTACGCCTTTTTGGGCCGGTCCCTGGGCATCGTGGGCGGTGTGGTGGCCAAGCTGGCGCCGGACGAGCCCTTCGTCCGCCTGATGGCCAAGGAGGCCCGCCGCTACCTGGGCGAAAGCGGACTGGGGTGGAAGGAGACGGCTCGCGACCTTCTGGCCCGTGCCCTCTCGCCGCTTCGCCGTGCCCTGGCCGTCCTGGACAAGTTGGACAGCGGCACCTTGAAGATGGACATCGACCTGGCACCTTTGATCACAGAGTTGCGCACCGAGCGACGCAGCCGGCGCGCCATCTCGCTGGCCATCCTGGCCGGTTTCTCCCTGATTGTGGCCGCCTTCAGCCACCTGCCCACCGTGCCGCAGGACCTGTTTTGGGCGGCGGCGGCCGTTCTCACCCTGCTCACGGTGCTGTTCCGTCCCTAGGCGAGCTGGCAGGGACCAGGCCAAGCCCAGCCGCCGAGGCCAGGAGCAGGAATCCGGCTGGCCGGCGGTCAATCTGTCAGAATCTGGTGCCAACTGATCGCTCCCCCCGGGGTGCCATCGGGAGACTCTGGTAAGGCCGAGGACATTGACCTCGGACACTCCGATTGGTGGCCACTGAAGGGCCAGGGGAGGATATCGATGACACGTGTGGTGATTACCGGCCGAGGCGCGGTCACGGGGTTCGGCGTGGGCCGAGACGCCCTCTTGGCAGGTGTGTACGGCGACGTCTCTGCGGTGCGGCTGCTGAGCGACCCCATTCTTGCGGCACGCCCGTACGGCATCGGCGCTGAGGCGACCGCCTTCGATCCCCTGGCCGTGATGCCGGCGCACGAAGCCCGGCATCAGGATCGCTTCATCCTGATGGCGCTGGCGGCGGCTCGTGAGGCGCTGGCTGAGGCCGGCTCAGACGGCCAGCAGCTGGTGGAGTGGGGCGTATTCGCCGGTACCGCCCTGGGCGGCATCAGCACTCTGGTCACCGATTCGATCGCCTTCTCGCAGGGCAAGCGGATGAGCCCCTTCCTGCTGCCCAAGTTCATCCCCAACATGGCTGCGACCACGGTGGCGATGGAGCTGGGCGCACGCGGCATGAACCTCACCTTCGTCACCGCCTGCGCCGCCTCCACCAACGCCTTGGGCGAAGCCTACCGGGCGATTCAGGATGGCATCCTGGAGGCGGCGGTGGTGATCGGTACAGAGTCCTTGTTCGTGGGCCCGCTGATGGACTCGCTCGGCACGGCCAGGGCGCTGTCCACCCGCCACGACGACCCGGCCACAGCATCGCGGCCCTTCTCGTTGGGCCGGGACGGCATGGTGATGGGTGAAGGCGCCGGTGCCCTGATCCTGGAGACGGCCGGCCACGCCCAGGCTCGGGGCGCCACGCCTCTGGCCGAGGTGCTGGGCTATGGAGCGGGATCGGACGCCTACCACCCGACGGCGCCCCGGCCTGATGGGCTGGGCGCCTACGAGGTGATGGCGGCGGCCCTGTCGTCGGCGGGGATGGATCGGTCGGACATCTCGTACGTGAAGGCGCATGGCACCTCTACGCCCGCCGGAGACAAGGCGGAGTCGCAGGCTATCCGCCGCCTGTTTGGCTCTGGCACACCACCGGTCGGCTCCCTCAAGGGCGCCCTCGGCCACCTTTTGGGGGCATCAGGCGCGGTGGAGGCCGTGGTCTGCGTGGAAGCGCTGCTCCGCCAGGTGGTGCCGCCTTCCGTGAACCTGATCGACCAGGATCCAGAGATCGACGTGCCGATCGTCAAGGTGCCGACGCCCATGCGGATCCGGGCGATCATGGCCAACGCCTTCGGCTTCGGCGGCCAGAACGCGGCCGTGGTGCTGGCCCCAGCCTGAGCCGATGCACGAGACGAGCTTTCGGGTGCGCTACGGGGACACCGACCGCATGGGTGTCGTCTACTACGGCACCTATCTGGACTACTTCACCGTCGGGCGCACCGAGTGGATGCGCCATCATCAGGTGCCTTACCGGCAGGCCTTCGAGGAGCGGGGGCTGCTCCTGCCCGTGCACCGCGTCGAGTGCCGCTACCTGGCGCCACTTCTGTTTGATGACCTGATTACGGTCGAGACCGCGGTCGGCGAGCTGAGCCGGACCCGGCTCCGCTTTGGCTACCGGATCCTGGGTCCCGACGGCCAGCTGCGCGCCGACGGCATGACCGAACACGCCTTCTGGGATGATCTGCACAAGGCGCCCGTCAACCTGGCCAAGCAGCGGCCAGACCTGTGGCGGCTGCTTCAGGGCGTTGCCGGTTAACATTAGCCAAGCCGGCCGCCTCGGCTCGGCGGCACCCACATCCAGGCGCTGACTGGCACAGAGCATGTAGGCGCGCGTTTGAATCCTCGAGCGGGCAAGGTGGAGCTGAGGCTATCCCCCGTCCCCAGGGTCCACCGGGCTGATGCCATAGGTCGCCTGAATGTCGCCGATGGTTTGCACTGAGAGCTTGC
>JAJZLH010000049.1 GCA_021803575.1 Bacillota bacterium | reverse complement strand
GCGTCCGCCTCCAGGGCGGCCCGCACCATGGTCTCTACCCCCAGTTCGCAGCGCAGGATACCGGCGTGCTGCTCGAGGAGGCCGATCTCGCCAGATGCCAGCTGGAACTGCGGGAAGCGCTCGCACACCTCGTCTGCCCTCAGCACCTGGTGGGGCAGGTCATGGCGCACCACGCTGGCCAGGGTGCCGGCCACCAGGGCGCTGTCCGCTGCGCCCAGCATCAGTCCGGCGGAGGGGGTGAGCAGGGTGCGCCCCGTCATCCGCTCCAGCTCCTGCCAGCGCTGCCAGCTCTGCCGCACCAGCGGCACGTAGTCGGGATGCTCGTAGTAGGCCTGGCGAATGATGCGGGTAGCGCCGTGCGATGAGCCGAGGGTGTGGCCGGGCCGGCAGTGGTCGAAGGCGACCACCGGCTGCCCGCTTGCGCCGAGCCGCCAACAGATGGCGGCCCCGATGGCGCCGAGGCCGACCACGCCCACCTTTTCCACGTCCAGACCTTCCCTCGTCCGACGCCTCGGCTCAAGCCTAGCACAGCCTGGCCGGGTCGGGGCTAAGGGCTGGGCGGCGCCGCCGCTGAGGAGAGAGCCTGCACCCTGGTGGCCACGGTCTCAAACTGGCTGATGGCGGCCTTCAGCACGCTCTGGTCAAGAGCCAGGGCGGGCTGGAATGTCCCATCCCGGTAACCGCGATAGAGGCCGAGACGGGCGGCTGCGTTGACATAACCAAGGGCCCAGGCCGGGATCTGGGCGCTGTCCTTGAACTGGGAGCGGTCGAGGTAGAGGCTGTCGGCGAGGGGTGTCTGGCCAAGCGCCATCACTTCCATCTTGGCCGCCTCGGCCCGGTTGATCAGGCCGGTCGGGTCGAGCAGGCCGGGCGCCACGCCCTTCAGCCAGCCCGCCTGGTAGGCGGCCTCGGCGTATCCGTAGCCGGGGCTGGTGGCCGGGAGATCCGAGAAGGCGGGGGCGGGTGCGTCGACCGGTGCCAGGTTCAGCGCCTGGGCCAGGGCGGTCACGAAGGCGAGCCGGGTGGTGAGGGGGTAAACCTGGCCGGCCGCGGTAAAACCGGCCTGGAGCAATGCCTCGGCGTCCTGGTAGAGAAGGGCGTAGGAGGCGACCCGGTCGATGGTGCCGACCACCGTGACCAGCTGGCCGCCCACGGTCTCCTGGCCGGCGAAGACCATGGTGTGGCCGGCGGCGGTGGTCCAGCCAGTCTTGACGCCGATGGCGGCTGGGTCCTTGGTCAGGAGCCGGTCGATGTTGGGCACGGTCGGCTGGTAGGGCAGGGTGATGGTCTTCTCGGCGACGATCTGGCGGAAGGTGGGGTTGGCCAGGGCCGCCACCGCCAGCTTGGTCATGTCCAGCGGGCTGACCCGGTCTAAGGGGCTGAGTCCGGAGGGATCGGCGAAGTGGGCCTCGGTCAGGCCCAGGCTCTGGGCCGTGCGGTTCATGAGGCGGACGAAGCCGCCGAGGCCGCCCGGCGCCTGCTGGGCGAGCAGGGTGGCGGTGTTGTCGTAGCTGCGGACCAGGAGGGCATTCAGCAGCTCGAGGTTGGTGAAGTGCTCGCCCACCTTGACCGGCATCATCCAGTCGTCGGCGCGCACGCCGGCCCGGTACTGGGCGACGTCGGCAGCCGTGATCGTGATGGAGCCGGTGAGCGGGATGACGTGCTGGGTAAGGATCACATAGGCGGTCATCACCTTGGCGGTGGAAGCGGTCGCCATCGGCGTCGTCTCTTCGCTGCCTGCCACCATCTGGCCGTTGATGGCGACCGCCCAGGCCGGCGCGCTGACCGCAGGCGGCGTGAATGCGCCAATCGGGAAGGAGAAGGCCACTGGGCCGGCGGCCAGCGCTGCCGGCGGCAGGAGCGAGACGGCTGACGACAGGGCGAGGAGCAAAGCCGCTGACCAGGCGAGCAGGCGAGCTCGGATCGCCAGCTTGACGCGGTGCCGGCGAGGGGAACTCCCCGCCCGCCTTGATGAAGGGGCGCGACCAGCCAAGCCGGGGGCCTCGGGAGTCAACGTCACCAGCCATCCACCGTCCTTGTGCGTAACAGCAGATTAGAGCAAGAGGATAGAGTGCGCAAGGGGATGAGAGGTTTACATTTTCCATAATATGGTTAACAAGCCTCCTCCACCGGCAGCCGGGAGCGACGGGGATACGAAGATGATCGCCGGCCGGACCGGAGGCAGCGGCGGGCCGGGATGCTATACTTGGGGCCGCGCCAGCATGCTGAAGGGGAGGCCGTTTGGGTGGGGCGGGTGTTTTCCGGACTGCAGCCGACCGGTGAGCTGCACATCGGCAACTACATCGGTGCGCTCCGCCAGTTCACCGACCAATCTGGCCACTACTACTGCGTGGTCGACCTGCACAGCCTGACGGTGGAGCCGGACCCGGCCACGCTGGAGGCGCGCAGCCTCGATCTGGCGGCGCTCTTGGTCGCACTGGGCCTGGGCCGGAAGTCAGCCGTCTTCATCCAGAGCCAGGTGCCGGCGCATACCGAGATGACCTGGCTGTTGGCCTGCGAGGCCCGAATCGGCGAGCTGAACCGCATGACCCAGTTCAAGGTGAAAGGGCGAAACCGCCCGCAGAGCTCGGTCGGGCTCTTCCTCTACCCGGTGCTGATGGCGGCCGACATCTTGCTCTATGACATCGAGGAGGTGCCGGTGGGGGACGACCAGCGCCAGCACCTGGAGCTGATTCGGGACGTGGCGATGCGCCTGAACAGCCACTACGGCGACGTGGTGGTGGTGCCCAGGGCGGTGATCCCCACCCTGGGCGGGCGCGTCTTCTCCCTGACCGACCCGCTGCAGAAGATGTCGAAGTCGGACCCCGATCCGATGAGCAAGGTGCTGCTCACCGACCCGGACGAGCTGATCGTGCGCAAGATCAAGGCGGCGGTCACGGACTCGGGCCGGGAGGTGCTGCACGACCCGGTGGCCAAGCCGGGCATCAGCAACCTCCTGGAGATGGCGGCCGTGCTGTCCGGTGAGCCGGTGACGGTCTGGGCGGAGCGCTACCGGTCGGCCGGTTACGGCCCGTTCAAGCAGGCGGTGGCGGACCAGGTGGTGGCCGTCATCGGGCCGCTTAGGGACGAGGCCCAGCGCATTCGGAAGGACCCGGCTGAACTGGGGCGGATTCTGGAAGACGGCCGGCTGCGGGCGAGAGAGCAGGCTGACCTCCGGCTGAGCGCCGTGAAAAGGGCGATCGGACTGCACCTGTAACGCACAGGGGGAGGCTCCCAGCCTCCCCCTGTGCTTCGACCGGGAGGCGCCGGGCCGTCGGGGCGAGCTGGCATGGCCGCACTGGGCCGCCGCTGAGCCTGGCGGCATCCCTGCTCGCCTTAGGCTGCACGGGGCCCTCTGGTCACATCACGCCTGTGCCGTGTGATCAGAAGACGGGGCGTTCCCGGTAGGTGCCAAATACCTCTTTCAGAGCACCCGAGATCTCGCCCAGCGTCGCCTTGGCCCGCACCGCCGCCACGATCTGCGGCATCAGCGGGGCATCGGCCTGGGCGGCTGCCTCCTTCAGGCCGGCCAGGGCCCTCCCCAGCGCTGGCTGATGGCGGTGGGCCTTGTAGGTCCTGACCCGCTCGATCTGCATCTGCTCGACAGCCGGATCGATGCGCAGGAGGTCGATCGGCTGCGTCTCACCGTCCTCGGTGAAGCGATTGACGCCGACCACGATGCGCTGGCCGGAGTCGGTCTCCTGCTGGTAGCGGTAGGCGGCGTCGGCGATCTCGCGCTGGAAGTAGCCGCTGTCGATGCAGGCCAGCACGCCGCCCAGCTGGTCGATCTCGTCCAGGTAGGCCTCGGCCGCTCGTTCCATCTCGTCGGTCAGCGCCTCCACGAAGTAGCTGCCGCCCAAGGGGTCGACGGTGCGGGCGACGCCGGATTCGTGGGCGATGATCTGCTGGGTGCGCAGCGCGATGGTGACCGCCTTCTCGGTGGGCAGGGCCAAGACCTCATCCATCGAGTTGGTGTGCAGCGACTGGGTGCCGCCCAACACGGCAGACAGGGCCTCCAGCGCCGTCCGCACGATGTTGTTCTCCGGCTGCTGGGCGGTGAGCGAGGAGCCGGCGGTCTGGGTGTGAAAGCGCAGCTTGAGGCTGCGCTCCGAGCGGGCGCCATACAGGTCGCGCAGGCGCCTGGCCCAGATCCTCCGCCCGGCCCGGTATTTGGCCACCTCTTCGAAAAAGTCGATGTGGGCGTTGAAGAAGAAGGAGATGCGGGGCGCGAACTCGTCCACGTCCAGCCCGGCCTTGATGCCGGCCGCCACGTAGGCGAAGCCGTCGGCCAGCGTGAAGGCCAGCTCCTGCACCGCCGTGGAGCCCGCCTCCCGGATGTGGTAGCCGGAGACCGAGATCGGGTTGAACTGCGGCACCTGGGGCGAGAAGGCGAACATGTCGGTGATTAGCCGCATCGACGGTGCGGGCGGGAACAGCCACTCCTTCTGGGCGATGTACTCCTTCAGGATGTCGGTCTGCAGGGTGCCGCGCAGCTTGGTCCAGGGCACGCCCTGGGCGTCTGCCACGGCCAGGTAGAAGGCCCACAGCACCGGCGCCGGCCCGTTGATGGTCATGGAGGTGGAGACCTGGTCCAGCGGGATGCGGTCGAAGAGGACGGCCATGTCGTCGGCAGTCGAGATGGCCACGCCCTCGCGGCCGACCTCGCCTTCGGCCAGGGGGTGGTCGGCATCCAGCCCCATCAGGGTCGGCATGTCGAAGGCCACCGAGAGTCCGGTCTGGCCGCTGTCCAGAAGGTAGTGGAAGCGGGCGTTGGTGTCCTGGGCGCTGCCGAAGCCGGCGAACTGGCGCATGGTCCAAAGCCGGCCCCGGTACATGGTGTCGTGGATGCCGCGGGTGTAGGGGTAGACTCCGGGCGGCTCGAGGGGCGCCCTCGGCTCGTCGCCGCTGTACAGGAGGTGGACCGGGAGTCCGGACAGGGAGGGCTCGATGGGGCCCTTGCCGCTCGGTCGGACTGATTTGGTGGCCATCGGTCATCACCTCGCCAAGCGTGGGAACTCTCTCATTGTCGCGCCCGCTGTGCCTGGTTGCGACCTGTTGCGACCTCGGCTAGGCTACCACCCGGCACCGTGCCTTTCCTGCTCTCCGTGATGTGGTGGGCGTATGGCGGCGGTAGTATGATGGGGCCGGAAGGGAGCTGACTCCTCGAGCGTGGCAGCCCACACCCCACAGGATGCGGCGCGGTTCGTCGTGCCGGACAACCGCCAGGCCCGCGCCCTGTTTGGTCCGTTTGACGAGAACCTGAGACTGATCGAGGGGGAAATCCCGGTCAGCGTGGTGGCGCGGGGCAACGAGGTGGCCGTCACCGG
>JAJZLH010000044.1 GCA_021803575.1 Bacillota bacterium | reverse complement strand
CACACCTCGAAGGGGGACATCACGGTCGATCTCCTGGCCGACGAGGCGCCGATCACCGTCAACAACTTCGTGGCGCTGGCCCGCGACCACTACTACGACGGCGTGACCTTTCACCGCGTGGTATCCGGTTTCATGATCCAGAGCGGAGACCCGACCGGCACAGGCGCCGGAAACCCAGGCTACCGCTTCCAGGACGAACTGCCGCCGGTGCGGCCCTATGAGGTCGGCGTGGTGGCGATGGCCAACGCCGGGCCCAACACCAATGGCTCGCAGTTCTTCATCTGCTCGGGCGAGAGCGCCCGGGGCTTGAACCAGCACCCGAACTACTCGGTGTTTGGCGTCGTTTCAGCCGGCCAGGATACGGTCACAGCCATCGACCGGGTAGCCGTCCGGCCCGGACCATCCGGGGAGCGCTCTCGCCCGGTGGAAGACGTCCTCCTCCTGTCGGTCGAGATCGAGGAGACCGTGCCGGCCTGACTCATGTACCTGCCTCAGCCAAGCGCCCCATGAACGGTTTCTCCGGCCACCACCGTGGCCCGGACCGTCGCCTCCCGCCGGCCGCTCTCGTGGCGGAGATCGCCCTCGATCAGGGCGAAGGTGGCCGGCTCCCCCACGCTGAGGTGCCCCGACCCCATGCTCAGGGTTTGAGTCGGCCCACTCGTGGCAGCGGCCAGCGCCACCTCCAGCGGCAGGGCCTGTTCCGGCACGAAAGGCTCCTCATCGCCAAGGCGCCTATCCACGGCCATGCGCAGCGTGGCCAGAGGGTCCACCGCCACCACCGGCGCATCCGATCCGAACACCAGAGTGGCGCCCCGCTGCCACAGGGACCGGCAGGGATAGGTGTCAGCTAGCCTGTCGGCCCAGGCCCGGGCGGCCTCTGGCCGGTCGCCGATCAGGTGCGATGGCTGCACGCTGGCCACGAGCCGGCCATCCACCCGAGCCAGGTCGGCCGGGTCCACCAGCTGAATGTGCTCGATCCGGCCGCCCCCGTCGCCCAAGAGGGTGAGCGCAGCGGCGAAGGCGGCATCGCCGATGGCGTGAAAGGACAAGACGTACCCGCGCTGGCGGAGCGACGCCACCTGGGCGGCCGTCCCCGGCTCGAGCCGGCAGATGCCCGTGCCGCCCCGGTCGGCGAATGGCGTCTTCAGCCAGGCGGTGCGCGAGCCCAAAGTACCGTCCAGAAAGATCTTGGCCCCGATCACGCTCAGGCCGGGTGCCACCTCGCCCGGCAGGTCCTCGGCGGCGATGTCCGTTGCGTACTGGAAGAGGCGGAGGGCGAAAGGCGCCTTGCGGGGGTGGCGGCAGAGGATCTGGAGGCCGGCCGGGGTCTCGTAGGAGGCGGCCCCCACCACGCCAGCCCGGTGCAGGGTGCGGACGGTGGTCTCCAGCGCTTGGGCCATGGCCCGCTCGGAGGGCCCCGGAATCAGGCGGCCAGCCAGCTCGGCCGCCTTCTCCTTCAGAACACCGCTGGGAGCCCCCTCTTGGTCGCGCCCGATCTCGCCGCCCGGCACCTCCGCCCAGTTCGCCACGCCGAGCTCGGCCAGGGCCGCAGTGTTGAGGGCGATCAGGTGCAGGTCCTGGCTCCAGAGGGCCAGGGGATGGGCGGTGACCTGGTCGAGCAGGCGGCGGTCGGCGACGGTCGCCCAGCTGGTGGCTGACACCTGGCGCCCCCGCATCCACTCGCCAGGGCCAACCGCCCTGTCGTGGGCGGCGAGGCGGGCCAGGACAGCCTCAGCGCCGAGCCCGGTCAGGTCCAGATCGAGCAGCGCCTGCGCGTAGGCGGTGAGGTGGAGGTGGGCATCGACGAAGCCCGGCACGATGGTGCGGCAGGGGACAGGGTCGTCAAGGGGCTGGATGGCACTGATCACGCCCTGGCGCCAGCTGAGCCGAACCCGGCCCGCCAGGCGGCGGCCGTCGAACAGGAGGCCCGCCGTGGAACCGGTGGCGCCTGAGCGTGCGTTGGCTGTCACGGACAGAGGGCGGTAGCGCGCCTCAGCCGGCGGCCCGGCCGCCAGGCGGCCCGCTGAGCCGCCCTCTCGCCGCCCACCGCCTCAGGCCGGTGTGAGCCGCTGGCGGACGGCGGCGGCCAGTGCCTTTGGATCCTGGTCGTGGTCCACCTCGACCACCACCTGCTGATAGCGCTCGTGGCTGAGGTTGAAGGTCAGGCAGCGGCTCGGGTCGTGGAAGTCGTAGAAGATCATGCCATCGCCGGTGATGAAGGTGCCGGCGGTCTTCACCCCCGGCAGGTTGGTACCGAACTTCATGCCCCGGTACCAGGTCTCCGGCACCGGGTCGGTCGAGACCGAACGGATGTGGCTGAAGGGAATGTGCAAGGAGCCGTGGAGGGCCAGGATCTCGTCTCCCAGACTGAGGCGGACGGCGACGGCGCTCTCCTCAACGCTGACTGTGGCCATCTCTAACGCTCCCTTGCCAAGATGCTGCGCACGCCTTCGCCGGAGCGGCGCCGGCCTCCTCTCCGCCAGGGGCCCACCGGCACCGCTTGTACCAGGAGTGGGCGCTGGCAGTGCGAAGCTCCATCAACGAGCCCGCGGGCGGCGGACTGGCAGAGGGCGGAGTTGAGGGAATACGGCGCACGTCAAGTGGAGAGGCGTCCTGCAACTGGCCAGGCCGGTGCCCCTTGTCACCTGGTCGCTCAGCACCGCGGTGCTGGGCCTCGCCAACGCCGGCGGCTACCAGCCCGGATGGCCGGGTGCCGCCCTCACCGTGCTGGGCGGCGGCGTGCTGCTCCAGGGCTACATCACGCACGGTCTGAACGACCTCTACGACTGGCACTCCGGCACCGACCGCACCACGCCGGGGGTAATCTCTGGCGGCTCCCACACCCTGCGGGCCGGTCTGCTCACCACCGGCGAGATGTGGCAGGTGGTGGGAGCTGCGACAGTGATCAGCCTCGCCCTCCTGGCCTGGCTCGCCAGCTGGCGCGGTCCGACCCTAATCTGGCTGGGTGCCCTCGCCCTGGCTGCGGCCGTGGCGTATAGCCTGCCGCCTGTGCGCCTTTGCTACCGCCCCTTGCTCGGCGAGTGGGCAGGCATCTTCCCGGCCATGGTCTGCGGCACGCTGGCCGCCGGATTCGCCGTCAGCCAGGAGCTGCCACCGCTCCTCTTCATCGTGGCGATTATCCAGGGCATCGTCTGTGTCGCCTCGGTGATGGAACACCACCTGGTGGACATCGACAGCGACTGGGCAGCCACGCCGCGAAAGGCCACCTCGCCCGCCTTCTGGCAACGCGCCCGGCGCCGTCCCGGACGCGAGGTGGCGCTGGCCTATGAACTCATGGCCCTTGTACTGTCGGCGGGAGCGGCCTGGCTGGTGGCGCCCCGTCTCTGGTGGTCAGCGGCCGTGGCAGGCGCGGGAGTGTGGGTGATCCTTGGCACCAGGACCGGCGATCACCGGGACGAGCTATGGCGGGACGTAGTCCTCAAGTCGCTGGCGGTACTGCACGCTCTCGGCTACGCCGTGCTTGCCCTGGCCGGAGTCCCCTAGTCCTCCACGAGACGGGGCCGCTCCAATCCAGCCGACCCGGAGGCGAGCGGCCGCTGACCTGAATCCGCCGGGTGGTGGCGGGCGAGCGTCGGCAACCCTCCCACCATGCGCAGCGGGCTGACACCGCCCTCCACAGCTCGCCGCAGGTCCCGGGGACCGGCCATGCGCAGCACCTCCTCGCCCTGGCCGGCCCGACCCGGGCAGGGGCCGAGCACCAGGGTGCCCCATGCGGCCAGGTCGCTGAGATGACTCTGCACGGCCGGGTGGCGATAGGAGGCGATGTTCATGCACGGTGCCACCACCGCCGGGCGGCGGGCCAGAGCTGTGGCCAGGAGCAGGTTGTCGGCCAGGCCGACTGCCAGCTTGGCGAGAGAGTTGGCCGTCAGGGGGGCCACTGCCAATGCCTCGCACCAGCTGGCCAGGGCCAGATGCTCGGGGTGCATGGCGGCCAGGAAGTCCCGATCGGTGAAGACCTCGACGCCGGTGCTGGCCCTCAGCACAGGGGCGGACAGGAAGCATTCGGCCGCCTGGGTCAGCACAACCCTGACCTCGTGGCCACGGTGGGTGAGCTCTCTGACATAGTGCGGCAGGTTGACGGTGTTGATGGCACCCGTGGCGCCGAGCAGGATCTTCACCGCGGCTCACATCGGCTGCGGAGGCAACGGACCGTTCGGCTCAGTGACAAGGCTGGAAGCCACCTGGTGGGAGCTGGCGGGAGTGACAGGATGCGGGACCGTCGCCACAGAACCTACGGCCGACACGACCAGAACCAGGAGCAAAAAGGAGCGTCTCAGGAGATGTCGCAAGGCCTGACCTCCCCGGCGGCTGAGCTTTCGAGGAAGAGCGTCAGGCACAGTCCCCAGGCGCATCAAGCTGCTCAAGCGACGGGTTTGTTCGCGCCTGGCCCCGCCGCTGGGGCTGACTGGTGGCGGCAAGCCCGCCGGGAGCGAGGCCTCGCCACAGTGGAGGTAGCGCGCCGGCTCGGGGTCAGCCAGCGCTACATACAGAGCATCGAGGCGGGCAGCCGCCTGCCTGGCGCCCGCCTGATGGTGGAAGCGACCCGCCTGTTCGCCCGGCAGCCCGAGGAGTGGCTCAGCCACTACCTGGCCACGGAGTCGCGCTGTCACCCGCTGCTGGACCTCGCCGCTCGCCTGCTCGACGCTGGCTGGCTAGACGAAGCCGGCCTGGCCCTGGCGCGGGTGATCGTACTCGGCCGCCAGTTCTACCGTGGCCGCTACACCGGCGAGCTGTGCCGGCTGGCCGGTATCCTGCGCTTTCGTCAGGGGCGCGCACGCCAGGCCTGCCTGTGGTTCTCCCGCATGGAGCGCGCCTACGGCCGCCAGGGCAGCGCCCGTCGCCGCCTGCAGGGACACTTCAACCACGCTCTGGCGCTGAGCGGCATGGGCCGCTGGCGCTCAGCTCTGGAGCGGTTGGACAGGGCCGAGCGGCTAAGCCGGGGCCTCGGCAAGGAGCGGGCCATGATCCACTACGCCCGCGGCCACCTCCTGGTCCAGCTCCAGTCCTACCAGGAGGCGGCGGCTGAATACCGGAAAGCCGGCCACCTCCTGGGCTGGCAGGAGCTCGGCTTCGAGAGCCGTCTCGGCGAGGCCGTGGCAGTCTGGGGCTGGGCGGGCGCCCGGGCCGCCCTTCCCCTGGCCCTGGACCTCTTGGTCAGGGCACGGCCCGGCACACAGCGTGAGCGGGCGCTGCACAACGTCGGCGTGCTGCACCGCCAGAGCGGTGACGCCGCCGGGGCGTGCCAGTTCCTGGAGTGGTCCCTGGCAGAGCACGGAGCCGAGAACGAGACTGCCGAAGCCAGCACGCTCGCCGAATTGCTGCTCTGCCAGGTGATGAGCGGTGATCTGGCAGCAGCCGGCTCCACCATGAGCCGATTTCAGGGCGTGGCGGGGGCGGCCGGGGAGACTGACCTGGCCAGTGTCAGTGCCATCTGCCTGGCGCTTGGCTGGCCCTCCCCGGGCGGACGGGAGATGGCGCATCTCCATGACAGCTACGAGGGGAGGCTGGGGGCGGCCCTGGCCTGGACAGCCGCCCAGAGGGGGCCTTTGAGGTGACGCAGGGCGTGACAGGAACGCCAGAAATTGTCTGGGACACGCCGTGGGAATCTGCTACACTCCCGGCGGCAGATCAACAAGGGCACATGGCTCTCCCCATCACACCAACGACGTCCGGTGGTCTGTGGCCCCGTTTTTCTATAGGGTGCCGACTTAGGGGGTCCTTGGTTGCG
>JAJZLH010000027.1 GCA_021803575.1 Bacillota bacterium | reverse complement strand
TGACCGATGCCGACATCGTGGAGGACGTGGCCCTCTGCCCCTGGATCCGCGAGCCGCAATCTCCACCGCCCCCTCCCCGGCGAACCGGCTCTGCTGCCGCCCTCTACCGTCCGTGATGGTCCCGATCCGCAGCGCCTCGACGCTCGGCGCCACACATCTGCCTCACCTCGTCAGAGAGACCACCCACTCCCCAGTGAAGGGCGGGCTGGCAAATGAATAACCTACCGTCAGGGTGCGCTGCTCGCGTGCGCGATGGGGCCGGGGCAGTGAGTTCTTGCAGCCACGAGGCCCACCATGGGTTCAGCGACTGGGCGCACACGGAAGGAGACAGACGCTGTTCCTCACCATCAGGCCAGGTCGGCCGCATTGAGCACGCACGTTGCCGAAGTGGCGCATCTGCTCAACCTCACTGATCCGTCCGCCCAATAACACCAAATTAACACCAAACCAGCAGGGCCCTCGGATTTCATCCGAGGGCCCTGTGTCGCAAAGCCTTATGGCTACTACGTTTTAAGTGGTGGAGCCGAGGGGAGTTGAACCCCTGACCTCCTGAATGCCATTCAGGCGCTCTCCCAACTGAGCTACGGCCCCAAAAGCGAGCTTCCCTAGTCTATGAGAGGCCCCGGGGCATGTCAAACGTCCTTGGGCGCCTTCTCGGCCGGGGGCGACTCCCTGTCGTCCCACAGCCAGTGCAGGGTCGTCCGGCTGCCATCACCCGACCGCCAGCGGCGGTGGCGCAGGAAGTGCCTGCCGAGTACCAGCTCCAGCCCCAGCGCGATCACCACCGCTGCCGCCAGGAGCTGCCACACCGAACCGCCGGTGAGGGGCAGCAGGCCGCTGTTGGTGGCAGTGAGCAACAGCCCGAACAAGATCGCCGCCGCCGGGACGAAGAGCCCGCCCCGCCGCTCTAGGATCTCGACCAGTCCCCATAGCGAGATGAGGAGCGGCCAGTAGATGCCGACCAGACGCCCGACCGGCTCTACCGCCAGTCCCAGGGCCTGAGCCGCCAGGTAGGCTCCCACCAGGATCACGATCACACCGAAGATCACGGAACCCCGCCGCGGACCCATGCCACCGCCTCCCGCCATGCCCTTCTGGTGCCGCTTCCCAGTTCCTGCCGCCCTAGGGGGCAGCGCCGCCCGCTTCCGCTCCGGCGCCAGCCGGCCAGCTGGCCACATCCCCCCACAGCCGTTCCAAGGCGTAGAAGGCTCTGGCCTCGGGCAAGAACAGGTGGATGATCAGGTCGCGGCAGTCCAGCAGCACCCAGCTGGAGTGGCGGTCGCCCTCCTGGTGGTGGAGGTCGTCCTTCAGCGCCGCGCCGAGTGCTTCGGCCAGGGCCGAGAGGTGGGTGCCGCTGCGGGCGGTGGCGATCAGGAAGTGGTCGGCGATCACGGTCTTGGGACCGACCTCGATCACCACCGGGTCCTGGGCCTGGTGGTCCTGGAGGCAGCGGATGGCCCGGTTCAGGAGGTCTTCTGCGATCGCCCTCATCCTCTCCTCAGCGTTTCCATCCAGGCCAGGGTCAGTGGGTGGACGGCTCTCCCGGGACCGCTCTGCGACTGCTCGAAGGCCACGATCGCCTCGACGGTGGCGAGGAGCCCAGCCTTAAGGTCCCGCCGGGCGAGGCGCCTCAATTCCTCAACACCATCATACAGCCGCCCGACCTCCAGCTTGTCGGCGAGATAGAGGATCTCGCCGGCGCGACCCAGTCCGGGCCGGCCGATCGGGTGGTAGGTGATGGCTTCCCACAGCTCGGGTGGAAACCCCAGCTCGTCTCGGGCCCGGGCCCCCATCACCGCGGCGTGGAGCAAGAACGGCGCCTGGAGCTCCGGCGGGAGCTGGCGCCGCACCGCCTCCTCGGCCAGGGCCGGGCCCTCCTCCTCCTTCAGCAGGTCGTGCAGCCAGGCGGCGAGGCGCAGGGGGGCCGGGTCCTCGCCGTAGCGGCTGGCCAGCTCGTCGGCCAGGGCCGCCACGCCGGCCACGTGAACAAGCCGTCCGGGACGGAGGCGGGCCTCGGCCCAGTCGCGGGCCCACCGCTCGTCGACGGCGCGTCCCATCATCAGAAAAGCGGGCGGGCCCGGTGGGGCCCGCCCCGGTACCAGGCTGCGCTCACAGTCCGGCTGTTCTGGGCCTGGCCTCGTTCACAACCAGGGTCCGGCCCTCGACACTGGCACCGTTCATCGACTCCACCACGCTCTCCAGATTCGAGTCATCGCTGATCTCGACAAAGCCGAAGCCGCGCGAGCGGTTGGACTCACGGTCGACGATGATCCGGCACGACACCACGGTCGACACCGCCGCAAACAGCTGGGTCAGCTCGTCCTCGGTGGTCGACCAGGGCAGATTGCCCACATACAGGGTTCTTGGCATCCTCTCACCTCCTCCCGGATTCCTTGGAAGGCGTGGCCACTCAGCTAAGGTCGCCGCGGCGGTTGGCGGCGGCCGGCACCTTGCGGTAGAGCCCCATCTTGTCGATGTAGATCTGGACGGCCTCTGGCACCAGATAGCGGATCGGCATGCCCTCGGCCACCCGGTGGCGGATATCGGAGGAGGAGATGGCCAGGGCCGGCACCTCCAAAAAGTGGATGCGCCGGCGCAGGGGGCGCGGCAGGAGGGCGATCTCCTGCTCGAACTCGGCGAAGGGGTAGCCGGGGCGGCTGGCCGCCACCACCTCGCAGTGCTGGAAGATCTCGTCCAGGCGGCTCCAGCTGGGCAGCTGGCGCACGGCGTCGGCGCCGGTGATGAACACGATCTCGTCCAAGGGGCCGCGGCTCTGCCTGACCTCCCGCACCGTGTCGGCGGTGAAGGAGGGCCCGGGGCGGTCGATCTCGCTGCGCGACACCGAAAAGGCCGGGTTGGTGGCGGTGGCCAGCACCGTCATCAGGTAGCGGTGCTCGGCCTGGGAGACCTGCTCAGGGCTCTTGTGGGGGGGCATGCCGGTGGGAACGAACACAACCTCCTGCAGCCCGTAGTGGGCGCGCACGCTCTCCGCCGTCACCAGATGCCCGTAGTGCACCGGATCGAAGGTCCCGCCCATGATGCCAATGGCTCTGTTCGTCACGGTGCCGCCTCTTCGTTGGGGGGAGCCGCTTTCCCTGCACGCCGCCTGGGAATGACCAGGTCCGGCCGCCAGACCAGCGTCACGTCGCCCACCTGCACCTCGGTGCCGCGCGCCACGCCGAGGGCGGTGAGGGCGCGCTCCACGCCCTTGCGCCTGAGGTAGTTGGAAAGCCGCTGCACCGCCTCCGGGTTCAGCATGTCCGTCATCGCCACCCGCCGCTCCACCGTCTCGCCGACCACTCTCACCCCGCCCTCGTCGCGGCGCACCACGAAGGCGGTGGCCAGCACCTTGGGCCGGGACTCGACGGCGAGCGGCGGCGGTGGCGGCAGTTCGGCCAGGCGGCGGATGAGCCGGGCCTTCAGGGCGTCCAGGCCCTCCCCGCTGGCGGCCGAGCCGGAGAGCACCTCCAGCCCCCTCTCCACCAGGGCGGGCCGAAGCGCATCCACCACGGCGCCTGATCCGGTCAGGTCCAGCTTGTTGAAGAAGATGAGCCGCGGCCGGAGCGCCAGCTCGGCGTCGAAGGCCACAAGTTCAGCCTCCACCTGTTCGATGGCGAGCCGGGCGCCCTCAGCGTCCCCGCCTCCGGCGTCCACCACCTGGAGGAGGAGCCTGGTGCGGGCGACGTGGCGCAGGAAGTCATGGCCGAGGCCCCGCCCCTCGGCCGCACCCTCGATCAGGCCGGGCAGGTCGGCCAAAAGGGCCTGCCCCGAGCCCTCGTCCAGCATGCCCAGTTCGGGCTGGAGGGTGGTGAACGGGTAGTCGGCGACCTTGGGGGTGGCCCTGGTCAGGGCGGCCAGGAGGCTGGACTTCCCGGCGTTGGGCAGCCCGACCAGCCCGACGTCGGCCAGCATGCGGAGTTCGAAGACGAAGGAGCCGTGCTCCCCTGGTTCGCCGCGCTCAGCGATGCGGGGCGCCTGCTGGGTGGGCCCCTTGAAACGGGCGTTGCCGCGGCCGCCCCGTCCGCCCTGGCAGATCACCGCCCGCTGGCCGGGTTCGGTCAGGTCGGCGAGGACGCGGCCCGTCCCGAGCTCTCTCACCACCGTCCCCGGCGGCACCGGCAACAAGAGGTCCTCGCCCTTTTTGCCGTGGCGCTGGTTGCCCTCGCCGTTCAAGCCCGGCTGGGCCTTGAAGTGGTGGCGGTAGCGGTAGTCGGCGAGGCTGTTCAAGGACGGCTGGGCCACCGCTACCACCGAGCCGCCGCGGCCGCCGTCGCCACCGTCCGGGCCGCCCATCGGGATGAACTTCTCGCGCCGGAAGCTGACCGCCCCCGGTCCCCCGGCGCCAGCCTGGATGTGCACCTCGACCCGATCCAGAAACATTGAAGCCTCCGACCCAGAAACCTTGGACGACGCCTACCCTACGGCTGGACGGACACGAAGCCGCGGTCCCCGCGCCGGGTGAACGACACCTTGCCGTCGGTGAGAGCGAACAACGTGTAGTCCCGGCCGACCCCCACGTTGTCGCCGGCCTTCAGCCGCTCGCCGCGCTGGCGGACGATGATGGTGCCGGCCCTGACCAGACTGCCGTCTCCGGCCTTGACGCCCAGCATCTTGGGGTTGGAGTCCCGCCCGTTGCGGGAGGAGCCGCCGCCCTTCTTGTGGGCGAATCGTTGCAGGTCCATCGGCACTACGCCTCCTTGGCGGTACTCTCTGTCCATCTCAGGTGCCTGGGGTGCTCGGCGGCCAGCTCCCTGAGCCCTCGGCCGAAGGTCCAGACGAGGGCCCTGGCCTCGGCTCCGGGCCGGCCCCGGTACCGGAACAGCCCCTCGGCCAGCGTTCGCTCCGAGCCGGCGTCGTAGCGGGCCAGTCCCCGCTCCAGGGTCTCGCACAGCGCCGACACGGCGGCACAGAGAAGATCTTGACCCGGCTCCGCCGTGCCGGCGTGGCCGCTCACACGGAGTTCGACCGCCTCGCCGTGATGGGTGAGGCTGGCCCGGATCATCCCTCGATCTGGGTGATCCGCACCATGGTGTGGCGCTGGCGGTGGCCGAAGCGGACCCGGTAGTTGGACTTCGGCTTGTACTTCAGGCCGCGGATCTTCTTGCCCAGCTTCTCGCCCAGCACCTCGGCCGACACGGTGGCACCTTTCACCAACGGCGATCCGACCCGGGACACGCCCGCATCGTCGACCACCATCAGCACCTGGTCAAACACAAACTGGCCGCCGGCGCTCTCAAGCTTCTCGACGCCCAGGGTGTCGCCCGGGCTGACCCGGTACTGCTTGCCGCCGGTCTCGATCACCGCGTACATGTCGGCCTCCTCTGATCCTTGGGCAAATGGGCTCCCGTACTGTACCACAACGGCGCTGGGCGGTCCAAGCACCATCCCGCCAGGGTGGCGTACACTGGTGGCAGCTGAAGAGAAGGAGGACTCCCATCATGGCTGGACTCACCATCGGCACACCGTGTCCCGATCTCACCCTGGCGTCTGGCTCCGGCCAGCCGGTGCACCTCAGGGAAGCGGCCAGCCGCGGCCACCTCGTGCTCGTCTTCTACCACCTGGCCTTCACCGGCGGCTGAGCCCTGGAGCTGCGCTCAGTCCAGCAGGTGCTGGACCAGATCAAAGCCAAGGGCGCCGAGGTCTATGGCGTGAGTATCGACAGCCCCTTCGCCCAGGCCGCCTTCGCCAAGGAACTGGGGCTGGGCTTCCCCCTGCTCGGCGATCCCAATCGGGAGGCGGCCAGCCGGTTCTCGGTCACCCTGCCGGAGCTGGCCGGCATCCGCCAGGTCACAACCCGGGCCGCCTTCGTCTTCGCCCCCGGCCGGGGCCTGGTCTACCAGTGGCTGAAGGGCGAGGCCGAGCAGCCGCCGATCGACCAGCTGCTGGCCGCTCTGGACGCCTAGACCCGGACTCACTCAGCGGTGGGGGGTCTCCACCGGCGCAAGCAGCTTGGCCCGGGCGTAGGTGCGGTGGGTGGACACAATCTCCACCTTGACTCTCTGGCCGATCAGGGCGGCGCCCTGCTCCACATCCACCACGTAGCCCTGGACCCGGGCGATGCCGTCGTCCGGCTGCGTGGTGTGGGCCGCAGAGATCTCCACTTCGATCTCGTCGCCGACCGCCACCGGCCGGGCCAGGGCCTCGACCTCGGCCCGGGAGCCCACCGCCACCAGCCGGTGCTCGCCCCGTCCCATCTCCAGCTTGCCGCGCACGTAGACGGTGTGGCCGGTCTCTTCCTCCAGCGCCCGCAGGAGGCCGCCGCCCGGCCCGATCAACAGCGCCGCCACCGCCGGGTGCGCCTCGACCAGCACCGCCGGCTCGGCCGTCTCGGCCAGGGTCTCCCTGAGTTGGCGCCGGATCCGGATCGCCACCGTCTCGTCTGACTCCACCCGGCCCCAGCCCTCGCACACCGGGCAGGTGCTGTACAGCGTCTGGTCGATGCCGGAGCCGACCCGTTTCCTGGTCATCTCGATCAGGTTCAGCTTGGTCATGCCCAGCACGTGCACCTTGGTGCGGTCGCGCTTCACCGCCTCGCCCAGCGCCGCCAGCACCTCCTCCCGGTGCGCCTCCTCCTCCATGTCGATGAAGTCGACCACGATGATGCCGCCCAGGTCCCTGAGCCGGATCTGGCGGGCGATCTCAGCAGCCGCCTCCAGGTTGGTCTGCAAGATGGTCTGGGCCAGATTCTCCTTGCCCACGAACTTGCCGGTGTTGACGTCGACCGCGGTCAGAGCCTCCGCCCGGTCGATCACCAGGTAGCCGCCCGAGCGCAGCCAGACCCGCCGCCGCATCGCCCGCTCGATCTCCTGATCGACGCCGCGCCTGGTGAAGAGGCCGGGCTCGGTGAGGCGGATGCGCTGGGCGAGCTCGGGCGACATCAACGCCGCCAGTTCGGTCAGCCGCTGGTGCTCCTCGGCCTGATCCACCCACAGCGCTTCCACATCGTCGGTCATGAAGTCGCGGAGCAGCCGGCCAGCCAGGCCCATGTCGCGGTGGAGCAGGGCAGGCGGTTCGGCCCGGCCTGCCTGCTCCTGAATCGACTGCCAGAGCGACTCCAGGAAGCTGAGGTCGGCCCGGATCGCCGCCTCGCCCTGGCCCTCGGCCACGGTGCGCACAATCACCCCGTGGCCGGGGTTGCGGCTCTCCTCGACCAGAGCCCGCAGCCGGGCACGCTCCGCCTCGTCCTCGATCCGCCGCGACACGCCGATGAAGTCGCTCTGCGGCGTCAGCACCACGAAGCGGCCGGGCAGGCCAATGGCGGTCGAGATCTTGGCCCCCTTGGAGCCGACCGGCTCCTTGTCGACCTGCACCAGGATCTCCTGGCCGGGACGCACCATGTCCTCAATGCGGCGGGGACCGTCCTGGCTCTGGCCTCTCCGCCCGCAGCAGTGCACGGCGTCGTCGGCGTACAAAAAGGCGTTGCGGTCGAGACCGATGTTGACGAAGGCGGCGTCCATACCCGGCAGTACGTCCTCCACCCGGCCGAGGTAGACGTTGCCCACCGCTCTCAGCTGCTGCGGCCGCTCCAGCAAAATCTCCACCAGCTGGCCGTCTTCCAGCACAGCGGCCCGCACCTCGTCCGAGGCGACATCGAGCAGAATCTCCCGCACCATGGCCACCGGGGTCCCCCATCTCGCAAATCGGAAAAACTCTAACCTATCTGATCCTACCAGAGGCTGAGGCGAGATGCATCAGGAGCGGCCCGGAAAGTGCTCCCGGTCAGCCCTGGGTCAGCCGGCACCAGGCGACGTCCGGGGTCACGGTGACTTGGGTCACGGTGACCGACCCTGGCGAAGAAATTGGGACTGACTTGACGAGGGCCCCGGACCAGCCGAGGAGGCCGCCAAAAAGGCCCACGCCGGTGACCAGGCCGGAATTCGGCAATCGGTAGATCTGTTTGGAGGTGACGTTGAACACGCCACCCCCACTCCCACCGACGAAGGATGTCCACGCCAGGTAGTGGCCGAAGAAGTGGAGAGGGGCCGTGCCGATCCCCGGCAAGATCGCCACATCGGTCAGGGCGGCGGCACCGGGCTGGTAGAGGACGACCGACGTGTAGGGCAACACCCGCAGCGGGAGCGGGGGGTTGTAGAGAGCGAGGGCCAGGGTGGACCCATCTGCCGCCAGGGCGACGGCGGCGTTCTCTTCTTGGAGCACCGTGGTCGTCTGCCGGGTGGAGAGGTCGAGATAGACGATCTGCCCGCGGTGGGTGCCGACCGCCGTGGGCTTGACGTTGGCCAGCACATAGAACAGGCCGCCGGAGCCGAGGGTGAAGGCGTTGATCTCCCGGCCGCTGGACACCATCACCGCAAGCACAGTTTCCAGCCGGCCGCTGGTCAGGTTGTAGGCATCGATGCGCTGGCCGGATGGACCGGGGGCGGGTGTCGGCACCAGGAAGTAGAGCGTGCCGTCTCTGATCTGGAGGTCGGACGGGCCCGGGCTGGCGGAGGTCTGGAGCACGGTCTTGATCTGGCCGGTGGCGAGATTGATGGCCCGGATGCCCTCGCCAGCGCCATTGAACGTTGACACCACAACCCAGGCTACCCAGCCGTCGCCGATGGTCGCGCGGACTGTGTCGCCAGGGGGGATGGCCAGCCTCACCAGCGGCGTCACCTGGGCGGTCAGCGCATTGACCCGGTAGAGGCCAGGGCCATACCTGCCTCCCAAGCCGCCGCCGTGGTAGTTGGTACCGACCAGGATCCCCCATCCCGGCTCGTAGCCGAGCACCTGGCCGTCGCCGGCGAAGCCGGTGGCGGTATGCACCTGGGAGGGCGGGCACAGACCCGTCAGGGCGTGCACCGGATAGTGCCCGGCCACCACCGGCAGCGGACCCGGCGCCACCCTTCCGCAGCCGGTGAGCAGGAGCACGAGGCCGCCGGCCAGGAGCTGGGCGAGGCGCCCTCTGAGGCGGGTCTCTCGCGTCACCCCCGCCCCCTCTCCATCTCCTGCAACGCGGTATTCGATTGACGTCACTTCCGCCCTGTCTGGGCCCATCCTAACGGAAGCTGAGATGCACCCGGTGCAGGCGGCTGGAGAGGATGAGGCCGAGCGCCGCGAAGTCGGTCACCACCGAGGAGCCGCCGTAGCTCAGAAACGGCGCCGGTACACCCACCACCGGCATCACGCCGGTGGCCATGCCCACGTTCATGAAGACGTGGATGGTGAGGAGGGCAGCCGCCCCGACCACCACCAGGGCGCTGTAGCCGTCGGTCTCCTGGCGGGCAATGGTGAGGGCGCGGCCGACCACGACGGCGTAGAGGCCGAGTGCCGTCAGCATGCCGACCAGGCCGCTGACCAGTCCCAAGGAGGCGAAGGCGAAGTCGGTGTCGGCAGCCGGCAGAAAGGAGATGAGGGCGCTCACCTCGCCCACGCTGACGCCGTGGATGTGGCCGGAGGCGATGGCGATCTCGGACTGGATCAGGTTGTAGCCGGTGCCCAGGGGGTCGGCGTTGGGATTGACGAAGGCGAGCAGACGGGTGAGCTGGTAGTGGTGGAGCGGCAACGGGAACCCGGCCGTGAGGTGCAGCCAGACCAAGAGCACCACGGCGCCGGCCGTGCCCAGGTAGAGGGCGAGGATCTTCCAGCCGGAGCCGCCCGCCTCGTAAAGCAGCACGCCCAGGATGCCGGCGATGACCAGCGCCGTGCCCAGGTCTGGCTGCTTCATCACCAAGAGCATCGGCACCAGGGCGATCAGGATGGCCGGCACCATGTCACGGAGGCCGCGGATGGCGCCCTTCTTCCGCTCCAGGATGTCCGCCAGGATCACGATCACGCCCAGCTTGGCGAACTCGGAGGGCTGAAACTGGAAGGGCCCGATGTTGATCCAGCGCTGCGCCCCCAGCACCGACTGGCCGTGCACCAGCACCAAGAGGAGCAGCACGAGGGTCAGCCCGTAGATCGGCCAGCGCAGCCGGCGCAAGAGGTCGTGCGGCATCCACATCATGCCGGCCATCACGAGAAGGCCGATCACGATCCAGATGAACTGGTGCTTGGCCAGGTAGAGGGGCGAGCCGGGCACCAGGTTGGGCGTGGTCAGAGCCAGAGTGACAACCGACATGGCGCACAGCGCCAGGGCCGCTCCGATCAGCCAGCCGTCCAGGCCGCGCCACAGCTCGCGCAGCGTCATCGGGCATGCCGCCCAGGTTGGCTCACGGCGCCGCCGCCCCGGAACGGGCCGCTGTGCCGATGGTGGGCGCTGGCGGCAGCACCTGGGGGAAGGGCGGGTTCGGATCGTTCAGGTGGAAGTAGGCGTCGTAGATGGCGCGAGCGATCATGCCGCCCGCCACCATCGAGATCGTCTGCATGGTCGACACCACGGCGATCTGGGGGTCGTTGGCCGGAGCGTAGGAGATGAAGAAAGTCATGTAGCCCTGGCTGCCGTTCACTCCGTTCGGCAGCTGGGCCGTGCCGGTCTTGGCCGCCACCTGTAGCGGGAAGTTGATGAAGGCGGCGCCGGCGGTGCCGCCGGGTCCGGGGATGGAGCCCGGCTTGGTGGTGTCGATCATGCCCTCGCGGATCACGTTCCAGTAGGCGAGCGGGGCGCTGATGTGGCGCACCACCTTGGGCGTGGCGTTGAACAGCACCTGGCCGGAGGGGCTCACGATCTTCTGCACCAGGTAGGGCCGCACCACCGTGCCATCGGTGGCGAGGGCGCTGATGTACTCCGCCAGCTGCATCAGAGTCACCTCGTCGGCACCCTGGCCGATTGCCACCGAGTAGGCAAGGCCTGGGTAGAGCGACCCGTAGCGCTTCTCGTAGTAGGAGACGGTGGGGATCACGCCCGCCACCTCCCCGGGCAGATCGACGCCGGTGGGCTGGCCGAAGCCGAACTTGTGGGCCCAGGCGGCCATGGCGTTGATGCCGACTCGGTGGCCGACGGCGTAGAAGTAGGTGTCGCAGGACTGGGCGATGGCCTGGGGCAGGGCGTTCGGCCCGGTCGAGGTGCGGCGCAGCCAGTTGTAGGGATAGGGCGGCCGCCAGTAGCGGGGCAGGCAGTCGATGGTGCTGGTCGGCGTGATCTTGCCGCTGGTCAGGCCGGCCATGGCCGTGACCATCTTGAACACCGACCCCGGCGGTGCCGCGGTCTGCACCGCCCGATTGAGGAGGGGCAGGCCCGGGTTATCGAGGAGCGCCTGGTAGGCAGTGGTCGAGATGCCCTGGGCGAAGGCGTTGGGGTCGTAACTGGGCTCCGACACCATGGACAGAATGGCACCGGTCCTGACGTTCACCACCACCACCGCGCCGGCCAGCACCGCCGACTGGCCGCCGTAGCGCTGGCGCAGGGACGCCATGTCGGCGAGCAGGGCCTTGGCGCTGATCAGCTCCAGGCTCTTGCTGATGGTGAGGGTCAGTGAGTCGCCCGGCACCGGCGGCGTGGTGCCCAGCACCTTGACCGGCAGACCGTAGGCGTTGACCTCGATCTTCTCGCCGCCCGGCTTGCCGAAGAGCTGCTTCTGGTAGGCCAGCTCCAGTCCGGTCTGGCCCACCACCGAAGCGGCGGTCAGACCGGGCAGCTTCCAGC
Source organism: Bacillota bacterium (assembly GCA_021803575.1). Classification (GTDB taxonomy): domain Bacteria; phylum Bacillota; class Sulfobacillia; order JAJZYS01; family JAJZLH01; genus JAJZLH01. The sequence continues at coordinate 19,876 of JAJZLH010000027.1, read as the reverse complement.
TGGCCAGCTCTGGGGCGGTGACCCGGCTCACATAGCCGATCATCTGACCGCCGACCGGTCCCAGGAGGTCCTGGCGCAAGGGCTCGGGATTGACGAAGACGCCTGGCAGCTGAGGCAGCCCCTGCAACAGCTGTGTCATCTCGGCGGGCGTCAGTCCGCTCTTCAGCACCACCGGCAGAGAGGGCTCGGTGGAGAAGATGAACAGCGCCTTCGCCATCGCCTGGGGCGAGATGCCGAGATCGGCTTCCAGCACCTTCTGCTCGGCGGCACTGGGCGGCCCGCCCACCCGGAAGTAGTAGGCGGCGAAGGACGGCTGGTTGGTGACCAAGAGCTTGCCGCTCCTGGAGTAGATCTCGCCTCGGGGCGCCGCCACCGGCATGGTGCGGATCCGGAACTGGTCACCGAGGCGGACCAGGGGCGGGCCGAGCACCAGGGAGACGGCCACCACGCGCCAGACCAACAGCGCCAAAAGCAACAGGCCGAAGGCGGCCAGGATTCGTATCCGGCGTTCACGTTCACCGTGTGGCATGCGGACCTCTTATCGGTTTGCCTTGGGATCGGGTGCTGCTTTGATCAAACCACAACCGGGCCCGTTATGGTACCACCCGACCGTAGCTCCGGCGCTGGACGTGCAATAGGCGGCGGAAGAGCAGCACGAAAGGCACGCTCACCACCGTGCCGGCAAACAGCGCGCCCACCGGATCGACGGCGATGCCGACCAGGCTGAGCACCACCCACTCCACAAGCCGCTCCACGAACAGGGCAATCAGGCCGACCCAGGCCGTGACCAGCCAGGACTCAGACGAGATCCGCCGCTGCAGCGTGCTGATCAGATAGCCGCTCAGCGCCCACAGCGAGGCGTGCAGCCCGAGCAGCCGGCCCAGGCTCAGATCCTGCCAGGCACCGGCCACGAGCCCGATCAGGAGGGCGGTGGCCGCATCGTTCTCCATGGCGGCTGCCACCACCACGGCCCCGATCAGGTCAGGCATCCAACTCAGGGTCGGCCAGACCACGCCGAGCGCCATCTGGCATAGCACCGCGATCGCCAGCCAGAGCCAGGCCCGGAGCGGACGCGGCCTCATTTCACCAGCACCAGCACTGTCTGCACCTCGGCCAGGGAGGCGTGGGGCACCACGCTGGCGGTCTGCACCAGCCCCAGTTCAGCCTTGCCCAGGGCGCTGATGCGCCCGATCACAAGCCCGGCCGGAATCGGCCGGCCCAGCCCCGAGGTGACCACCAGGTCTCCCGGCCGCGCCCGGGCGTCGCCAGTGAAGAACTGCAGCTCGAGCACGCTGGCCCGCCCCTCGCCCAGCACCACGCCGGCCGCCCCGGTCCTGGCGTCAATCACGCCCATGGCGCTCTGGGGATCGGCCAAGAGGATGACGACGGCGCTGGTCGGCGTCACGGCCAGGACCCGTCCCACCACGCCCCCGACCGAGAGCACGGCGTCGCCGACGGCCACCCCGCTGGTGGTGCCGCGATCGATCCACACCGTGTCGAACCAGGTGTCAGGTGCGCGGGCGACCACCGAGGCGGCCACCGTCTTGCCCTTGAGCAGAGGCTCCTGGCTGAGGGCCAGGATCCGGCGCAACTGGCTGAGCGTATACTGGGCGGCTTCCATCTGGGCGATCTGGCCCAAGAGGGTCTGGTTCTCGGCTTCGAGACTCTTCAGGCGCGCCTCGGCGCTCCACATCGCACCGATGGCGCCGATGTCGCCGCCGAGCCCGGAGGCGGCGACGGTGAGCTCGCCAGTCACGGGCGTCGCCACCGCCGACAGCCCGGCCGACAGACTGATGGCAGCGCCGGTCACCCGCGCCGTGCCGGCCAGGAGCAAGGCGACGATCACCGTCAGGGCGATGGCGGCCAGAAATCGCTGTCGTGCTCCGGGGCCCATCCGTCAGTCCTGCCGCTGAACTTTCTTCACAAGGTCCAGGAACTTCGGCTCCTCCAGACAGCGGCCCGTCCCCCGCACCACGCAGCGCAGGCCGTCCTCGGCCTGGTGCACCGGCATGCCGGTCTCCTTGACCAATAGCTGGTCCAGGTTGCGCAGGAGCGAACCGCCGCCGGTGAGCACGATGCCCCGCTCCATGATGTCCGCCGCCAGCTCCGGCGGCGTCCGCTCCAGGGTCTGGCGGATGGCCGCCACGATTGCCGTCACCGGCTCGGCGACCGCCTTCTGCACCTCCGTGGCTTGGAGCCGGACCGGCCGGGGTAGCCCGGTCACCAGGTCCCGGCCGCAGATCTCGACGCCGGCGTCCCCGGCGTCGGTGGCGGCGCCGATGGCGATCTTGACTTCCTCGGCGGTCTGATAGCCGATCGCCACGTTGTAGATCTTGCGCACGTAGTTGACGATCGCCTCGTCCATCTCGTCGCCAGCCACCCGCACCGACTGGGAGAGCACCACGCCGCCCAGTGAGATCACCGCCACCTCGGTAGTGCCGCCGCCGATGTCCACCACCATGTTGCCGGTCGGCTCGCCGACCGGCAGGTCGGCGCCGATGGCGGCGGCAAAGGGCTCCACGATGGGCAGGGCGATGCGGGCGCCGGCCTGCTGGGCGGCTTCGATCACCGCCCGCCGCTCAACGCTGGTGGTACCGGAGGGCACGGCGATCACCACTCTGGGGTGAAACAAGCGGTTGCCGCTGGTGGCCTTGGCCATGAAGTACTTGAGCATGCTCTGGGCGATCTGGAAGTCGGCGATGACGCCGTCCTTCATCGGCCTGACCACGCGGATGTGGCGGGGGGTACGGCCCACCATCTCCTTGGCCTGGCGCCCCACCGCCAGCACGGCTCTGGTGCTGGTGTCCACCGCCACCACCGATGGCTCCTCCACCACCACGCCGTGCCCACGCACATAGACCAGCGTGTTGGCGGTGCCGAGGTCGATGCCAAGGTCGCGGGACAGGGTCCGGCTGAAGATGTCAGCGAGATTCAACGCCGCCTGGGCTCCTTTCGTTGGGACCGGCCAGATCGCCAGGGACGAGCGGCCAGAAGGCTCGTGTGCTCTGCCAGGGTGATCACCAGGTGATCCAGAAGGTCCACGCCAAGCAGTTCTCCGGCCTGGCGGAGCCGTTCGGTGGCGGCGCGGTCCTGCCAGGAGGCCACCGCATCACCGCCCGGATGATTATGGGCCAAAATCACAGCCGATGCACCCAGTCTCAGCGCCGGGCCGAATACGTCCTGGGGCTCCGCCGAGGTCCACCCCCTCCCGCCCTGGCTGATCAGCCGCTGGTCCACAAGGCGGAGACCGCCGTCCAGATAGAGGGCGCGCAGTTCCTCCCTGTCCGGCGCCAGCTGGCTGCGAAAGATCTGGACGGCCGCCTCGATGCTGTTCACGCGGGGCCGGGGCAGACCTGGCGCCGTCTGGGCCCGCCGCCCCAGCTCAAAGGCGGCCCACAGGCTGGCCGCCTTGGCCGGGCCGATGCCCGGCCGGCGCACCAGCTCCTGGGGGCTGGACCAGAACAGCCGGTCCAGGCCGTCGGCCAGGAGTTGGTCAGCCAGCGCCAGCACCGGCAGGCCAGGACTGCCGGTGCGGAGCAGAATCGCCACCAGCTCGCGCTCGCCCAGGGCGGCCGCGCCCTTGGCGAACAGCCGCTCGCGAGGACGGCTCGGATCCCCTCTCCGGGCCACCTGGGCCGCACCCCTGGCTAGACGGCACCATAGATGAGGACGGCCAGCACAGCCAGGAGCACTCCCGCCGGGTTGGTGCGCAGCCAGAGCGTGAAGCCCAGCACGTACAGGTTGAGCGTCCAGGGCGAGAGCACGATCGGGTGCCCGAGCCAGGTCCCCGCCACCGCACTGAGCGTCTGGCCCAGCACGGTGCCGATGATGAGCCCGGCCAGTCCGGCCAGCCAGAATCCCCAGCGCGGTCGGTGACGACTCCGCTGCATGAAGAGCCCCCTTCTCGCCTCTGATGCCGGCTTCGGGCCGACCGGTCTGATCTCCTGTCAGCCGGCAGGCCGGCTTCAGGAGCCGAGGCGGCCAGCCAGGTACCAGCCCGCTGCCAGGGCCAGCGCCCAGATGAAGAGCGTGAACAGGATGCGCCGCCGGCGCCGCCGGCCCTTCACCGCCGTCGCCTCGGGGCCACCAGCAGCTTGCGGAGCGGTCCGACCAGGTAGAAGGAGCCGGTGGCGAGTCCGACCTGGCCCGCCGGCGTCTCCTCCAGAAAGCGCACCGCCTCCGGGAGTGTGCCGAGCCGGCCCATGAGCCCCACCTGGCGGGCGGCGGCCTCCAGCCTCTCGCCGGTCAGCCCCCGCTCGTCCTTGATCGGCACCAAGAGCAGCGCCTCCACCCGATCGGCCAGGGGAGCAAGCAAGGCCGCTGGATCCCGTTCGTCCAAGCAACCGAAGACCAGGCGGATGCCCTTGCCTGGTGCCGCCTCATCCAGGTGACGGCGCAGGGCGGCGGTGCCGAGCGGATTTTTGGCAGCGTCCAGCCACACCTCCGGCTCCCGGCTGATTTGCTCGTTGCGCCCCGGCCACCTGACGCCGGCCAGTCCCGCCTCGATCGACTCTGACTTGAGGTCGGGGTCCGAGGTGAGGAGCAGCGCCGCCGCCACCGCCGCGTTGGCGGCCTGGTGCGGACCAACCAGGGCGAGCATAGTCCGAAGCTCGCGGCCGAAGCCCGAAAACTGCCAGTTCGGACCCTGGGCAGCGTAGGTGAAGTCGCGCCCGGCCAGGAACAACGGCGCGCCCACTGCCCTCGGCGCCTCTCTCACCACGGCCAGGGCTTCCTCCGGCAGCTCGCCGACCACCATCGGCACGCCGGGCTTGGCCACGCCCGCCTTCTCCCTGGCGATCGACCCAAGGCTGCCGCCCAGGCGCTCCACATGGTCCAGGCCAATGCTGACGATCGCCGTCGCCCTGGGCCGCCGCATCACGTTGGTGGCGTCCAGCCGGCCGCCCAGCCCGACCTCCACCGCCGCCCGCTCCACCCCCTCGGCCCGAAAGTGCAAGAAGGCGACCGCCGTCCAGGCCTCAAACTCGGTCAGGGGATCACTCCCTTCCGCCAGAGCGGCCTCGATCACAGCCAGGTGGGCGGCCAGCTTCCGGGGCGGAATCGGCCGGCCCATCACCTGGATGCGCTCTCGCCAGTCGGTGAGGTGAGGCGAGGTGTAAAGCCCCGTGCGGTAGCCGGCCGCCCGCCAGGCGGCCTCCACCATCGCCGCGGTCGAACCCTTGCCGTTGGTGCCGGCCACGTGCACGGCGGGCGTCGCGTCCTGAGGATCGCCGAGGCGGGTCATGAGCCGCTCGATCCGCTCCAGGCCCAGCTCGCCGAAGCGGCCCCGGCTGTGCAGGCGGGCGATCGTCTCCCGAATGCTCACCGCGGTCCGGCCAGGAGCTGGCGGCGCTCCTCGGCCCGTTGCTGGCGGGAGCGCAGCTCGGCCAGGCGAGCCTCCTCCTTGGCCACCACGGTCTCGGGCGCCCGCTCACGAAATGCCGGGCTGGCCACCCGCTCCTCTACCCGGGCGAGCTCCTGGGCGAGCTCCGCCAGGTCCCGGTCCAGCCGCTCCAGCTCCTGGTCCGCCCCGGCCCCCATCCGGAGGTAGGCGTCCGCCACCTCGCTGCGGGCGGAGAGGGCCCGCTCCCAGATCGGCTCCCCAGGTGTAGCCAGGAGGAGCTCGCAGCCGGCCAGATGCGCCACCAGGCCGGCCTCTTCGCCGACGAGGCCCGCCCAGCCGGCGTGGGGGTGGACCCGCACCTCCACGCTCTTGCTCTTGGCCAGGCCGGCCTCCGCCTTCAGGTTGCGGATGGCTCGCACCAGGGCCAGGATCTGGTCCATTTCGGCTCTCGCCTGCGGGTGGCGCTCCTGGCCGGCGGGCCAGCGGGCGGACGCGACCAGCCCGGTCGTCTCGGGCAGGGCCTGCCAGACGGCCTCGGTGACGAAGGGCACGAACGGATGCAGCATGATCAGGCATTCGGCCAGGGCCTCACCGGCCAGCTGGCGGACCGGCGCGGCCTCGGGGGTTGCGAGGCGGGCCTTGGCCACCTCCAGGTAGACGTCGCAGAGCCTTTCCCAGAACAGGTCCTGAATCAACTGGGCGGCGGCCCCCATCTCGTAGGCCATCATCAGGTCGTGGGCACTGGCCGCCACCTCGGCCAGGCAGTCCTCCAGCCAGAGGTCGATGCGCCGGGCAGGAGCAGGATCTGGCTCCAGGGGCAGCTGGTGCTGGCTGAGAAAACGGGCCGCGTTCCAGATCTTGTTGGCGAAGTTTCGACCCTCGATCACCCGCGCCTCGGATGCCCTCACGTCCTGGCCCAGCGTGCTGCCGGTGAGCAGGCTCCAGCGCAGGGCGTCGGCGCCGTGCCGGTCGATCATCAAGAGGGGGTCGATGCCGTTGCCCAGCGTCTTCGACATCTTCCGCCCGGCGCTGTCCCGCACCAGACCGTGCAGCATCACCTGCCGAAACGGCACCTGGCCGGTCAGCTCCAGTGAGGCGACCAGCATCCGGATCACCCAGAAGAACAGGATGTCAGAGCCGGTGACCAGGGTGGAGCCCGGGAAATAGGCGGCTAGGTCAGCCGTCTTGGCCGGCCAGCCCAGCGTGGAAAAGGGCCAGAGCGCCGAGGAGAACCAGGTGTCCAGCACGTCGGGGTCCTGGTGGAGCTCCCCGCCGCCGCAGTGCTGGCACCGCTCGGGGACCTGATCGTCCTCCGGCACCGTCACCGCCTGGCAGCTTGGGCAGTGCCAGGCCGGGATCTGATGCCCCCACCACAGCTGGCGCGAAATGCACCAGTCGTGGATGCTCTCCAGCCAGTGGTTGGCCACCTTGGTGAACCGCTCCGGATGCAAGGTGACCTCACCGTTGGCCATGGCCCGGATGGCCAGCTCGGCCAGAGGCTTCATGGCCAGGAACCACTGCAGGGAGAGCCTGGGCTCGATCACCGTGTCACAGCGCTCGCAGTGGCCGACGGCGTGCAGGTACGGCTCCTCACCGACCAGGGCGCCGATCTGGCGGAGCTGATCCACCACCACCTGGCGCGCCTCCAGGGTACTGAGGCCCAGATACGGCGCCGGCACCGCCGCCATCTTGCCGTCCTCATCGATCACAGACAGGCCAGTGAGGTGGTGGCGGCTGGCGATCTCAAAGTCACCCGGGTCGTGGGCCGGCGTCACCTTGACGGCGCCGGTGCCAAAGTCCATCTCCACCGCCCTGTCCATCACCACCGGGATCTCCCGGTCGCTGAGCGGCAGCTGCACGGTGCGCCCCGCCAGGGCCTGGTAGCGGGCATCGTCCGGGTGGACGGCCACCGCCGCATCGCCCAGCATGGTCTCCGGCCTGGTAGTGGCGACGGTGACGGCACCCTCGCCATCGGTCAACGGATAGGCGATCCGCCACAGGAAGCCCTTGTCCTCCCGATGCACCACCTCCAGGTCGGACAGCGCCGTCCGGCAGCGCGGGCACCAGTTCACGATGTAGGCGCCGCGGTAGATCAGTCCCTTGTGGTAGGCCCGCCGGAAGAAGGTGCGGACGGCCAAAGAGGGCCCGGGGTCGAGGGTGAAGGCCAGGCGGTCCCAGTCGGCCAGCACCCCCAGCCGGCGCAGCTGGCCGAGGATCTGCCCTCCGGAGTGCTCGCGCCAGCGCCACACCCGCTCCAGGAAGGCATCCCGGCCTAGGCCGGTGCGGGTCAGTCCCTCCTTCTTGAGCTCCCTCTCCACCACCAGCTGGGTGGCGATACCGGCGTGATCGGTCCCCGGCAGGTAGAGCACCTCCTCGCCCAGCAGGCGGTGGAAGCGCACCAGGGCATCCTGCGTCGGGTAGGTCAGGGCATGCCCCATGTGCAGGTTGCCGGTCACATTGGCGGGCGGCATGATCAGGGTGAAGCGGGAACCGCCGGGGCTGGGTCGGCCCACACCCTGGTCCAGCCACAGCTGGTACATGGCCTCCTCAAACTTGGCCGGCTCGTAGCGGGCGTCCATCGGCCACCCTCCTCCAGCATGCAATACACCCCCTCACCTCAAGGGCGGGGGGGTGCCGCGGTACCACCTTGTCTTATCACTCTGGGCCGCTACCGGTGCCTGCCGTCCTCTCTCCCGAGAGGCCGCTCACAGCCGACCTTCACTGCCTGGTGCGGGGACTTGCACCGTCCGTCCCCTCTCTTGGCACGCCCGCAGTTACTCCTGCCGCTCATCGCGTTGCGGCGAGCGTACCGGAGCGGGCGTCTGGAGTCAAGGCGCCGACTTGACTCAAATGAAAGGTACCCGAAACGGGATCGTTGCCTCACAACCAAGAGGTACCTGAAAGGAGGTGAGCAGCGATGGTCGGAAGGGGGCGGCAACGGGATCCGCTGGAGGGAGTGCGGGCAATGGCGCTGAGTCGGCGGGAGCGTCAGGCTGTGCTGCGCGAGTTGGCCTCGCGCTATCGCAGGGCGACGAAGAAGGAGAAGGGTGCGATCCTGCACCAAGTGGTCGAGGTGCTGGGACTGAACCGCCACTATGCCGCTCGGGCCCTGTGCCGGGCTAGGATCCGGTCCGTGTCCGCCCGTCGGCTGAGGGGTGGCGGCCGCAAGCCGGTGTACTCGGCAGAGGCCAAAACGGCTCTGCGTCAGGTGTGGGCGGTGATGGACTTCGCCTCGGGCAAGCGGTTGGCACCCTTCATGGAACCGCTGGTCGAGGCCCTGGAGCGCCACGGCGAGATCCGCCTCAAGGCCGAGGTGCGAACTCAGCTGCTGGCCATGAGCGCCGCCTCCATCGACCGCTTCCTGGCCCCAGACCGCCGCCAGCTGGAGATCCGGGGCCGCACCGGCACAAGGCCCGGTACCCTGCTCAAGGACGGAGTTCCGATCCGCACCTTCTCGGACTGGGACGACGCCCGACCCGGCTTCTTGGAGATTGACCTGGTCAGCCACGACGGCGGCAACCCTCGAGGCGACTACTGCCAGACCCTGGACATGGTCGACGTCTCGAGCGGCTGGACTGAAACCCAGGCCGTCCCCAACAAGGCCCAGCGCTGGGTGTTCGAGGCCCTTCAGGCCAGACTGCCGCGGTTCCCTTTCCCCATCCTCGGCCTGGACTCCGACAACGGCTCCGAGTTCATCAACAACCAGTTGATCCGCTACTGTGAACAACAGAGGCTCACCTTCACCAGGTCACGCCCGGAGCGCAAGAACGACAACTGCTTCGTCGAGCAGAAGAACTGGACGGTGGTGCGCCGCACGGTCGGCTACGCCCGCTACGACAGCGCTCACCAGCTTCAGCTGCTGAACCAGCTCTACGTCGCGCTCCGCCTGTACACCAACTTCTTTCAGCCCAACCAGCGGCTGGTGACCAAGGAGCGTCACGGCGCCCAGCTGCGCCGCCGCTACGATCTGGCCCAGACCCATACCAGCGCATCATGGCTTCTCCCCAGGTCTCTGCTCAGGCCAAAGCTGCCCTCGCCACCGTCTACCCCTCGCTCAACCCGGCCGCCCTGCGCCGCCAGATCCTACACTGCCAAAACGCCCTCCTCGCTTCCCTCAGCCCAGTTCCTGACGCACACCAAAGCCCGGTCGAGGTGGCCACCCCGTGACCGCCTTCTCGGGTACCTTTCGTTTTGAGGCAACGATCGCTCGTTCAGGTACCTTTAGTTTTGAGGCAACGGGGGTGCGGCTCACCAGCGTGCGCTACGGGGCAGACTGGCCGCGGTGCCGGACAGGGCCCTGCTCGGCCGAAGGCGAATGCCCCGCCAGTCCGAGGGGGAGGCGTGAAGATGAGCATAGACCCCGGTGCCCTGCACCCGGACCTCTGGGCAGCCAAGCGCATCCTGGTCATCGCCCCCCATCCCGACGACGCCACCATCGGCGCCGGCGCCACCCTGGCGCGCCTGGCCGCTGGCGGGGCGCGGGTGGTGGTGGTCAACGTCACCTCGGGGGACCGCGGCACGGTCGACCCCGCCATGGAACCAGAGCGGCTGGCCGAGATCCGCCAGGCGGAGGAGCGCCTCGCCTGCCAGCACCTGGGAGTGACCGAGGTGCGCTTTTTAGGCCTACCCGACTTCTCCTGGCTCGACGAGCGCCAGGTGGCGCTGGCCCTGCTCGGCCAGATCCGGCAGGAGGCCCCTGACGCCCTCTTCTTTCCCGACCCGTGGCTCCCTGACGAGGGCCATCCCGACCACCGCACGGTGGGCATGGGGGCGGCGGCCGCCCTGGTCGCCGCCGGATTGCCCCTGGTCGGTGCCGAGGCGGGCCAGGCCGTGCCCTCGCCCTTCGCCGTGATGTACGCCACCAGCCGGCCCAACCTGTACGTGGCGGCAGGGCCGTTCTGGGACACCAAGCTGCGGGCCCTGCGGGCCCATGAGAGCCAGTTCCCGGGCGGCCTCCCGGACCTCCTGATGGCGTACTGGGCCGAGCAGTCGGCGCAGTGGAAGGGGGGTGATGGCCCGAAGGAGGCGCTCAGGCTGGTCTCCGCCCTGCTCATGCACATGGCTCCCCAGATCGAGGTCAGGAAGGATGACCGAGATGGCGACTGAGAACGACCCCGTGCAGGATCCAGGCTCTCCCTACCTGGGCTGGCCGGACCGGGCGCGACTGAGCCTCGGCAACCAGCTGGCGCTGGGCTTCTTCTGGCTCCCTAACAACCTGCTCTGGACCGGACTGATCCTGATCGTGATGCCAGCCCGCGTCCTGGCCCTGGTCGGCGCCCAGCACTCCACCGGCGTGCTGAGTTGGACCACCTACCTGGGCGCAGCGGCCGCCATTATCGTCGCTCCCGTCTTCGGCGCCATCTCCGACGGCTGGCGCTCCCGGATGGGCCGCCGCCGCCCGCTGATGGCCCTGGCCGCCCTGCCCAGCCTGGCCGGCATCCTGATCCTGGTGGGCGCACCCACCCTGGCTTGGTTCGTGGTCGGCCTCTTGGCGGTGCAGATCTTCGGCAACATCGTGCAGGCCTCGTATCAGGGCCTGATCCCGGACCTGGTGCCGCACCGCCAGCGCGGCACGGCCAGCGGCATGATGGCCCTCTACAACCAGCTGGGCGTGATCGGCGGCGGCCTGATCGCCGGTTTCCTCTCACCGTTCCTGTTCGCCTGGTCCAGCCTCGGCGTGATGGCAGCCGGCTTCGGCGTCACCTTCGGCCTGGTCAAGGAGCCGCCCTCCCTGGACGCCAAACGCAAGCCCTGGGCCGAGGTGTTCCGGAGCTTCTTCCTCCGCGGCAGCCACTACCAGGACTTTCGCTGGGTGTTCAGCACCCGGCTGTTGGTGATGATCGGCCTCTACGTCCTGGAGACCTACCTCTTCTACTACCTGCACTTCGTGCTGGGCATCGCCGACCCGGGGCGGGAGGTCACCTACGTGCTCTTGATCCTGTCCTTCACGGCCGTGTTCTCATCGATCCTGGCCGGCGTCATCTCCGACCGCGTCAACCGCCGGCGCATCATCGTGTCGGTGTCCGGCGTGGTGATGGGCATCTGCGCCCTCCTCTTCGTGTTCAGCCACACCATGACCATGGTCTACGTGGCGGCCATCGCCTTCGGCATCGGCTACGGCGCCTACCAGTCGGTGGACTGGGCCCTGGCGGTGGACACCATGCCGGCTGGCGCCGCCGCCAAGGACATGGGGGTGTGGAGCATCACCGTGACCCTGGGCCAGCTTCTGGCCTCCTTGTTCGGCACCTTCCTGGCCTTTGCCATCATCCCGGCCCTGGGCACCATCGCCACCTACCGGCTGATGTTCGGATCCACCGCCCTCTTGTTCCTGATCGGGTCGGCCCTGATCTGGAGGGTGCGACGGGTGGCCTGAATCCGGCTGTGCCGGACCCTCAGCCTATGGCCTCTTCGTCCCGGGCCTGACCAGGCGCTGCCAGCACCACCCCGGCCAGCTCCGGCCGTCCCCCGACGGCCAGGAGCAGGGCACCGCAGGCCGGATCCCTGCTCAGTCGGCGCACCGCCGGCCGCTCCAGGTGGCTGGCCAGCGCCTCGCGAAACGGCTGCTCCAGGTAAGAAGAGCAGGCCCGGAACAGGCCGCCAGCCAGCACCACCGGCAACTCAGCCACGCCGGCCAGATCGGCCTTGATAGCGGCGGCTCTGGCCGAGCCGGCCAGGGCCTGGCCCATCTCGGCCAAAAGGCGGCGGCTCACCTCGTCGCCCAGCTCAGCCAGGCGGGTGACCAGCGGCGGCACCCGTTCGATCAGGAACCAGAGGGTGAGCCGGTCACGGGACAGCGCCTCGCTCAGCTCGTCGTAGGAGGCCTTGCCGCTCACGGCCAGCACCTCCTCGACCAGGGCGGTCGGCTCCGAGGAGCCTTCCTCGGCCCGAAAGGCGGCGTGCAGGGCCCGCCGCGTCAGGTCCAGTCCACCGCCGTCGTTGCCCTGCAGGTAGCCCTTGGCCCTAAGCCCCGCCACCTGCCCATCTCGGCCCCTGGCCATGGCGTTGGCACCGCTGCCCGCCACCACCACCAGGGCGGGCCCGCTGGGCACCTCCGCCACCAGGGCGGCCTCGGCGTCGTTCACCACCCGCACCGGGCGGCCCTCCAGGTGGCGGGAGAGAGCCTGGGCCAGGGATGCCTGCTCTGCGGCCGAGTCGGCACCGGCCACCGCCGCCACCACCTCACTCTCCCCTCGGCTGGCCAGGCGGCGGATCAAGGGCGCCAGCATGGCGGCCGTGCCATCGGCGCCAAACAGGTCCATGCTGGCGCCGGGCGCCTCCAGCCATCTGAGGCCGCTCTCCGCCAGGTCGAGGGCGACGAGGCGGGTGTGGCCGGCGCCGACGTCCAGCCCGACGAAGGACTTATCCTCGCTCATGGTGCCGCCTTGGGGAAGAAGGCGGGCAGAAACTCCCGGTGGGCGGTGAGCAGGTCGGCGAGCAGGGAGCTGGCCTGGTCGACGCCGTGGACCAGGGGATGGGCGAGGAGGGCGGCGAGCGCCAGATCCCGGTCGCCCAAAAGTGCTGCCTCGACGGTCAGCTGCTCGTAGCTCTTGACGGCCTGGATCCATCCCCTCGCCGCCGCCGGCAGCGGCGGGTGCGGCAGGGGGTGGATGCCCTGGCTGTCCACCGCCACGTCCATCTCCACCACCGCCTCGGGCGGCAGGTCGGGGATGGCGCCTTGGTTCGCCGTGTTGACCGTGGTGCGGCAGGCGGCGCCGGCGAGACCGGCCAGAAGCTCCAGGGCGGCCTGGGAGTATAGGGCGCCGCCCCGCTTCGCCAGCTGGGCCGGCATCTGGGCGGTGCCAGGACGTCGGTACTCAGCCATGATCTCACCCTCCAGCTCGCCGACCACCCGCGCCCGGTTGGCGCCCCGCTCCGCCGCCGCCTCGGCCTCGGCCCTGGTTTCCCCGGGCAGAAGGTAGTAGCGAAAGTAGGGATTGGGGATCCATCCCAGGCGCTCCACCCACCGGGCGGTGGCCGCCATCGCCTCAGATGTTCGATCGAGCTGGGGCAGATTGGCGACCATTTCGGACTCCACCAGGGATCCGGCCAGCACGGCCGGCGTCACATCGCGCCCCGAGACCGTGACCCGGAACAGGGAGAGGTGATTGAGGCCGACCGCCTCCAGCGTGGTCTCCGAGAGCGGCGCCGCGAAGGCGGCTGCGACCGTCTGGCGGATGATCAGGGGAATATTGCAAAGCCCCACCACCGAAAGGTCGGGGACAGCCCGCCGCACCGCCTCGGTGATCAGTCCGGCCGGGTTGGTGAAGTTGAGCAGCCAGGCCCCCGGTGCGCTCAGCTCCCTGACCCGCTCCCCCACCCGCACCGCCACCGGAATGGTGCGAAGCGCCATGGCGAAGCCGCCCGGGCCGGTCGTCTCCTGGCCCACCACGCCGTGGCGGAGAGGGATGGTCTCGTCGAGGTGGCGGCCAGAGAGCCCGCCCACCCGGAACTGGTTGACCACGACCTGGGCGCCGCGTACGGCCTCATCCAGCTCGTGCCCGGCGGAGAGGTGGACGCTCGCCTTGCTCTGGGCGATCAGGCGGCGGCTGAAATCTGCCACGACCGCCAGCCGTGCGCTCTGGGCGGGAAGGTCCATCAGGGCGATCTCATCGATCGGCAGCACCGCCCGCTCGGCCAGCCAGCCCCGAATCAGCTCCGGCGTGTACAGGCTGCCGCCGCCGATCACGGCCAGCTTCATGGTCAGTGCAGGCTGGAGGGAAGCAGGGCCCGGTCCAGCACCTGGGCGATGGTGGTGACCGGTACGATCGTCATCTGGGACCGGACTGCCGCCGGCAGTTCGACCAGATCCTTGACGTTGGCGGCAGGGATGATCACGGTGCGGATGCCGACCCGGTGGGCGGCCAGGAGCTTCTCCTTCAGGCCGCCGATCGGCAGCACCCGGCCGCGCAGCGTGACCTCTCCGGTCATGGCCAGGTCGGAGCGCACCGGCCGGGCGGTCAGCGCCGAGACCAGGGCGGTGGCCATGGTGATGCCGGCCGACGGCCCCTCCTTGGGGGCGGCGCCGTCCGGGACGTGGATGTGCACATCCTGGTGCCGGTAGAAGTTCTCGGCCACGCCCAGCTCCTGCCAGTGCGCCCGCACATAGCTGAAGCCGGCCTGGGCGGACTCCCGCATCACCTCGCCCAGCTGGCCGGTGAGGAGTAGCTGGCCGCGGCCCGGCATCACCGAGACCTCGACCGGCATCACGTCGCCGCCCACCTCGCTCCAGTACATGCCGGTGGCGATGCCGACCTCGGCCGAGACCGCCGCCTGGGCGCCCTCGAAGCGGCGGGGGCCGAGGTAGGCGGCCACCTGCTCCGACCGGATCGGCCGCCGGGGCAGACCGGTGCCGCGCACCCGGCGGGTGGCCAGCTTGCGCACGATGGTGGCCATCTCCCGCTTCAGCTGCCGCACCCCCGCCTCCCGGGTGTGGTGGCGGATGATCTCGAGCAGCGTCTCATCGGGGAGCTGGAAGCGGGTGCGGGCCAGGCCGTGCTCCGCCTTGAGCTGGGGCAGGAGGTGGGCGCGGGCGATGGCCAGCTTCTCCTCCTCCGTGTAGCCGGACATCTCGACCACCTCCATCCGGTCGAGCAACGGCCGGGGGATGGTGTGCGTGGTGTTGGCGGTGGTGACGAAGAAGACCTGGGAGAGGTCGAAGGGCACCTCCAGATAGTGATCGGAGAAGGCGGAGTTCTGGTCCGGGTCGAGCACTTCCAGGAGGGCGGCCGTGGGGTCGCCCCGGTAGTCGAGGCCGACCTTGTCGATCTCGTCCAAGAGGAAGACCGGGTTGTTGGTGCCGGCCTGGCGGATGCCCTGGATGATGCGCCCGGGCAGGGCCCCGATGTAGGTGCGGCGGTGGCCGCGGATCTCCGCCTCGTCGCGGATGCCGCCCAAGGACACCCGGGTGAAGCGGCGGTCCAGCGCCCGGGCCACCGAGCGGCCGATCGAGGTCTTGCCCACGCCGGGCGGCCCGACCAGGCAGAGGATCGGCCCCTTGTGCGTGGGCATGGCCTGACGCACCGCCAGGAACTCCACGATGCGCGTCTTCACGGCCTCCAGCCCGCTGTGGTCCTCGGCCAGCACCTCTTCCACCCGGTCCAGGTCGACCTGATCCGGGCTGGCCTCGCTCCAGGGCATGGCGGTCAGCCACTCCAGGTAGGTGCGGCTGACCGAGGCCTCCGGGCTCATCGCCTGCATGCGGCCCAGGCGCTCCACCTCGCGCATGGCCTTTTGCCGCACCGCCTCCGGCATCTGGGCAGCCTCCACCTTCTTGGCGAAGCCCTCGCCGTCACTCTCGTCGTCCCCCAGCTGCTGCTGGATGACCTTCATCTGCTCGCGCAGAAACATCTCGCGCTGGTTCTTCTGCAGCTGCTGGCGGACCTCGCCGACGATCTCCTGCTCCAGCTCCAGCATCTCGACCTGCCGCACCAGGATCTCCAAGAGCCGCTTCATCCGCTGCTCGACGTCGAGCGCCTCCAGGAGGTCCTGACGGTCCTCCTGGGCGAGGTCCAGGTTGGCGGCGATGGCGTCGGCCAGCTGGCCGGCATCGTCGGTCTCCGGCGCCACCACCGCCTCGGCCGGGATGCGCTGGGAGAGCTTCATCGTTTCCTCGTAGCGGCGCAGCACCGCCTGGACCAGGGCATCGAAGCGGGGCGTGCGGGGGCTGACGCGGCTTTGGAGCTCCTCCACCGCCACGGCCAGGTAGGGGGTCTGCATGGTGTAGGCGTGGATGCGGACCCGGCCCAGTCCTTCGACCAGGGCCTTGACGCCGCCGCCCGGCAGCCGCACCACCTGCTTCAGCTCGGCCAGAGTGCCGACCGGGAAGATGGTGTCCGGGGAGGGGTCCTCCTCCTCCGCCACCCGCTGGCAGGCGAACACGATGCGGCGGTCGGCGGAGAGCGACTGCTCCAGGGCCAGCACCGAGCGCGGGCGGCCGACTTCCAGCGGCACCACCATGGTCGGGAACACCACCACGCCGCGAAGCGGCAGCAGCGGCAGGACTTCGGGCACAGAGGTCACCTCCCAGGCAAATCCTAGTATACCCCAGCCGGCGACGGGATCCTTCGCTGCCACTTTCAAGATATTTGAACTTTCATGTTTACTTTTTTGTCCCCTGTGGTATATATCGTGACGTGGGGTGATGTAATGGACCATCCAGTTCCCTCCTGTCCCGTCTGTGCCGGTCCCCTGACCGCCATCCGGCTGACCTGCGACCACTGCCAGGTGACCGTCGACGGCCGCTTTGCGCTGCCCCTGGCCAGCCTCAGCGGCGAACTCGCCATCTTCGCTGAGCGCTTCCTCCGGGCCCGCGGCAACCTGAAGGCGATGGAGCGGGTGACCGACCTGTCCTATCAGGCGCTTCGGGCCAGGCTCGACGAGGTGGTGGCGGCGCTTGGCGGCGAGGTGGAAGAGCGCCGGCCGTCGCCAGGCGAGGCGGTGCTGGAGCGGCTGCGCGCCGGCGAGATCAGCGCCGGCGAGGCACTGGCGCTGTTGCGCGGGGAGACTCCCGCTGCCCCCGACCAGACGGACAAGGAGGGTGACGAGATTGAGTCCTGACCAGGAGATTTTGAAGATCCTGGACCTGGTGGCGGAAAAGAAGATCAGCGCAGAAGAGGGCGCCGAATTGATCGCCGCTCTGGACAGACAGGGTGGCCCCGACCGGGACGAGAACCAAGACGCCAGTACGGCCGAATCCGGGCATGAGGAGCGCGCGGGCGGCTCTGACCGCCCCCGCGGCTACTGGCGCCGCTTCGCCCGGAGGCAGGCCCGCTCCGGCGCCGGCATCGGCGACATGGTGGACTCAATCGTCGACGGCGTGATGAAAGAGGTCTTCCAGGAGCTGGGCGGAGGTTTTCATGAGGATGAAGAGGGTAGCCCCCAGGCCGACCGGCCGACTGACCAGCGCTTCGATCTGGCCGACGGCGCCGACCGGACGATGGCCCTCTCCATCGAGCTGTTCTCCTGCAGCCTGGCCCTCTTGCCCGCCGCCGAGCCGGACGTCGTCCACTTCTCCTATCGCGGCCCTGAGCTCTTGAAGCCGACGGTGTCCTTTGAGCACCACCGCCTGCGCATCCACCAGCCCCGCCGTGGCCTGCACTTCCGGATCGACCGCGGCATCGACGTGCCCAGGGTGGAGGTGCAGGTACCCAAGGGCGTGGTGATCACAGGCTCAGCCGAACTGATGAACGGGCTGTTCAGCATGGAGGGCCTGTCTGCCCGCGACCTCGACGTGGAGAGTATGAACGGCGCCTTCAAGGTGAGTGCCAGGTCCCTCTCCGACTGCTCCTTCGAGACCCGCAACGGCGCCATGGAGGTGGTGGCCGAGGAGGCGCAATCGATCAGCATGGAGGCCGTCAACGGCAAGCTGTCGCTGGCCGGGGTGCTGAAGGGCGCCAGTCTGGAGACGGTGAACGGCCGCATCTTCGTCGAGGCCTTCCCCGGCTCCCAGGGCGACCTCTCGGCGGAGACCGCCCGCGGCGCCCTCACCGTGCGCATCCCGAAGGCGATCGGCTACGCCCTGGAGGCAGAGGCCGGCGTGGGCAGCATCCACCTCGATGTCCATGGCTCGCTCCGCCACGACAGCCGCGGCAAGGTGGGCCGGGAGGTCTCGATGGCGCACGGCGACGAGGCGCTCCGCATCCACCTGGAGACGGCGGTGGGTTCCATCCAGGTCGAGGACGGTCGTGCGTAAGGCGCTCGCCATCCCATCCCTGCGGGCCCTGTGGCTGGGCCAGGGCATCTCGGTGTTCGGCAACGTGTTCTTGCAGATCGCCGCCTTCTGGATCCTGCAGCTGCGCTCGCCCTACCTCCTGGTGGCAGCCGGTGTGGTGATCGCCCTGCCCCAACTCTTCGCATTTCTGGGCGGCGTGCTGGTCGACCACTTCGGGGCCTGGCGGCTGATGGTTCTGACCGACCTGGTGCGGGCGGCGGTAGTCGGCACAGTTCTGGTGGCGGCCCTGGCCGACCCCACCATCACCCCCTACCTGTTGCTTGTGGCCCTGGCCCTGACCACGCTTGGCGGTGCCCTGTTCGGTCCGGCCGAGGCCACCCTGTTACCAGAGGTGGTGTCAGGCGAGGGACTGGTGGCCGCCAACGGACTGATGCAGAGTACTTCCCAAACCGCCTCGGCGGTCGGGGCGGCGATGGGCGGTGCCGCACTGATCGCCGTTGGCGTGGGAGCAATCCTCGGTTTCGACGCCGCCACTTTCGTGGCCAGCGTGGCGTCTTTGTTCTTCGTGACCGCTTCCTCCCGCCGCCGCGTCGCACCCACTGACACTCCAGCCATCTCGCTTCGGGCGATTCGAGAAGGCCTTTCCGCCGCCCGCGAGATGCGCTGGCTGATCCAAACTCTACCCATCATCGCCCTCACCAACCTGCTCTTCTTTGCCACCTTCATCTCACTGCCGTACTGGGTGCACCATGTGCTGGATGGCACAGTGGCCGACTACGGGTTGTTCGACGCCCTCTGGGCGGGCGGCCTCATCCTGGGATCGCTGAACGCCGCCAGTTTCCGGCGTTGGCCAGCCTGGAAGGTGATCGCCGTCATGGCGACCGTCGAGGGCGCACTATTTCTCCTCTTCCCGTTCTGGCTGTCCATCCCCGGGGAACTGGCCATTATGGTCCTAGCAGGCATCTTGAACGGCGTGATCAACACCATCGCCATCTCCGTCATCCAAGCGTCGATTCCGGCGGCGATGCGCGGCCGGGTGCTGGGCATGGTGATAACTCTGCTCGGCCTTAGCACGCCGTTGGGCCCGCTGGTGACCGGTGTTTTCTTTGCTACCGGCTGGTCGCTGGTCATCCTCTGGATGCTGAGCGGAGTTTCCGGCATCGCCTTTGGGTTGGTCTGGGGCCTGTCCAAAGATGTCCGGTCCGCGATGACGGACGGGTTTTCAGGTAACGTCACCTCCTCCGCCAGTTAGCGCATCGGGCTGCCTCGACTCCCCCCCCCCCCCACCTGAACGGGAGGCGACCAGATGCGACAAGCCTTTTCCATTCCATCGTTGCGTGCGCTGTGGCTGGGCCAGGCCATCTCGCAGTTTGGCAATGTCTTCTTGTCAATCGCGGCGTTTTGGATCTTGCAGCTGCGCTCGCCCTACCTCCTGGTGGCGGCTGGCGTGGTGATCGCCCTGCCCCAACTCCTGGCCTTCCTGGGCGGCGTGCTGGTCGACCACTTCGGAGCCTGGCGGCTGATGGTCCTGACCGACGTGGTGCGGGCCGCCGTGGTCGGCCTGGTGCTGCTGGGGGCGCTGACCGAGTCCGCCCTCACGCCTTACCTGCTGCTTGCGGCCCTGGCCCTGACCACGCTGGGCGGAGCTCTGTTCGGCCCCGCCGAGAGCACGCTCTTGCCGGAGATGGTGTCTCCCGACCAGCTGGTCGGCGCCAACGGCCTGATGCAAGGCACCTATCAGACGGTGAACATGGCCGGGGCCGCCATCGGCGGCGCCGCTCTAGCCGTGATCGGGCTCGGCCTGATCCTCGGCTTCGACGCCGTCACCTTCGTGGCAAGCGCACTCTCCCTCCTGTTCGTCACGA
>JAJZLH010000067.1 GCA_021803575.1 Bacillota bacterium | reverse complement strand
GCAGGTACCTGGCGGTGGGGGTGCCACGGTCGGCTTCGGCCGCATCACGCCGTCCGGTCAGATCACCATGTTCAGCCAGGGCCTTCCCGCCGGTGTGCAGGCGGCCAATCTGGAAGCTGGCCCCGGCGGCGCCCTTTGGTTCGACGCCCTCGCTACGAACGGCCAGGACAGCGTCGGTATCGGCCGCATCACGATGTCCGGCCAGATCACCGTCTTCAGCCAGGGCCTCCCCAAAAACAGCGGCATCGGCAACCTGCTGTCCGGCCCGGCCGGCGCCATCTGGTTCCCCACCTGCGTCCAGTCGGCCTCAAACGGCGGCTGCGTCAAGGGCACCGGCGCCATCGGCCGCATCACGCCGACCGGCGTCATTACCCTGTTCAATCAGGGGCTGCCGGCCACGGGCGCGCCCAGCGACCTCATCCTCGGCCAGGGCGGCGACATGTGGTTCGAGTACGGCCAGGGCGGCTTCGCCCGAGGCTGCGGCGGGCCGGCCTCCTGGAGCGACCCGATAGGCGTCATCACGCCAGTCGGGACCATCACCACCTTCAGTCAGGGCCTGCCCGCCAACGTCGGCATCAGTCCCCTCACCCCTGGTGCCGGCGGCTCCTTGTGGTTCTCGGAGTGCGTGCTCGACCAGGGCTCCTGCAGCGGGCGGCTCTCCATCGGCAGCATCAGTCCGGCTGGGGCAATCAGCCTCTTTACTCAGGGCCTGCCGGCAGAGCCGGTCACCAGCGCCACAGGCTCGTCTTTCAATGGACCTGGCACCTCACCGTATTCGCTGAACTTCATGACCGAGGACAGCGCCGGGAACCTCTGGTTCACATACGGTAACGCCATCGGCGAGGTCACCCCGGCGGGCGCCATCTCCGTCTTCAGCCAGGGATTGTCGCAAGCGTCCTACCTGGACAGTTTCGCCATCGGGTCGGACGGCAATCTCTGGTTCGTCGATCAGCAGGGCACAAACGGAGCCGTGAGCCTGATCGGCCGCCTTCACCCCTAGAGCGGCGTCAGTGTCATCCCGCTAGGGAGGACGTCGACGGTGACCCCTGACCGTTCAGCCACCGCCGTGGGTGGCAGGTGGCGGCTCCAGCCAGCGGCGCACCGCCCCGGGGTCTGGCCCTGGCGCCTTCGCCTTGACCGGCCAGCGGCCCGGGGCCATCATAAAGACCGGATGGCGGCTCCAGGAGGTTGGCGATGATCACCCAAGACCTGGTCAAGGAAGCCCTGAAGACGGTATACGACCCCGAGCTGGGCGTCGACATCGTCAACCTGGGCATGGTCTACGACGTCTCGGTGGCCGACGGTGGCAAGACGGTGGGCGTGACCGTGACTCTCACCACCATGGGCTGCCCGCTCTATGACGAGATCCACGACGAGATCCAGACCAAGGTGAAGGAGATCCAAGGCGTCGAGGTGGTGACGGTGAACCTCACCTTCACCCCGCCCTGGACGCCGGAGTTCATGTCGGACGAGGCCAAGCTGCTGTTCAAGTACATGTTCTGATCCCCCCAGGCCGGGCCCAAGGCAAGGATGCCTGGGCCGCTCGCGCCTGGACTGTCCGATCGGAAGCGTGGAAGGGCGATGTGCGATGGTCAGCTGGAAGAAGATGATCGCCGCTCTGGTGGTGGTGGCCGTGCTCGGCTTCGGGGCCGGCTGGCTGGTGGAGCCAACGGTGTCGGCTCAAGGCAGCAGCAACAGCAGCTTCCGGGCCAGCCTGCCGCTCTTCCAGGAGGTCTACAACACGCTGCTCAAGGACTACGTCACCCGCCCCAGCTCCAGCACGCTGCTGGAGGGCGCCATCAACGGCTTGACCGGCTCCCTGAACGATCCCTACACCGTCTACTACACGCCGGCCCAGTACCAGCAGTTCCTCAACCAGCTGAACGGCAATCTGGGCATCGCCGGAATTGGCGTCGAGATCAACCAGGTCGGCCAGTTCATCGTGATCGAGGCGGTGCTGCCCGGCTCACCGGCGGCCAAGGCCGGGCTGGAGGCAGGCGACGAGATCCTGGACGTGAACGGCAAGAGTCTGGTCGGCGCCACCGCCGACCAGGCCGCCACCTTGATCCGGGGCAAGCAGGGCACCCAGGTCACGATCACGGTGGAGCGGGGTACGCGCTCCTTCCCCCTGACCCTGACCCGAGAGCCGCTCAGCCTGCCCACCATCGAGGACCGCATGCTGCCAGGCAAGATCGCCTACATCCAGCTCAACCAGGTGTCAGGAGACGCCGGCGCCCTCTGGCAGGAGGTGTTGGCCAAGTACCAGGCGCTGCACCCAAAGGGCTGGATCCTGGACCTCAGGAATGACCCCGGCGGCTACGTCAGCCAGGCGGTGCAGATCGCCCAGACCATGATCCCCTCCGGCACCATCGTCACCTTCAAGGGCCAGATCACGCATCAGGTGTACTCCTCGAGCTCCGGCCAATCGCTCTCGGCGCCGATGGTGGTGCTGGTCAACGGCGGATCGGCCTCGGCAGCCGAGATCCTGACCGGCGCCCTGATGGACTATCACAAGGCGGTGGTGATCGGTACCCAGACCTTCGGCAAGGGCATCGCCCAGGAGCTGGTGCCGATGCAGGGCGGGGGCGTGCTGAAGGTGACGATCGCCGACTGGTACACGCCGGACGGCCAGAACATCGAGCACGTCGGCATCCGGCCCAACCTGTTCGTGGACGGCAACAACGCGCCCTTGGTCATGGCCGAGAAGCTGCTCGGCGACCAGACGAGCCTCACCACCACCCTCACGGTCGGATCGGTAGGAGCCACCCAGAACGGCGGCCCCCTCACCCTGGACCAGGCACCGGTGCTGAAGGGCGGCCAGCTGTACGTGTCGCTCGACACCGCCGCCCAGGCCCTGGGCGTCGACCCCGTTCCCGGCGCCAACAAGGCAGATGTCACCATCCGCTACGGCAAGGGTGCGATCGCCATGACCGCGGGCAGCACCAGTGCCGTCCTGAACGGGCAGAAGGAAAACGTGCCCGCCCCGTTCTTCCTGGACGGCCTCTTGATGGTGCCGGCGAGCCCGCTGGTGCCCCTGGCAGGCATCAGCGAGACGGCGAACGGCACCCACTATACGTTCGTGAACAGCTTCAGCCAGCCAGCGATCGCCGCCTACACGCACTGACCGGCTGCTGGGGTCCCAGGTGTTGGCCAGGGGACGCCCTGCCCGGTTCTTGGCCGCATCCCTAGTCAGGCAGACGCGCGTGGTCGCCCCCAAGCGACACCTCCAGCGGCGGCGCTTGAGTGACTTGTTGCGTGGCCGGTCTTAGCGTACAAGTGGAAGGTGATGGAAGAAGAGAGGCTTGGGCCCATGGAACTGATCCGACTGCAGAAGCGAGGAGCGCTGACGATTCCGAGCGCCATGCGCCGACGGCTCTGCCTGAGCGCGGGCCAAGCGATGGCAATCCGGGTGATCGATGACCGACACCTCAGCCTGGAAGTCCTGCCATCGCTCAGTGCGGACGAGCTGTTCGCTCGATTCCCGATCACGGAACCCGTCGAGGACGCAGGATGGCGCCGGGAGATGGGGGACACCATGGCCACCGAGCGGAGGATCGGTAGCGGAGATTGCTCCGGACCCCGCACTCGCCGCTAATCTAAGACGCTGCGGCCCGCCACCGCTGATCGGCCGAAGCCCACCCTGTTTGGGCTGACGTGTCCTGCTGACCGAGATCCTGCGGTCGGACCCTCGCGGGCCGCTCGGCTGCTAGGCGCCCACTGCCAATAAGGGATCTCCCGTCTCGATGGCCAAGGACGTGACTGCGAACAAGATCTCCCCTGACTGCGGGGCTCTGATCTCCTGAAGCAGGTCGCCGTATACGTCGGTGATCTTCCCCACCACCTCTTTGGCCTCGGCCATCTCGCCGGCCGTCTTGCCCGGGTACCAGAGGCCGCTGGCCTCAGCCCGGGTCCAGGCGAACTGGTGAAGCTGGCGGCTCACCACCGGCTCCGGCGGGCCCCCCGCCACCATGCCCAGGAACTGCAGGACGCGGCGGAGCCCCTGGTGCAAGAGGCGCACCGACTCCGTGTCCAGTTGGCCCATGCCGCCGGCCTCAGCCAGAATGGCCGGGATGCCGGCCAGGGCGGCTGCCACATAGGAACTGCCGCCGACCGAGGCGGTGATCACGATGCGCGGCAGGGCGAAGGCCTGGGCCAAGTCCAGGGACCGCCGCGAGGTCTCTTCCGCCCCGGCGTTCGAGACCAGGCTGAAGGGCACCAGCGCCTCGTGGATGTCACCGCCGTGCAGGTCCACCCAGGCGTCGTGGGAGCGGGCCAGAGTCATCACCTGATGGGTGATGCGCTCTGTGGCGGTGCCGTTCGCATCGCCGGGGAAGTAGCGGTTGGGGTTCTTGCCGTCCAGCGGATTCACATACTGGCGACGGGCGTAGAAGGAGACGGGGCTGACCAGGTGGACGATGGTCAGCTCACCGGAAAGGGCGTCCGCCGTCAACTCCTGGCCCAGCCGGCTGGCCGCGTCGATGGCCGGGTACTCGCCGCCGTGGACTCCGGCCGTGACCAGAAGCTTCGGGCCAGGACTGTGGCCCACGATGCGGGTGGCCGGCAAGGAGAGATCAAGGCCTGAGATCTGGATCTCAACGCGGGTCTTGCCAACGTCGATCGCGGACACCTCCCAAACGAGCACACTCACTTCGCCTTTGGCCGATGATGGGCCCTGCAGGGACGGTGTACCGTCACCGGGCGGACAAACAGGGGAGCGTGCGGTACAACCATCAGCAGGGGGTGAGCCAGTCGTGAGACCAGGGAAGAGGAACGTGACCCTGAGTGTACCTGTGGACATCCTCGAGCGAGCAAAGAACTTCGCCGTGCAGCGTGAGACGTCCCTATCCCAGTTGGTTCTGGACGCACTGACCCAGCTTATCCAACAGGAAGACACCTATCAGGCATCTTGCCGCCAGGTGCGCCGTCAGTTTCAGGAGACGGCAGATCGGGGGACCCAGAGCCCTTATGCCTGGAGCCGCAGTGAGCTACATGACCGCCGCCCCTAAGCCCCGTGAGTTCGTCGACACTAATGTACAGGTATAGGCACTCGACTGGTCGCCACAGGTTGCCGCTGGACAACTCAGCTCCCCGGAGCTGGTCACCGTGGGGCGCCATCTCATCCCGCGTCGTGAAGCTGGTGGCGGCTCGCCCCATCACATCCGCCTCCGGACTCAGCCGGCGGACGGACTGGGAGGTGAGGATAGCGGCCGGGGCCAGGGACTGCCCGGCAAAAAGATCTTGAGCTCAGGGCGTCCGGTGCCGGCCGAACCTAGAGTCCTGGCTTGGCGACGTGCCAGACGGCGGGTGGGCCGGACGGGAAGACCTGCGGCAGCCCATCGCCTCTGACCTCACCGGCCTTGGTGTCGCCGGCGAAGGTGTAGAGCGGGTGGCCATTGTACGTGACCTGGGCGCCGTTTGGATCCTGGATCACCTGGAGGCTGCCTGAGATGCCTGGGGCGAGCGTGGGGGTGCCGCTGGGCTGGAGGAGCGGCGGCCAGAGGCTGGCACAGGCACCGGTGCAGGTGGAGGCGGTGGGCGTGTCCGAGGACAGGTAGTAGAGGGTTCGCCCCTGGCTGTTGACCAGCACCAGTTCGGAGTGTCCTCTCACTTTGGCCGTGGCCTCCTGGACAGTAGCGGGGGCGGAGGGTGTGGTTGAGGCGCTGCCGCAGGCGGCCAGCGCCGGCAGCAGCAGGAGAGGGAAGAGGAGCCGGATCAGGAGGAGACGGTTCACGGGTGCTCACCTCCCAGTCTAGTGAGAACATCGGGTCTTGAGCTGGGCCGGGACATCCTGGCTCAGAGGCCAGGCGTCACCACGAACCAGGTGCCGAGGAGGCCCTGACCGTTGGCCTCGCCTGGCTTGGTGTCGCCGCTGTACGTGTAGAGCGGGTGACCGTTGTAGGTGACCTGGGCACCGTTCTGGTCTTGGATCACGGCCAGTGTGCCCGGGATGCCAGGCGCCAGGGTGGGGGTGCCGCTGGTGTGGAGGAGCGGCGGCCAGATGCTGGCGCAGGAACCGGTGCAGGTCGAGCTGGTGGCGCTATCGGTGGTCAGGTAGTAGAGGGTGAGGCCCTGGCTGTTGACCAGCACCAGTTCGGAGTGTCCTCTCACTTTGGCCGTGGCCTCCTGGACAGTAGCGGGGGCGGAGGGTGTGGTTGAGGCGCTGCCGCAGGCGGCCAGCGCCGGCAGCAGCAGGA
>JAJZLH010000051.1 GCA_021803575.1 Bacillota bacterium | reverse complement strand
GCCCGCTGCCCGACCCGGCCACCGCCGGCGATCACGATGTGCCCCTGCATCCGCCTCACCCGCCTCTCCATGCGCCGCCTGCCCCAGGCGGCCTGCAGGTCTCCGCCCACCAGGTATCCGGTCAGGGTGCCGACGGTGTACAGGCCCACCGACACGCCGCCCAGGGCCGCGAACGCAGCCAGGAGGAACTGGGCGGCGGTGTGCGGCGCCGGTGCATCGGCCCCCACCGTGGTCATCACCATGATCGCCATGTAGAAGGCTCTCAGCGCACTGACGTGGTACAGGAGGGCAAACAATGCAGTGATGAGAGCGATCAGGAGGACCAACAAGGAAAGGGCCTCAATCAGCCGTCGCTGGGCGGTCTTCACCGATCACACCCCTCTGCCCAGCCGCGAGCCGGTCTGGCCCGCTGCATACAGGGGACTTCGCCGACTAGAACCGCTCGCCTGTCCCAGTCGCGCCGGGACCGGAGAAGGGGCACGTGCCCCTCACCACACCGGCCGCCTCAAGTGTCCTCTGGGTGGCCCGTACCTTCGTCTCCGCCACGGGCGGCCCCGTCCTCTCTCCGTCTGCCGGCTGCCGACTGGAGGTGCGGCCAGGCAGCGCAGGTCCTGTCAGTCACACCCGATCTATGCGCGGGCTCCGTCCGTCCGCAGTTCAGAAAGGAACTTTGCACAGCGTCAAGAACTTCGATACTACAAATAGGGTACTGCTGGTCAGGATTCTGGACTTTGCCCTTGGGTCAGTCCCGGAGACCAGCCGTCAGACGGAGCTGTGGGAGGCAGCGGCCGTCTGGCCATGGATACACCTGTGGAAGGAGGCTGAGCACCATGGGCGCGATCGGCGATCTGCTGTCGGCCGTTCTGCTCGCAGGATTAGCCTTCTTGGCTGTGATTCGCTGGTGGCGGCAACGTCAACCGATCGACGGCGAAATCGCACTGGTGCTGGCCCTTCTAGGCAGCGTGGGCGTGGTGGCGACGATCGCCGATGCACTGCATCTACCAGTGGCACTCACGGCAATCTTATTGCCAGCATTGCTTGTCACCCAGCCCTACTTGTTGCTCCGGCTGTCCCGTCACTTTGGCCCGGTTCCGGTCTGGCAGCAGTGGGTGGGCGACCTCGGACTGGTAGGCTCACTGGCCCTGTTGATCGTCGCCCAGGGGTCCCTGCCGTCGTCGTACGGGGCCGTCATCGGCCTCTACTTTGTGGCCGTGGAGTCATTCAGCGGTCTGCGCTTCTACGCCGAGGCGATGCGGGCGGCAGGCGTCGTCCGCCAGCGCATGCTGATGGTGGCTGTCGGCAGTGCCTTCTTGGCGCTGGCGATGGTCCTCTCCTTTCTGGCGGCTGTGGCCGGCGGTCTGACCAGCGCGCTGCACCTGGCCGTCTCTCTGTGCTCCCTGGCGGCTGGCCTGTCCTACGTCGCTGGGTTCATGCCGCCCTCTTGGCTGCGGCGGCGCTGGCAACTGCCGGCGCTCTACCGCTTCACGAGCGGCTGGCTGACCGGCGTCGGGCCCGCAGAACCGGAACTGGCGCTCTGCCAGGCGGCACTTGCGGCCACCGGGGCGGTGGCGGTGGGCCTGGCCAGCCCCGACCCCACGGCCGGAGGCTTGCGGCTTAACTGGCATCTGGGCGGCGGCGGCAGAGACAGCCAGAGCGTGCCGCAAGAGGGCTCGGCAACCAGCGTAATCACGGCCTGCTGGCAGAGCCGTGATGCATGCCAGGTTCTCGCCGCCCAAGCCCAGGCAATTGATCGGCAGATCCTGGACCGCCTCGGCGCCCAGTCGCTGTGGGCACTGCCGGTAGCCGTCGCCGGCCCGGAACTAGTGGCCGTGCTGGTGGTGGCCACCTCTCGCCACAGCATGTTTGTGGAGGATGACCGCGACTTACTGGCAGTGATGGCCAGACAGACAGCCACCGCCATCGCCAACGCCCGCCTGCTCACTGAAACCCGTCGCCAGGCTGCGCAACTGACAGCGCTCGCCGACGTCGCATCCGCCGCGCTCCGCCCGATTGAGGATCAAGAGGTCCTAAGCGCGGTGCTGGACGTGGTGATCCGTGTGTCTGGAGCAAGTGCCGGCGAGATCTGGGTGGTTGACGAGGACCAGATGGTGCGGATCGTGGAGCGTCCGGTCGCCGTGTCCCGCCTGCGCTGGCCGATCGGGGAAGGCCTGGTCGGCGAGGTGCTGCGGACCAACCAGCCTGCGTTCAGTGCCGACGTGACGAGCGACCCGCGCTTCCTGCGACCAAAGGAGGAGGCTCTGGCTCAGGGCTATCGGTGCATACTGGCTGTTCCCCTGGTCGTCTTGGATCGGCCGGTTGGTGTGCTGGCTGTCATGTACCCCACGGATCCGTCCCTCGCCGCCGATGATATCGGCCGCCTCGAGGCCATCGCCCAGCATGTCGCCCTCACCCTGCGCAATCTGGAGTTGTACCGGGCCGCCACCCGCCGCAGTGAGCAGTTGGCCGCATTGCATGCCTCGGCCTTGGCGCTCAGCGCCGAGCAGCCACTCGCCGATCTGCTCCAGCAGATTGCAGAAGCCTCCCGCAAGCTGCTTAATGCCCGCTACGCCGCCTTGTGGCTGTTTGACGATGGTGGTCACCCCGTCCAGTTCGTGACAGCTGGCATCACGGACGAAGCGTCCGCGCTGATCGGGTCTCCGCCGGATGGCCGAGGACTGCTAAACCCCGCCGTGACCAACGAAGGACCCATCCGGATCGACCAGATCGCCACGGACACCCGAATCTCTGGATTCCCCGCACATCACCCGGTGATGACCACCTTTCTGGGCGTGCCGATTCGACACGAGAGTCGCCGTTTCGGTACGTTGTATCTGACGGACCGGCAGGACGGGTTGCCCTTCGACAGCCAGGACGAGCACTTCGCCGAGGCACTGGCCTCGCAGGCTGCTCTCGCCATCCGCAACGCCGAGTTGCTTGCTCAGGCGACCGAGGCAGCAGCTGAGTTGCGCCGCGTCAATGCCGATCTGGTCCAGGCCAACGAGGCCAAGTCCATCTTCCTGGCCAGCATGAGCCACGAGCTGCGCACACCTCTGAACGCGGTGCTGGGCTTCACCGAGATCATGCTGGACGACCCTGACCTGGCGGCCGAGACGCGCCAGCACTATCTCGACACCGTGCACCAGAGTGGCACCCATCTGCTGGGCCTGATCAACGACATCCTGGACCTCTCCAAGGTGGAGGCAGGCCGCATGGAACTGCAGCTTGAGACCTTCCAGATCGGCGAGGTGATACGGGATGCCCTGGCCACGGTGGCACCGCTCGCTGCCCGCAACGAGGTCACCCTCAGCCTGGAAGCCGATGACCCGCCTCCGCTTGAGGGTGACCGCGGCAAGGTCAAACAGATTCTCTACAACCTCTTGTCCAACGCCATCAAGTTCACACCGCCCGGTGGCCAGATCGCGCTCAGCTGCACCGTCAGCCCAGGCGAGGTGCTAGTGGCCGTCCGCGACGACGGCGTCGGCATCGCAGCCGAAGACCAGGAGCGCATCTTCGAAGAGTTCCAACAGGTCAAAGGTACTGCCAACCGCGGCGGCACCGGCCTTGGCCTCAGCCTGGCCCGCCGCTTTGCGGAGCTGCACGGCGGCCGGCTGTGGGTGAGCAGCGAACTGGGCGCCGGCAGCACCTTTTGGCTGTCGCTGCCCACTGAGCGGTCCAAACCGAGCGCGCCCGGGACAACTGTCGCGCCTTCCCGGACCCGATCCGCGACGGCTGATCCCTCGGCACCGCTGATTCTGGTGGTCGAAGATGACCTGCCTGCGGCCCATCTGCTGACCAATCTGCTCAACCGGCAGGGATTTCAGGTCACCTCCGTCCGCACCGGCGAGGAGGCACTGGCCCAGGCCGCCGCCCTCGGCCCGGCGGCCATCACGCTGGATGTGATCCTGCCCGGCCTCAGCGGCTGGGAGACCCTGCGCGCTCTCAAGCAGTCGCCCCAGACCAGCCACATCCCGGTGGTGGTGGTGACCATCGCTGATGACCCCCAGATGGCGCTGGCACTCGGTGCGGCCGACTTTCTCTTGAAACCGGTCAGCCGGGCCACGCTGACCGAGGCTCTCGACCGTCTCGGGCTCGGTCCACCCGCATCGGGGCGCCCCAGGTCGGCCCTGACCATTGATGACGATCCCGCGTCGCGCCTCGCCATCGCCGCCGCCCTTGAGAGCCTGGGCTTGGAGGTGCGTCAGGCCGAGGGCGGCCGGGAAGGCTTGGCCGCCGCCCGGCTGGCCGTTCCGGATGTGGTGGTGTTGGATCTGGCCATGCCGGACATGGACGGCTTCCAGGTGCTGGAGGCGCTGCGCCGAGACAAGCGGCTGGCCCAGGTACCGGTGCTGATCGTCACTGCTCGGGACATCTCCGCCGCCGAGTATGAGACGCTCACCAACTCTGCGGCGGCAGTCTTCCAGAAGGGCGCATACAGCCGCCAGGACCTCGTCAGCTGGCTGGCCCAGGCGCTTCAGGGGGAGGTGCTGAGGAGTGGCTGATCCGACCGTTCCCACCGTGCTGGTGGTCGAAGACAACGCCACCAATATGGCTCTGGTGCGCGCCCTCCTCGCCCGGCACCGCTGTCGGGTGGCGGAGGCGACCTCAGCCGCCTCCGCCCTCGAGGAAGCGCGTCGGCTCTTGCCCCAGCTGATCCTGATGGACCTGCAGCTGCCAGATGGCGACGGACTGGAGGTGGTACGCCAGCTACGGGCTCTGCCCGACTCCCAGCACATTCCGATCATCGCCCTGACCGCTCACGCCATGGCCGGCGATGCGGACCGGGCCCGGGCCATCGGCTGCGACGACTACCTGACCAAACCGATCGACACGCGAAGTTTCGGCCAGCGGGTCGAACGCTATCTCGGAAAGACAGAGGGTGAGCGGTGATGTGGATTCTGGTGGTTGACGACCAGGTTGCCAACTTCGAGGTGATCGCAGGGCTGCTTCGCCACGAGGGTCACGAACTGACCCACGCCGTCAGCGCCGAGGCGGCGCTTGAGCTCCTGTCCGAACGGATCCCGGACCTCGTCCTGCTTGACATCGAGATGCCGGGCATGGGCGGGCTGGGCCTGCTCGGCCAGCTGAAGGCACGCCCCGACACCCGCATGGTGCCCGTGGTGATGGTCACTGGCCACACCGACCGCGTCCGCCGGATGGAGGCATTGGAGCTGGGCGCAGATGACTTCTTGGCCAAGCCGGTGGACGGCACCGAGCTGCGGGCCAGAGCCCGGGCTCTCTTGCGGCTGAAAAACCACATCGACCAGCTGGAGCAGGCTGAGAACGTCCTGATCGCCTTCGGTCGGAGCGTCGAAGCCCGCGACCCTGGTACCGGTGAGCACTGTGAGCGGATGGTCCGGTTGGTCGACACGCTGAGCCATGCCCTCGGACTGTCCGATCGGGAACTCGTCGCCCTCCGCCGCTCTGCCTATCTCCACGACGTCGGCAAGATTGCCGTCTCCGACGCCGTGCTACTGAAGCCCGGACGCCTGAACCAGGCGGAGCGGGCCATGATCAACGAGCACCCGGCGATCGGTGAGGCCATCCTGCGCCCATTGACCACGCTGGCCGATGTCCTGCCGCTGGTGCGCTGGCACCACGAACGGCTGGACGGAAGCGGCTACCCGGACGGCCTGAAGAGCGACCAGATTCCTCTCTCGGTCCGGGTTCTGTCTGTGGCAGATGTCTACGACGCGCTCACCGTTGATCGCCCCTACCGCAGTGCCATGCTGCCGGAGGAGGCGCTGGCCGTCATCCGCGAGGAGACGGCTCGGGGCTGGTGGGACCCCGTCGTGGTTGATGCACTGGCCGCCACGGTGGTGACACGCCTCCGCCGCCGAGCCTGAAGTTTGGCCGCACTCCGGGGCGGCGTCGCACTAGCACTGCCCCGCACCCACAAGTCGCCTGCTGGCGAGGGGACTGCCTCGCCGCTAGGCGGCACCGGAGCCGTGTGCTATGGTCAGTCGCAGTCGGCGCGCCTCCGCTCTCGCACCCGCCCCCTCGCCTCGGCCCGAACTGACCACGCGCTGATTCGCCGTGACCACTGGATGCTTCGCCACCACCTTTGGAAAGAGGTCCTTCAAGACGGAAGCCGCTAACGGTGCGGGACTATTGGTCGACGGACTGATCGCGGCTGGAATCCCCCTCATCTTCGGCGTCCCCGGCGACACCGGCATTGCCCTCTACGAAGCTCTCTATCAGCGTGCCGACCGCATCCGGCACGTGCTCGCCCGCGACGAACGGGCAGCGGCGGCGATGGCAGACGGCTACGCTCGCACCGGGCATC
>JAJZLH010000057.1 GCA_021803575.1 Bacillota bacterium | reverse complement strand
CTGAAGATGTCGGACAAGGATCTGGACACGCTGTACTTCAGCGCCATCCTGCACGACGTGGGCAAGATCGCCATCCCGGATGAAATCCTGAACAAGCAGGGCGCCTTCATCCTGCGCGAGTACCTGATCATGCAGCAGCACGCCCCGATCGGCGAGCGCATCCTCAGCCATCTCCGCTTCCTGGGGCCCGGCATCCGCTGGGTCGGCGCCCACCACGAGCGCTGGGACGGGCAGGGCTTCCCGGACCGGATCAGCGGCGAGGAGATCCCGTACGGAGCCCGGCTGATCAGCGTGGTCGACACATACGACGCCATGACCTCGGACCGCCCGTACCGCAAGGGTGCGGCGCCCGAGCTCGCCTACCAGGAGATCGCCCGCTCCGCGGGCACCCAGTTCGACCCCAGGGTGGCCAAGGCGTACCTGGAGATGAAGAAGGCAGAGCTGGACGATCGATTGCAAGAGCACGTCCAGAAGGAACTGGACAAGGTCGAAGCGACCGGCTAGGGAGGGCGGCGGTGGCTCCCGCCGGCGGCGGATGCTAGACTTGAGGGCAAGCCTGAGGCCGCCCTTGGGCTGACCCCACAGTCGGCGAGGTGCACCATGATCAAGCTGCTCAGCAATGTGCTGCTCGGGGACGTCAACGGACGCGAACTGAGGCGGCACCTGCCGGTGGTCGAGGCCGTCAACGCCCTCGGTGAGGAGATCGGCAGGCTCGGCCCCGACCAGTTGCGCCAGCGCAGCCTGGCGCTTCGGGAGCGCGCCGCCAACGGCGAGGGCGTCAGCGACCTCGAGGTGGAGGCCTTTGCCCTGGCCCGGGAGGCCTGCTTCCAGGCGGTGGGCATGCGGCCGTTCGACGTGCAGGTGCTCGGTGCGTCCGTGCTGCACGAGGGCCGCATCGCCGAGATGAAGACCGGCGAAGGCAAGACCATGGTGGCGGTGCTGCCCGCCTACCTGAACGCGCTCACCGGCAAGGGCGTGCACATCGTCTCGGTCAACGACTACCTGGTGCAGCGGGACCGGGACTGGATGGCGCCGGCCTACGAGATGCTGGGCCTGGAGGTGGGTGTCATCGTCTCCAACATGGAGACCTCCCGCCGCCGCCAGTCC
This sequence comes from Bacillota bacterium, assembly GCA_021803575.1. Classification (GTDB taxonomy): domain Bacteria; phylum Bacillota; class Sulfobacillia; order JAJZYS01; family JAJZLH01; genus JAJZLH01. The sequence continues at coordinate 32,343 of JAJZLH010000057.1, read as the reverse complement.
TACGCCTGTGACGTCACCTACGTCACCAACAACGAGGCCGGCTTCGACTACCTGCGCGACAACATGGTGGTGCGCCCGGAGGACATGGTGCAGCGCGGCCATCACTACGCCATCGTCGACGAGGTGGACTCGGTCCTGATCGACGAGGCGCGCACCCCGCTCATCATCTCCGGCGCCGGTGACGAGTCGACCGAGCTGTACCACCGCTTCGCCCAGATCGTGCCCACCCTGGTCGAGGGCGAGGACTACACCAAGGACGAGAAGGCCAAGACGGTGGCCCCCACCGAGGCCGGCGTGGCCAAGGTGGAGCGGGCGATCGGGGTGGAGAACCTGTATGCCGACGCCCGCACCGACCTGTCCCACTACCTGATGCAGGCCCTGAAGGCGCACGCCCTGATGAAGCTCGACCGCGACTATGTGGTCAAGGACGGCGAGGTCCTGATCGTCGACGAGTTCACCGGCCGCCTCATGTTCGGCCGCCGCTACTCGGACGGATTGCACCAGGCGATCGAGGCCAAGGAGAACGTCAAGGTCGCCTCCGAGAACGTGACCCTGGCCACCATCACCTTCCAGAACTTCTTCCGCATGTACGAGAAGCTATCCGGCATGACCGGCACGGCCATGACCGAAGAAGAGGAGTTCCGGAAGATCTACCGCATCTCGGTGGTGGAGATCCCCACCCACATGCCGATGATCCGCGAGGACATGCCGGACCTGGTCTACAAGCGGGAGGAAGCCAAGTTCCAGGCCGTGGTCGAGGACATCGTCGCCCGCCACCAGAACGGCCAGCCGGTGCTGGTCGGTACCATCTCGATCGAGAAGTCGGAGCACCTCTCCCGCCTGCTTGACAAAAGGGGCGTGCCGCACCAGGTGCTGAACGCCAAGCAGCACGAGAAGGAGGCGGCCATCATCGCCGAGGCCGGCCAGATGGGTGCGGTCACGATCGCCACTAACATGGCCGGGCGCGGCACTGACATCAAGCTGGGGGAGGGCGTACCGGCACTGGGCGGCCTGCATGTGCTGGGCACGGAGCGCCACGAGAGCCGGCGCATCGACAACCAGCTGAGAGGGCGCTCCGGCCGTCAGGGCGACCCCGGCTCCTCTCAGTTCTACGTCAGCCTGGAAGACGACCTGATGCGCATCTTCGGCGGCGAGAACCTGCAGAACCTGATGGACCGGATGGGCCTGCCAGACGACGAGGCGATCCAGCACACCATCCTCACCCGCAGCATCGAGCGGGCCCAGAAGCGGGTGGAGAGCCGCAACTTCGACATGCGCAAGCATCTCTTGGATTACGACGACGTGATGAACACCCAGCGCGAGGTGGTGTACGGCGAGCGGCGCCAGATCCTGGACGGCAGCCTGGACCTTCGGGAGCGCATGCTGTCCATGATCGGCCAGGAAGTGGAGCACACCGTCGACCTGTTCGAGCCGGAGGCGGACGGCGGCGAATGGAACCTCAGGGGCATGCTGGAGTACGCCGAAGCCAACTTCCTGAACCCGGGCCAGGTGACGGAGGACGACCTGGCAGAGCTGAGCGGTGAGGAGATCGAGGATCTCCTGTTGGAGAAGGCGGTGGCGGCCTACGAGCAGAAGGAGGCCGAACTCGGCCCGGAGCTCCTCCGCCAGCTGGAGCGCCTGATCGCCCTGCGTGTGGTGGACGAGAAGTGGATCGCCCATATGCAGGTGATGGACGATGTGCGGGAGGGGATCGGGCTACGCGCCTATGGCCAGCTCGACCCCCTGGTGGCCTACAAGCAGGAGGCCTTCGCCATGTTCCAGGAGATGACCGATGCGGTCCGCCAGGACATGGTGCGCTTCGTGCTCAAGGTGCAGGTCAATGTCATGCCCGAGGAAGAAGCACTGGCCGGCCAGCCGGTCCATCAGGTCGTGCCCCCCGTCAGCGGAGGGCTGGTGATCAGCCAGGAGACGGCGAACCCGGCGGGCAAAGCCGCCCAGCAACAGGTGCTGGCGCCGGCCACCACTCAGCGGGTCGGCCGCAACGACCCCTGCCCCTGCGGCTCCGGCAAGAAGTACAAGCGCTGCCATGGCCGGGCCCAGGCCTAGGCTAGAACCCGAGGAGGGCAGATCGAGATGGAAGAGCGTCTGCGTCAGCTATTGGCCCGCCTAGACCGCATCAGGAGGTCTCTTTGACCCGGATTCGCGCAAGGCGGCGATCGACGCCTGGGAAAAGAAGCTAGAGGATCCGGCGATCTGGGCGGACGGCAAGGCGGCCCAACAGGCGGTGCATGCCCTGCGCCGGCTGAAGACGCCGATCGACGAGCTTGTGGCCCTGGAGCATTCGGCTGAGGATGTGGGCGTACTCTTGGAGTTGGCCGAGGAGACCTCCGAGGCCAGCGTCAGCGAAGAGGCCCAGCAGCTGATCGGCGAGCTGGAGCGGCGGATGGAGACATTGGACCTGTCGGTGCTGCTGTCTGGACCCTATGACTCCCACGACGCCATCTTGTCGATCCATTCCGGCGCCGGCGGCGTGGACGCCATGGACTGGGCGCAGATGCTGTACCGCATGTACACCCGCTACTGCGAGCGCCAGGGCTATCAGGTGGAAGTGCTGGACTTCCTGCCCGGAGAGGAGGCCGGCATCAAGAGCGTGACCTTTCAGATCACCGGCGCCATGGGCTACGGCTTTTTGAAGGCCGAGCGCGGGGTGCACCGGCTGGTCCGGATGTCGCCCTTCGATGCCAGCGGCCGCCGCCACACCTCGTTCGCCTCGCTGGACGTGCTGCCGGTGATCGAGAGTGAGGAGGAGGTGCCAATCGCACCGGAGGAGATCCGAATCGACACCTACCGCTCCAGCGGCGCCGGTGGTCAGCACGTCAACAAGACCGAGTCGGCGGTGCGCATCACCCATCTCGCCACCGGCATCGTGGTGGCCTGCCAGAACGAGCGCTCCCAGCACTCCAACCGGGAGACGGCGATGCGCATCCTGCGCGCCAAGCTGCTGGAGAAGAAGGAGCGCGACCAGCTCGAGGAGATGAGCCGCCTGCGCGGCGTCCAGCAGGAGATCAGCTGGGGCAGCCAGATCCGCTCCTACGTCTTTCAGCCCTTCACCATGGTCAAGGATCACCGCACCAACTACGAGACCGGAGACGTGCAGGCGGTGATGGACGGAGAGCTTGCCCCCTTCATCCGCGCCTATCTGGAGTACGAGGCGCAGCGTCAGTCGGCCCACGAGCTTGACTCGGCGCCAGGATCCTAGGCCGGTGCCGGCACGTGCCCCGGAGGCCGCCTGATGGCAGCCGACCGCCGGGTGGTGCTGTTCGGCTATGCCGGTGGCCAAAACCTCGGCGATGAGGCGATCCTGGCCGGCACGCTGGCCCTCTTGAGGGCCCGGGCGGAGCCCTGCACTCCGGTCGTCGTCTCCCTCGACGCCGCCGACACCGAGCGCCGCCACCAGGTGGTGGCCTGGCCCCGGCGGAGGCTTCTGGCCCTTCTCCGCTCGCTCGGCCCAGACGACCGCTTCCTCTTGGGCGGCGGCGGTCTTCTCCAGGACGCCACCTCGGCCGGATCCCTGGCCTATTACCTGAAGGCAGCGGCCGCCGCTGGCCGCCGCTGCCCGGTCGGCTACTGGGCGATCGGCGCCGGACCGCTCAGCGCCATCGGCCAGTGGATGCTGCGCCAGGCCCCCTGGCCCGCCGTGGCGGTCGGGCGGGAAGAGGACACACTCGCCATCCTCCGCCGGGCCGGCCTGCCGCCCGACCGCTTGGTCCGCGGCGCCGACGCCGCCTACGCCCTCACGCCTCGGGCGGCCAGAAAGAGAGCCGGCGGCTGGATCGGCTTCGCACCGCGCTCGGCACCGGGGGTGGATGTGGCGGCCATCGCCGCCAGAGTGGTTGAGCGCGCCAGGCGAAGCGGGCGGCGGGTGCGCATCGTTGCCATGGACCAGAGGGAGGACCTGGCCCTGGCCAGGCAGCTGGCCCAGACGCTCGCACCGTGGGCCGAGTTCGCCGCCCTGCCGGAGGCACCCGAAGGAATCCCCGCCGTCTTCTCGGAACTCGATTATGTGGTGGCGGTGCGACTGCACGCCCTGATCCTGGCCGCCTTGGCCGGGGTGCCTGGCGTGGCGGTGGCCTATGACCCCAAGGTGGAGCGGGAGGCGCGACTGCTCGGCATGCCCCTCTGGAGCGAATGGACGGATGAGTCCGATACCCCGCCGCACCTCGGCCACGAGCCGCTCGGGGCGGTGGTGGCGGCGCGCCGTGAGCTGGCGGCCGCCGCCTTCAGTCAGATGTGGCAGGCGCTGGCGTGAGGACCTTTCGGCTGATGGGCGTCCCCATTCACTCCGTCTCCGAGGCGGAGGCCCTGACCATGGCTGGCCGCTGGCTGGCCGAGCCGGAGGGGCGCCACACCATCTACACGCCGAATCCGGAGATCCTGTGGAACGCCCGCCGCGACCAGGTGGTGCGGCGGGCGCTCTTGGCCGGGGACCTCCTGGTGCCGGATGGGATCGGCATCGTGCTGGCCGCCCGCCTGCAGGGCGAGAAGGACGTGCACCGCCTGCCTGGCATTGAGCTGGCCGAAGCCCTGGTACGCCAGCTGAAGCCAAAGGTCTTTCTGCTCGGCGCCAGACCCGGCGTGGCGCGCCGGGCCGGGACGGTGATGGAAGCGTGGGGCGCCCAGGTGGTGGGAGCCCGTCACGGCTACTTTCCAGACGATGAGACCGACCAGGTGGCGGAAGAGGTGAACCGGGCCCGGCCCCAGCTCCTGTTGGTGGCGCTGGGCTCGCCCCGCCAGGAGGCATTTTTAGGCCTGATGCGGGGCCGCCTCGAGGTGCCGCTGACCATGGTGGTGGGAGGGTCGTTCGACGTCTGGGCCGGCGATAAGAAGCGGGCGCCCCGCCTCGTCCGCCGGCTGGGCATCGAGTGGGTGTGGCGCACCATGCACGAGCCGCGCCGTCTGCTCCGGCTGGTCGCACTGGTCGGATTTGTCTGGACGATGGCGTTTAGAAGGGGACATAATGGATCGGATCCGGCAGGAGAGACAACGGACCCTCTAGAATAGACGGCCGTTGCGCCCGGGGAGGCAAGAGATTGATCAGCTTTCGTTCTGTCACCAAGAAATACGGAACGGACACTCTGGCGCTCGACCACGTCGACCTCGAAGTCGGCAAGGGCGAGTTCGTCTTTGTGGTCGGACCGAGCGGTGCCGGCAAGACGACCTTGATGCGGATGATCTACCGGGGCGACACCCCGACCAGCGGCTCGGTGGTGGTCAACGGCTGGGACGTGGGGCGCCTGCCGATGCGCAAGGTGCCCTTTCTGCGCCGGGAGATCGGCATCGTGTTCCAGGACTTCCTGCTCCTCTCCCAGCGCACCGTCTTCGACAACATCGCCTTCAACCTGAGGGTGACCGAGGAGGTGCACCGCGACCTCAAGCGCCGGGTGATGGAGGCTCTGGAGATCGTCGGCCTGGCGCAGATGGCCCACAAGTACCCCCACCAGCTGTCGGCCGGTGAGCAGCAGCGGATCGGCATCGCCCGGGCGATCGTGGGCAGGCCGCTGGTGCTGCTCGGCGACGAGCCGACCGGCAACCTCGACCCCAAGACCTCCGAGGATATCCTGCGCTGCTTTCTGGATGTGAACCGGATGGGCACCACCGTGCTGATGGCCACCCACGCCGTGGCCCTGGTGGACAACTTCCGCCAGCGCGTGATCGGCATCGACCAGGGCCGGATCGTGCGCGACGAACTGTCCGGCGCCTACTTCCAGCCCACCGGCACCACCGCGGCGCAGTCGGAGCCTCACAGCGAGGGAGCGGTCGGCCGTTGAACATCCACAGCTGGCGCTTCTACTTCTCCGAAGTCTGGCAGAACATGCGGCAGAACCCGGTGCTCACCTTCGCCTCCATCACCTCGGCGGCGGTGGCGCTTTTGGTCCTGGCTGTGTTCGCCGCCATGTCCCTGAACGTGGGCCGGCTCGCCAACTCGATGGAGGGGCAGGTCGGCATCGAGGCCTTTCTGAAGCCCAGCGTGACCAGTGCCCAGGGCGCCCAGATCGCCACCTCGGTGCGCAGCTGGTCTCAGGTGCAAAGCGCCGTCTTCGTCTCCAAGCAACAGGCCCTGGCTCAGCTGGAGAAGGACTTCGGGTCGTCGGGCCAGGCCTTTAAGCCGCTGGGCAGCCAGAACCCCTTGCTCGACGCCATCTACGTCAAGGCCACCACCGCCCAGGCGGTGGCGCCACTAGCCGCCCGCCTCCAGAAGCTGCCCGAGGTACAGACCGTCAACTATCAGGCGCCGGTGGTGGAAAGGCTCTTGAAGGCGGTCAGCATCGTGCGCCTGGTTGGTCTGGCCATGGGCATCCTGCTCGCGCTCGGTACCCTCTTGGTGATCCAGAATGCCATCCGCACCGGCATCTTTGCCCGCCGCCGCGAGATCCACATCATGCGCCTGGTCGGTGCCACCGAGGGCTTCATCCGGCTGCCGTTCTTGCTGGAGGGCATGCTGCTGGGCCTGATGGGCGCCCTGTTGGCGACCCTGCTCACCGCTGGCCTCTACCACCTCTACGCCTCCACCGTCCACCTCGACCTGCCGTTCTTGCCGGTGGTGGGCGAGGCCACGGCTGACCGCACCATCCTGCCTTTGACCCTGGCCTTGGGAGTCGTCATCGGACTGGTTGCCAGCCAGCTGTCCATACGCCGGGGCCGCATCTGATGCAGGGACCCGGACGCGCCCATGGGCCGGTCCGGGCCTTGCTCACGGCTGTCCTGGCCCTCACCCTGGTGGGAGGACTGGGGGGAGCCCTGCCGGCCCGTGCCGCCGGGGGAGGGCAGAGCCTCAGCCAGCTGCAGCAGGAGCTGAACCAGGACCAGCAGGCCCTCAACCAGGCCAAGAGTCGGCTCAGCCAGATTCACGGCGCCTACCAACGCGCCAAGCAGCAGCTCTACGTGCTGGAGGCGGAGCTGAACACCACCCGCTCCCACATCACCTACCTCAGCGCTGAGGTCACGGCCACAGAGGGCGCCCTGGTCGTGACCCAGGCCAAATATCAGGCCACCAAGGCCAAGCTGGCGTCAGGGCGGGCCCAGGTCACCACCGCCCTGCAGAGCCTCCAGGAGCAGGGGATGGGCGGCTTTCTGTCGGTGCTGCTCCAGGCCCAGAGCTTTTCGGACTTCCTGACCAGGCTTCAGGAAGTGCAAACCCTGATTCAGGCCGACCTCGGAGTGATCAACCAGATGCGCATCGCTGAGGAGAACCTGGCCATGCTCGGCAGCCAGCTCACCGCCCAGAAGCAACAGCTGACGTCCCTCTTGCAGGAGGCCTCGGCCCAGGAGACCCAGCTCGCCCAGGAACAGGGCCAGGTCCAGGTGCAGGTCAGCGCACTGATCCAGGCCCAGGGTCAGCAGCAGCGGGTGGTCGGCGCCGACGAGGCCAACCAGGCGGCGGTGACCGCCGCCATCACCGCCCTGGAGGGGCCGGGCACCGGCCAAGGGATCAACTCCATCCACTTCATCTGGCCGGTCAACGGGCCGATCACCAACCCCTTCGCCTACTGGTACGACCCCTTCGCCCACAAGTGGGAGCTACACACCGGCATCGACATCGGCGTGCCGATGTACACGCCGATCCACGCCGCAGCGGCCGGCACGGTGATCATCGCCGGCTGGATCAACGGCTACGGCAACGTAGTGGTGCTGGACAACGGCGGCGGCGTCTCCACCCTCTACGCCCACCAGAGCCGGATCGAGGTACACGTCGGCGAGACCGTCACCCAGGGACAGGTGATCGGCCTGGTGGGGATGACCGGCTGGGCGACCGGCCCGCACGTCCACTTCGAGATCCGGGTGGACGGCGTCCCCAAAAACCCGGTGCTGTACCTGCCAAAGCGGTAGGCCCCCTGCCCTGGGCCGACTTGACCGCCGGCCGCCAGGTCTGTAAGCTCACTTCGTGCAAAGTTTCACGGCTGATTGCGCATACGGTTCGTGGTCGCACAGGTCGACTGGGGAGGCACGAATTGGCAGACCACACCTACCGGCTGGTCGTCGTCTCTGAGAAGGACGGCACCGCTCAGGAGATCTCCTTCGGCATCGGCCTGCAACGGCTCCTGATCGCTGCCGCGGTGGCGGCGGCGGTCGCCGTCTCGGTGGCGCTGTTGTTCTTCGCGTCCTACCTCGGCACCGTCCGCGCCAGCCGCCTGGCCAGCGCCCACATCGCCCAGTTGCACCGTCTGGTGGCCACCGAGCAGCAGCAAAAGAGCAGCTACCTGGCCGATCAACAGTCGGTGAGCGCCATCGCCGCCAAGCTGGCCACTCTGGAGCAGGCGGTGAGCGCCGCCGAGAGCCGGGTGTCGGCGATCGACGGCTACAGCACGCCGGCCCTGGCCGGCTTTCAGAGCCTGGTCGGCGCCCTCGAGCAGCTGAGCGGCCAGCTGAATGCCAGCTCCGGTCCCGCCGCCGCCATCTCCTGGCCGAACCGGTTGCCGGTGGCGGGACGGCTGAGCGCCGCCTACGGCTGGCAGGGCATGAGCGGGGCGAGCCACTTCAACAGTGGCATCCTGATCACAGCCGAGGCAGGCGCCACGGTCAGCGCCGTGGCAGCGGGGACGGTGCACGCCGTCCAGCCCTCGCCCCAGGGCGGTGACACCATCCTGATCGACAGTGCGGCCGGCCTCCAGATCTCGTACAGCCAGGTGATGGACCCCTTGGTCGCCGCCGGCCAGACGGTGCACAGCGGCACCGCTCTGGGCAAGGCCGGCCAGGCGCCGGTGGGCTTCACGGTGTGGTTGTGGGGGGTTGCCCAGAACCCGCTCCTCATCACCCACGGCTCTCCCCTCGCCAGCGGACTCTAGGCACCCCGCCGCCGGCTCCGGTAGGAATCGGCTCGTCATGAAAGAATGCTCCCGGAACGACCCGAGTCGGGATGGCTGGGAAGGGGATCTGTGGCGATGGTGGTGCAGATGGGCAAGAGCCGGGGCGACCTGGGGCTGCCCAGCACGCAGGAGGGGACGGCCCTCCTTTCCCGGAACGTGTCCTTCGATGGGACCCTGGTCGGCACCGGTCGCGGCCTGATCCGTCTGGAGGGCCATTTCAAGGGCAAGATCCGGCACGAGGGGCAGCTGATCATCGCCGAGACGGCGGTTGTCAACGCCACGGTCGAGGGTCAGGAAGTGATCGTGATGGGTCTGGTCGAGGGCGATATCACGGCCATGCGGCGCCTGGAACTGAAGCCGACCGCCCGGGTGGTCGGCAATGTGAAGGCCCGCCGCCTGACCGTGGAGGAGGGCGCCAGCCTGGTCGGTGCCTGCGAGGTGGCGGTCGCCGCCGACGACGAGCCGCCTGCCAGCGAGGAGCCGACCACACCAGCCTGAACCAGCGGGGCCAACATCTGGGCGGGGCGCCTCCGGTGCCCCGCCCTTTGCACCCCCGGGGGCCCACGATGCGAGGAGGACCACATGGACCAGTTCGTGCTGGCGGGAGACTTCAGCCCCAAGGGCGACCAGCCCCAGGCCATCGCCCAGCTGGTGAGCGGCGTGGAGGCAGGGCTCTCCCACCAGGTGCTCCTGGGCGTGACCGGATCGGGCAAGACCTACACCATGGCCTGTACGGTGGAGCGGCTGCAGCGCCCGACCTTGGTGCTGGCGCCCAACAAGACGCTGGCCGCCCAGCTGGCCGGTGAGTTCAAGCAGTTCTTCCCCGACAATGCCGTCGAGTACTTCGTCTCCTACTATGACTACTTCCAGCCCGAGGCCTACGTGCCGCAGTCGGACACCTACATCGAGAAGGACGCCTCCATCAACGACGAGATCGACAAGCTGCGCCACGCCGCCACCACCGCCCTGTTCGAGCGGCGCGACGTGCTGATCGTGGCCTCGGTCAGCTGCATCTACGGGCTGGGCTCGCCGGAGGACTACCGCGAACTGTGCGTCTCCCTGCGCAAGGGCAGCGAGCGGCCGCGCCAGGCGGTGCTCCGCCAGCTGGTGGACAACCAGTACCAGCGCAACGATCAGAACCTGACCCGCGGCCACTTCCGGGTGCGCGGTGATGTGCTGGAGATCTTTCCGGCCGGCTCTTCGGAGCGGGTGGTACGGGTCGAGTACTTCGGCGACACCATCGAGCGGCTCTGCGAGCTCGACGCCCTGACCGGGGAGGTCTACGGCGAGCGCGACCACGTGGCGATCTACCCGGCGTCGCACTACGTGACGCCTCTGGAGAGACGGGAAGCGGCCATCGTCACCATCGAGGCCGAGCTCAAAAGCCGCCTGGACGAACTTGCCCGCCGAGGCCGGCTATTGGAGGCGCAGCGGCTGGAGCAGCGCACCAGGTACGATCTGGAGATGCTGCGCGAGGTGGGGTATTGCTCCGGCATCGAGAACTACTCGCGCCACCTGAGCGGGAGAGCCCCCGGCGAGCCGCCCTACACCCTGCTCGACTTCTTTCCCAAGGACTACCTCCTGTTCGTGGACGAGTCCCACATCTCGATCCCGCAGGTGCGGGGCATGTACGCCGGCGACCAGGAGCGGAAGAAGACCTTGGTCGAGTACGGCTTCCGGCTGCCCTCGGCCCTGGACAACCGGCCGCTCAACTTCGATGAGTTCCTGGCCAGAGTCGGCACCATGGTGGCGGTCTCGGCCACGCCCGGTCCCTGGGAGATGGCCACCTCCCAGCGGCTGGTCGAGCAGATCGTGCGGCCCACCGGCCTGGTCGACCCCGAGGTCGAGGTGCGGCCCACCACCCATCAGGTGGACGACCTCCTGGCCGAGATCCAGGCCCGGGCCGCCCGCCAGGAGCGGGTCCTCGTCACCACCCTCACCAAGAAGATGGCCGAGGACCTCACCGAGTACTTTCGGGAGTGCGGGGTGCGGGTCCGGTACATGCACTCCGACATCGTCACCCTGGAGCGCATGCAGATCATCCGCGACCTGCGCCTCGGCAACTTTGACGTGCTGGTCGGTATCAACCTGCTGCGGGAGGGGCTGGACCTGCCGGAGGTGTCCCTGGTGGCGATCCTGGACGCCGACAAGGAGGGCTACCTGCGCTCCGTCACCTCTCTGATCCAGACCATCGGCCGCGCCTCCCGCAACCTGTTCGGCCGGGTGATCATGTACGCCGACCGCATCACCCCCTCCATGCAGCAGGCGATGGACGAGACCCGGCGCCGGCGGGAGATGCAGGTTGCTTACAACCTCCGCCACCACATCACGCCGACCACCGTGGTGAAGAGCGTGCTGGACGTGCTGGAGGCCACCCACTTCGGCACCCAGGCCCAGGGCCAGGTCCTGGATCTGGCGGCGCTCTCCAACAAGGAGAAGTTGAAGATGGTGGAGCGGCTGAGGCGGCAGATGCGGGAGGCGGCCAAGCTCCTGGAGTTCGAGCGGGCGGCGCAGCTGCGCGACGTGATCGTGGAGATGGAGGCCTCGATCACGGTGCGGGCGCTGGCGCGTCAGAGCGCGCGCTGAGCCTGTGCTACACTCACCACACCCTGGCGAAAGGACGTACCGTGCGGTGACCAACGACAAGATCGTGATCCGGGGCGCCCGCCAGCACAACCTGAAAAGCATCGACCTGGAGATCCCGCGCAACCAGCTGGTGGTGATGACCGGCCTGTCCGGCTCCGGGAAGTCGTCGCTGGCGCTCGACACCATCTACGCCGAGGGCCAGCGCCGCTATGTGGAGAGCCTGTCCGCCTACGCCCGCCAGTTCCTGGGCCGCATGGACAAGCCGGACGTGGACAGCATCGACGGCCTGTCCCCAGCCATCTCCATCGATCAGAAGACCACCTCGCACAACCCGCGCTCCACGGTGGGCACGGTGACCGAGATCCACGACTTTCTGCGCCTCCTCTACGCCCGGGTCGGGGAGCCGCACTGCCCGAACTGCCATCGCCCCATCCAGCGCCAGACCATCGACCAGGTGGTCGACCAGGTGCTGACCCTGCCCGAGGGCAGCCGGGTAATGGTGCTGGCGCCGATGGTCCGGGGCAGAAAGGGCGAACACGAGCGGGTGTTCGCCGAGCTGGCCGGCGAGGGACTGGTGCGGGCCCGGGTGGACGGCCGGGTGATCGACCTGGCCGATCCCCCCCAGCTCAACAAGAAGACAAAGCACCAGATCGAGGCCGTGGTCGATCGGCTGGTGATCGCCGACGAGGTGCGTAGCCGCCTGGCCGACTCTTTGGAGACGGCGATGACCTTGGCCCACGGTCTGGCCGTGGTGGCGGTGGTGGACGGGGCCGAGACCACCTACTCCCAGAACTTCGCCTGCCCGGACTGCGGCATCAGCCTCGAGGAGCTGACGCCGCGCATGTTCTCGTTCAACAACCCCTATGGCGCCTGCAGCGGCTGCGACGGACTGGGCTACCACCTGCAGGTCGACCCGGCCCTGGTCGTCCCGGACGAGCGGCGCAGCCTGGCCGGCGGCGCCGTCGCACCGTGGGCCAGGAGCGAGTACTACTCGGCCTATCTGACCCAGGCGGCCCAGCACTTTGGTATCCCCACCGACCGGCCCTGGCGCGAGCTCGGGCCCGAGCAGAAAGCGCTGGTGATGGAGGGCACCAGGCAGACGTTCCCCTTCCACTTCGACTCGCACTTCGGACGCCGCCGCAAGGAGATCCCCTTCAGCGGCGTGGCCAGCTACGTGCAGCGCCGGCACCGCGAGGCGATGAGCGAGGAGCAGCGCCGGGAGATGGAGGCCTACATGACGCCGGTGCCCTGCCCGGAGTGCTCTGGCCAGCGCCTGCGCAAGGAGAGCCTGGCCGTTACCGTCGGTGGTATCTCGATCGCCGAGTTCTCGGCCATGGCCATCCAGCCGGCGCTGGATTTCGTCGAGGGGCTGACCCTGGGCGAGCGCCAGGAGACGATCGCCCGCGAGATCAAGAAGACGTTGATCGAGCGGCTGGGCTTCCTGATCAACGTCGGCCTCGAGTATCTGACCCTGGACCGGGCGGCGATGAGCCTGTCCGGCGGCGAGGCCCAGCGCATCCGCCTGGCCACCCAGATCGGCGCCGGCCTGGTCGGCGTCATCTACGTGCTGGACGAACCCAGCATCGGCCTCCACCCCAGGGACAACCGCCGCCTGGTCGACACCCTGAAGCGGCTGCGCGACCAGGGCAACACCCTGATCGTGATCGAGCACGACGAGGAGACGATGCGCTCGGCCGACTACATCGTCGACATCGGGCCGGGCGCCGGCCGTGAGGGCGGCTACGTGGTGAGCGCCGGCACCCCGGCCGAGGTGATGGCCGACCCCCGCTCCCTGACCGGCAGCTACCTGGCCGGGCGCCGGAGCGTGCCCCTGCCCAGCCGCCGCCGCCCGCCCGGCCCCCGTTCGCTGGTGGTGCGCCAGGCGAGAGCCCACAACCTGAAGGGCATCGATGTGCGCTTCCCGCTTGGCCTCCTCATCGGCGTCACCGGCGTCAGCGGTTCCGGCAAGTCCTCCCTGGTCAACGACGTGCTCTACCGGGCGCTGGCCCGCGACCTGAACCGGGCCCACCTCAGACCGGCGGAGCATGGCAGCATCGAGGGCCTGGAGTACCTGGAGAAGGTGATCGACATCGATCAGAGCCCGATCGGACGCACGCCGCGCTCCAACCCAGCCACCTACACCGGCCTCTTCGACCTGGTGCGCGGCCTTTTCGCCGGCCTGCCCGAGGCCAAGATGCGCGGCTACGGTCCCGGCCGCTTCTCCTTCAACGTGCCAGGCGGCCGCTGCGAGGCCTGCCGCGGCGACGGCATCATCAAGATCGAGATGCACTTTCTGCCCGACGTCTACGTGCCGTGCGAGGTGTGCCGCGGCATGCGCTACAACCGGGAGACGCTGGAGGTGACGCTGCGCAAGAAGACGATCGCCGACGTCCTCAACCTGACCGTGGACGAAGCGATCGCCTTCTTTCAACCCTACCCCCGGCTGGCCCGCAAACTGGCGGTGATGGCCGAGGTCGGCCTCGGCTACGTCACCCTCGGCCAGAGCGCCACCACCCTCTCCGGCGGCGAGGCGCAGCGGGTGAAGCTGGCCGCCGAGCTGTCGCGCCAGGCGGTGGACGGCACCTTCTACATCCTGGACGAGCCCACCACCGGGCTGCACATGGACGACGTGCGCCGCCTGCTGGAGGTATTGCAGCGGCTGGTGGACTACGGCTCCACCGTGGTGGTGATCGAGCACAACCTGGACGTGATCAAGTCCTGCGACTGGATCATCGACCTCGGCCCAGAGGGCGGCGACCGGGGCGGCAGGCTGGTGGCGGAGGGGCCGCCGGAGACGCTGGCCACCCACCCCCACTCCTACACCGGCCACTTCCTGGCAGCGGCCCTGGCTAGCCAGGAGTCCTTGGCCGGAGCCTGAGATGGACCTTCTGGCCCAGGCCGAGGAACTGCCCCGCCAGCCTGGCTGTTACCTGTTCCGGGACAAGGCCGACCAGGTGCTCTACGTCGGCAAGGCGGTGCGGCTGCGAGACCGGGTCACCTCCTACTTCCGGGGCCGGGCCGCCGACGCCAAGACCACGGCGCTGCGCCGGCTCGGTGCGTCGATCGAGGTGATTCTGACCCAGACCGAGGCCGAGGCGCTGTTGCTCGAGGAGACCTTGATCAAGCTGCACCGGCCCAGGTACAACGTGGTGCTGCGCGACGACAAGCACTACCCGTACCTGCGCCTGGCTGACGAGCCGTTTCCCCGCCTGGAGATCGTCCGCCAGCGCCGGCCAGACCAGGCGCGCTACTTCGGGCCCTACCCGGGAGGCGGCGCCGTGCACGAGACGCTGCGCCTGATGGCCCGGCTGTTCCCGATGCGGAGCTGCTCCGACCACAAGTTTAAGACGGTGGACCGGCCGTGCCTGCTCTACCACATCAAGCGCTGCCCGGCGCCCTGCGTCGGGCTGGTCAGCCAGGAGGACTACCAGCACACGGTGGCCCAGGCCGCCACCTTGCTGGAGGGCCGCCACGAAGAGGTGATGCGCGCCCTTCGCCAGGAGATGGCCGAGGCGGCGGCGGGCCTCCGCTACGAGGAGGCGGCCCGGCTTCGGGACCGGCTGCAGGCGGTGGAGGCGGTGACCGCCGCCCAGACGGTGGTGGTTGCGGAGGGCCGGGAGGCGGACGTGTTGGCGGTGAAGGTGAGCCGCCAGCTGGCGGTGGTGGATATCCTCCTGGTGCGCCACGGCAAGCTGACCGGCCGCAAGCGCTACACCTTCCAGGTGCCGGAGGGTGAGGCCGAGGGCTCCGTGCTCGGTGCGGCGCTGCGCACCCACTACGGCCGGGAGCGGCCTCCCCGCACCGTCTGGCTGTCGGCGCTGCCTGAGGACGTGACGGCGCTGCGGGCCTGGATCCGGGAGCGGCGGAGCGGCGCCGTCACACTGAGCGTGCCTCAGCGCGGGGATGGACGGCGGATGGTGCAGATGGCCGAGCAGAATGCGGCCGAGGGTCTCCGCCAGGAGGCCGGGGCGACCGAGCGCGCCCAGGTGGCACTGGCCCACCTGGCGGACGCCCTCTCCTTGCCGGTGCCACCCCGCCGCATTGAGGCCTACGACATCTCCAACACACAGGGCACGCTGTCCGTGGCCTCGATGACAGTGGCAGAGGACGGCGCCCTCAGGCCGTCCCACTACCGGCAGTTTTCGATCCGGACCGTCTCCGGGGCCAATGACTTCGCCTCGCTCCAGGAGGCGGTGTCCCGCCGCCTGGGCCGGCTGGACGACCGTCGCGACAGCTCGTTTCGGAACCGGCCGGACCTCCTCCTGATCGACGGCGGCCAGGGCCAGGTGGCGGCGGTGGCGGAGACACTGGCGGCCTTGGGCGAGGACCTGTCGGTGGTGGGACTGGCCAAGCGCGAGGAGTGGCTCTACCTGCCAGAAGGTACGGAGCCCCTGGTGCTGCCCCGCCACGACCCCGGGCTGCAGCTCCTGCAGCACCTGCGCGACGAGGCCCACCGCTTCGCCAACACCGCCCACGGCAACCGGCGCAGCCGGGCCATGACCAGCTCCTGGCTGGACACGGTGGCTGGCATCGGGCCCAAGCGCAAGCGCCTCCTGCTCAAGACCTTCGGCTCGCCCAGGAAGATTCAGGCAGCTTCTGTCGAAGACCTGATTCAGGCCGGCCTGCCAGCCAGGCTGGCGTCGGCGCTGAAGGAGGCTGCCAACGGTGTTCAAGCGTAGACAGAGCCCCTTGATGCTGTTCTTGCTCAGGGTGCTGGCTGCCGCGATCGGATTCCTGGTGGTGGCCGCCCTGCACGTCGGTGTCCAGGCTTCCGGCTTCGAGCCGGTGATCGTGGGCGCCATCTTGCTGGGGGTGCTGAACGGCTTTGTGAAGCCGGTCTTGGTCCTGCTCACCCTGCCGCTGCAGGTGCTGACGCTGGGTCTGTTCACGGTGGTGATCAACGCCTTGCTCTTCTGGCTGGTCTTCAGCGGCATCATCCCGGGCCTGGCTGTGACCGGCTTCCTGGCCGCCCTGGTCGGATCGCTCCTGGTCGGCTTCATCAGCTGGGGCCTCTCTCGCCTCTTCGGCGCCCTCTAGTCCGGACGTGGCCAAGAGCCTGGTGGTGCTGGTGACCGGCCTGTCGGGGGCCGGCAAGACCAATGCCCTGCACATCTTCGAAGACCTCGGTTTTTTCGCCGTGGACAACATCCCGCCGGCCCTCATCCCGCGCCTGGTCGAGCTCTTGGGTCGCGAGCCGGCCTTGCGCGGCACGGCCCTGGTCGTGGACTGCAGGCAGGAGGGCTTCTTCGGCGGCATCGAAGAGGCGCTGCGGGTGCTGGCCGAGGTGGACACTCCCTACGCCGTGCTCTACCTGGAAGCGGATGACGCCACCCTGATCCGCCGCTACAAGGAGACCCGCCGCCAGCACCCGATGGCGCCCAGGGGTTCGGTGGCGGAGGGAATTGCCGTGGAGCGGGGGCTCTTGGAGCCGATCCGCCGGCAGGCCACACTGGTGCTGGACACCTCGAACCTGACCCTCTACCGCCTGCGCCGCACGCTCAGCCAGGAGTTTCTGAAGGACGCGCCCGCTCACCCGCCGCTGCGCCTGGTCAGCTTCGGCTTCAAGCACGGGGCGCCGGCGGAGGCGGATGTGGTCCTGGACGTGCGCAGCCTGCCCAATCCGCACTACCACCCGGACCTGGTCGACCTGCCTGGCACCGACAGCCGGGTGATGGCCTTCGTGCTGCACGACCAGAGCTCGAGGCGGCTGATTGGCCGCTTCGAGGCCCTGATCCGCGACTACCTCGGCCACCTGGAGGACGACGGCCGCGCCGACTTCACCGTGGCCATCGGCTGCACCGGCGGACGCCACCGCTCCGTGGCGGTGGTGGAGCATCTGGCGTCTCGCCTCAGCGCCGACTACGCGCCGCTGGTGGTGGACCACCGCGACCTGGGGAAGGAGGAGTCATCGTCCGAGACCTAACCTCCTGGCTGGTGCCGGGGCTGCGCCTGAAGCGCTGGGTGGCCGTGATGGCGCTCGGCTTCGTGTTGGCCCTGTTTGGCCTGGCCCCGCTCCTCCGGCTGATCTGGAACCCAGGCGGGCCCAGTCCGGACCCCGCCATCGACCTGTCGGCGCTGGTGGTGGGTGCCGGCCTGGGCTGGTTCGGCGTGCGCGGCCTGATCCGGTCGGTGGTGGCGGTGGTGGCCCCCAACGCCCCGGACGAGCTGGCGGCGGCGGTGGTCACCGGCCATGCGCTCCGCCGCGGGCCGAAGATCGTGGTGCTGGGCGGCGGCACCGGCATGCCGATCCTGTTGCGCGGCCTCAAGTCCTACACCGCCCACCTCACCGCCATCGTCACCTCGGCCGACGACGGGGGTTCCACCGGCCGGCTCCGGGCCGGCTTCAACATCCAGCCGCCGGGCGACGTGCGCAACTGCCTGGTCGCCCTGTCGGAGGCGGAGCCGCTTTTGGAGCAGCTCTTCCAGTACCGTTTTGAGGAGGGCGGGGACCTCTCCGGGCACGCCTTCGGCAACCTGTTTCTGACCGCCATGGAGCGCACCACTGGGGACTTTCAGACCGCCATCACGGCCTCCAGCCGGGTGCTGGCCGTCCAGGGCCGGGTGCTGATGGCCACCGCCGAGCCGGTGGTACTGTGGGCCCAGACCTCGGACGGCGAGTGGATCCGCGGCGAGTCCAAGATTTCCGGCCACGGCCGCACCATCCAGGACGTGCGCCTGGAGCCGGCTGAACCAAAGGTGGATCCGGCGGTGGCCGATGCCATCCTGGCTGCCGAGGCGGTGGTGATCGCGCCGGGCAGCCTGTGGACCAGCATCCTGCCCGTGCTCCTGGCGCCGGGTGTGGCCGAGGCGATACGCACCACCCGGGCGGCCGTGATCTATGTGCAGAACCTGATGACCCAGCCCGGAGAGACCACCGGCATGGGCCTAGGCGACCACCTGCGGGCAATTGAGCGCCACCTGCCCGGTGCGGTGGGGTGGGTGGTGGTGCACGACGGTGCGATCGACCCGGCCCTGCTCGCCCGCTACGCCACCGTCGGCGCCGAGCCGGTGGCGGCGGACACCCAGGGTCTGATCGAGGCCGGCAAGCGGGTGCGACGCCGTGACCTCCTGGCCCCCGGCCCCCTGATTCGTCACGACTCCGGCAAGCTGGCCCGAGCGGTGCTGGAGATCGTGCTGGATGCCTCGGCGGCATGGGAGCCGCGCCGGCGGATGGACTTTCTGGCTCTGGCGGAGCGGCTGAGACGGTCAGAGGAGAGCCCGTGGCAGATTCCTTCACCCGGCGCCTGAAGGCGGAGGTAGCGCAGGATGTGCCGGCGCGCGCCGGTCCCCGCCAGGCGCTTCTGGCCGGTCTCTTCCGCCCCGGCACCCTGATCCGGGAAGGCGAGCGGGGAGCGATTTTACTCACCTCCTTCGACCATCCGGCGGTGGCCAGGCTGGCGGTGCACCTCCTGCATGAGGCGGGTGTGCCCAGGCCCGAACTGCTGCGGCAGGCCGGCCGCCGCCACGGCCGCTTCGCCCTGCATCTGGCCGATCTCGAGGGGTGCGCCTGGCTGGGCGCCCTCGGTATGGCGGTCGGGGGCGCCCCTCTGCCCGCCCCGCTGGCGGCCACACCGGCCCGCAGGCGGGCTTTGGTCCGGGGCTATTTCCTGGCCACGGCCTCGGTCAACGACCCGCATAAGGAGCCGCACCTGGAGTTCGCCTCCCGGAGGCCGGAGCTGGCGGCCGAGGTGGCGAGGGCGGTCACCCGCCTGGGCGCTGTGCCCAAGGTGGCGGAGCGGCGGGGCAGCGTGATCGTCTACCTGAAGAGCCGGCGGCAGATCACCGCGCTACTGGCCGCCATCGGCGCCAAGCGGGCGCTGTTCGCCTTCGAGGACGCCTGGGCGCTCAGGGAGCTGAAAGACCGCGTCAACCGCCAGGTCAACGCCGAGACGGCGAACGTGGAGCGGGCTGCCCGGGCGGCCTCCCGCCAGCTCTTGGCCATCCAGGAGCTGACGGCAAAGGGCCGCCTGGACCGCTTCTCTTCCCCGGTGCGAGAGGCGGCGGCGGCCCGCCTGGCTGATCCGGAGGCGACTCTGGCCCAGCTCGGAGAGCGGCTGGGCATCAGCAAGCCGGCCACCGCCGCCCGCCTGGCGCGGCTGACCAGGGCGGCAGGGCTGGAGCGCTGGGACGAGAACAGGTAAGCTTAGGCGTGCTCCGCCCGAGCCCAGAGATGGCGGAGCTGAGGATGGTCAAGGTGGAATTTCCCAACCTGTTCCAGGTGGTCAGGCCTGAGTTGAACGCGCTGGAAACCTATCTCCACGATGATCTCCAGGAGGCTCGGGAGGGTGTGAGGGAGGTGGTCAGCCACCTCCTGGCAGGCGGCGGCAAGCGGGTGCGCCCGGCTCTGGTCTTCCTGGCCGCCCGCTTCGGCAAGGACGCCCAGTCGCCTCAGATCATGAAAGTGGCAGCTGCCACCGAGATGATCCACATGGCGACCTTGATCCACGACGACATCCTGGACGAGGCCCTGCTCCGGCGCGGTGTCGCCACCGTGCACACCGTCTGGAACCGGCGGGTTGCCATCCTGGCCGGCGACTACCTGTTCGCCAGGGCGCTCGGCCTTCTGGCCGAGACCCGCCAGCCGGAGGCGACCTTGATCATGTCCTCGGTGGTCCGCCAGATGTGCGACGGCGAGATCCAGCAGAACGTGGCGGCCATGTCCGGCGACCTGCCGACCGAGGCCGACTACCTGGACCGCATCGGCAAGAAGACCGCCCTGTTCCTGGCGGAGAGCTGCCGGCTGGGCGCTCTGATGGCCGGCGCCGAGGAGTGGAAGCAGCGCGTGCTCTACACCTTCGGCTGGAGCATGGGGCTCGGCTTTCAGATCGTGGACGACCTCTTGGACTTCACCGCCACCTCGGTCGCCTTCGGCAAGGTGGTCGGCGTCGACCTGCGGGCCGGCGTGCTCACCCTGCCGCTGATCCACGCCCTGCTCAACTCGGAGGAACCGGAGAAGACGCGCCTGGCCAAGCTGGCGCAAAGCCGCGGCGGCGGCCAGAGCGAGTGGAGCGAGCTGCAGAGCATCCTGGGCCGCTCCGGCTCCTTCGCCTATGCCCAGAACGTGGCCCAGCGCCTGGTGACGGAAGCGGTCGACTCACTGGGCGTGTTGCCTGCCAATGAGGCGAAGGAGGCGCTGTTGTCGATGGCCTCGTACGTGGTGGAGCGGGAGGCGTGAGGGAGCCCCGGCGCATCCCTCCCGCCACCATCGCCCGCCTGCCGCTGTATCTTCGTGAACTGGAGGAGCTGGGCGAGGCGGGCCAGGACGTGGTGTCGTCGCGGGTCCTGTCCGAGCTCACCCAGTTCAGTTCGGAGCAGATCCGGAAGGATCTGGCCTACTTCGGGGCCTTCGGCCGCCGCGGCATCGGCTACTCGGTGGGCCACCTGGCGGCCGCCATCCGGCGCATCCTGGGCATCGCCGAGGAGCCTGAGCTGGCCCTGGTCGGGGCAGGCCGCCTGGGCACGGCGCTGCTCCGCTACCTGGGCCGCCGGCACGCCGGGCTGAGCGTGGGCGCCGTGTTCGACTCGGACCCCGGGAAGTCGATGGGCCAGGTCGAGGGCCACCGGGTGCTGCCGGCCAGCGCCATCGCCGAGGAGGTGCGCCAGCGGAAAATCCGCCTGGCTGCCATCACGGTGCCGGCCACTGCCGCCCAGGAGGTGTTCGCCGCCCTGGTCGAGGGCGGCGTGCAGGCGGTGCTCAACTTCGCACCGGTCAAGCTGAAACACCCCAGCGTGTTCGTGCACAACCTGGACCTGGCCACCGAGTTGCAGGCCCTGGCCTACTACGGTCAGGCGAAGGGAGGCACCGGACGTGAGCGCCCAGACGCCTAGCCCGCTGGTGACCGTCCTTCACCAGCCGCCGGGCCCTGCCACGGCCGAGGCCTGGTGTGCCATCGGTGGCCGCACTCCGGTGACCGTGGCCGACGTCCGCCAGGAGGCCGAGGCCCTGCCGGCCTTGGTGGCAAGCCAGGGCCGGGCCAGCTACCTGCTGCTCCTGCTCTTGGTGGGGGACGACCTGGGCCTGGCCGGCTTCGAGCTGCAGCCGGACCTGTGCCAGGGCCCGGCCGCCGACCGCCTATTGGCGGAGGCGGAGGCGCTTAGAGCCCGCGCTGAGCGGGCGGGTCTCTTGGTGGAGATCTCCAACGCCGACGTGGTGCCTCTGCACTATCTGCAGGTGCAGGGCTTTTCGCTGAGCGAGGTGCGGGCGGTGGAGGGGGACGGCGGCCAGGGCTACCTTGGCATCCGGCGCACCCACCGCCTGATTCTGCGCAGGACGGCCCAGGGCTAGGAGGACGGGAGGAGCGGCCGTGTGGCTTAGGGTCCTGGCCATGAGCCCCCTCACCCTCGCCCAGAATGCGCTCGACATCCTGATCGTCGCCTACCTCTTCTACCGCATCCTGCTGGCCATCCGCGGCACCCGCGCCTTCCAGCTGATGAAGGGCATCGTGGTGGTGGCGGTCGGCACCGAACTGTCGGCTCTGGTTGGGCTGGAGGCACTGCACGTCGTCCTGGAGACGGCCCTGGTCGGGCTTTTGGTGGCGATTCCGGTCGTCTTCCAGCCCGAGCTCAGGAGCGCCCTGGAGCGGCTGGGCCGGGCCCGCTTCCTGGACGGACTGGTCGGCCGCGATGACGGCCAGCCCAATATGACCGCCGCCGTGGAGGGCGTGGTCCAGGCGTCGCTCCGGCTTTCCAGGCAGCGCATCGGCGCCCTGATCGTGCTGGAGGGGCAGACCGGGCTGGCCGACCTGGCGGCGGCTGGCACCTGGCTGGGGGCCAGGGTGTCCTGGCAGCTTCTGTGCAACATCTTCGCCCCCAACACGCCCCTGCACGACGGTGCCGTGATCGTGCGCCGCGACCGGGTGCTGGCCGCCGCCTGTTTCTTGCCGCTGGCCGCCACCTCGCTGGTGCCGAGCGACCTCGGCACCAGGCACCGGGCGGCGATTGGCGTAAGCGAGGTGTCGGACGCCACCGTGATCGTGGTCTCCGAGGAGACGGGCGCCATCAGCGTGGCCAGCGGCGGCCGCCTGGTCCGCTATCTGGATGAGCGGCGGCTGAGGTCTTTGCTGGAGTCGCACCTGGCCCAGCG
Source organism: Bacillota bacterium (assembly GCA_021803575.1). Classification (GTDB taxonomy): domain Bacteria; phylum Bacillota; class Sulfobacillia; order JAJZYS01; family JAJZLH01; genus JAJZLH01. The sequence goes on along the minus strand of JAJZLH010000057.1, from coordinate 9,849 downwards.
CTGGCAGGGAGGTGGGGCCCGTGGATAGGTGGCTGGGCCGGCGCTGGGTGCTGGCGGTGGTCTCCTTGCTCCTGGCCGGGGCGGTGTGGGCGGCGGTCATCTCGCAGTCCGACCCGATTGTGGAGAAGAGCTTCGCCGCTGTGCCGGTGCGGGTGGTGGGCGGCGGCGTGGGCGTCCGGGCGGTGCCGGGTACGGTGACCTTGGTGGTGGAAGGCCCGAGCTCGCTCCTCTCCGCGCTCAGTCCCGGCGCGCTCCAGGCCACGGCCACCGACCCCGGCCCCCGGGGCGGGCTGGCCCCAGTCCGGCTGGTGGGCCCGGCCGGCACGGCGCTGGTGGAGTCGGAACCGGCCCAGGTGCGGATCACACCCTAGGGAGGACAGCCCATTGCGGCAGTATTTCGGCACCGACGGTGTGCGCGGCGTGGCCAACGCCGAGCTCAGCCCTGAGCTGGCCTTCGCCATCGGTCTGGCCCTGGGTGAGGACCTGGGGCGGAAGGGAAGCCGGCCCGAGGTGCTGATCGGCCAGGATGGACGGCTGTCCGGTGACCTCCTGGAGGCGGCGGTCGGCGCCGGACTGATGGCGACCGGGGCGGACGTCCTTGAGCTGGGCGTCCTGCCGACGCCCGCCGTGGCCTGGGCCACCAAGGCACACGGCGCCAGTGCCGGCGTCATGATCTCCGCCAGCCACAACCCGGTCGAGGACAACGGCATCAAGATCTTCGGGCCGGACGGCTTCAAGCTGAGCGACCGGGAGGAGGAGCGGCTGGAGGCGGCGATCCGAGGGCCTGGCGCCCCCCGCCCGCTCGGGCCGGGCGTCGGCCGCCGTCGGGCAGCCGGTGCCCTCCGCCAGGCCTACGTGCGCCACCTCGGCGAGCTGGGCTGCCCCCTCACCCGCCGCCAGGTGGTGGTGGACTGCGCCTGGGGGGCCGCGGCGCCGGTGGCCCGTCAGGTGCTGGCGGCGACTGGCGCCCAGGTCACCCTCTTGCACGGGCGGCCGGACGGGCGGCGCATCAACGTCCGCTGCGGCTCGACCGACCTCAGCTCACTCGCCCGGGCGGTGCGGGCCAGGGGCCAGGGCAGCATCGGCATCGCCTTCGATGGCGACGCCGACCGAGCGCTGGCGGTGGACGAGCATGGTGAGGCGGTGAGCGGGGACCACCTGATCGGCATGTTCGCACCCTGGTTCCGCCGTCACGGCTGGCTCAAGAGAGACGGGGTCGCCCTCACCGTGCTGGCCAACGGCGCCCTCCGGGCCATGCTGGCCGAGCGGGGCGTGCGCGTGGCCGAGACGGCGGTCGGCGACCGCTACCTCCTGGAGAGCCTGCGCCAGACGGGTTACCGCCTGGCCGGTGAGCCGTCCGGACACCTCCTGGCGCTGGACTTCAGCACGACCGGCGACGGGCTCCTGACCGCCGTGCTGTTGCTCTGGCTGCTCGGGGAGACGGGGCAGAGCCTGGCCGAGGCCAAGGCCTGCTTTGAGCCCTACCCGCACCTGGAGGCCGCCCGGCCGGTGGGCGACAAGGCGCGCCTGGCCAAAGACCCGCGGCTGCTTTCGGCCCAGGAGGCGGAGCAGGCCCGGCTGGGACCGAGCGGCCGGGTCAGCATCCGGCCGTCCGGCACCGAGCCCCTGATCCGGGTGATGGTGGAGGGGCCGGACCTTGCAATCTGTGCTGCCATTCGGGACAATCTGATGGCGTTGATCGGGCGGCTGGACCGAGAGGGGGGGTAGCCGGCAAGGAGGGCGGCACAACAGCATCGATTCGTCTCAAAGCGCCTGCACTCGCCTGGCGAGTGGACGAGGTCGGGGTTTATCGAAGGTTTCGGCGGATACCCCGCGGCACGGCGGTGCCGATAGGTGCCCAGAAATCCGGACGGTGACGGACGGGACAGACTGGACACCCCCGCTAAGGCAACCTGCACAGACAGGTGGCCACCTTACGCCTGCCACCAGACAGCCAAGAGAGGACAAATGCATATGTGCGGCATCGTTGGATACACGGGACAAGGCCAGGCCGTGCCGTTCCTACTGGCCGGTCTCAACCGGCTGGAATACCGCGGCTACGACTCGGCCGGGGTGGCGGTGATGGACGGGGGCCAGCTCAGCTTCGTCAAGACGGCAGGGCGGATCGCCGAGCTGGAAGAGGTGCTGGCCGGCCGGGGGCTCTCGGGCCGGGTGGGCGTCGGCCACACCCGCTGGGCCACCCACGGCCGCCCCAATCAACAGAACGCCCACCCGCACCTCGGCTGCCACGGCGACGTCGCCGTGGCCCATAACGGCATCATCGAAAACCACGCCGCCCTGCGCCGGGAACTGGAGGCCCGGGGGCACCGCTTTCGTTCCGAGACCGACTCCGAGGTGGTGGTCCACCTCCTGGAGGAGTACTCCGACAGAGACCTGCGCCAGGCCCTCCAGGCCGTGACCGCCCGCCTGCGCGGCACCTACGCCCTGGCGGTGGTGAGAACCCAGGACCCGAACGCCGTCGGCGCCGCCCGCCAGGACTCGCCGCTCCTGATCGGGCTGGGCGAGGGCGAGAACATGCTGGCCTCGGACATCCCGGCCCTGATCAGCCACACCCGGCGGGTGGTGGTGGTGGAGGACGGCGAGGTGGTGGTGCTGAGCGCCGAGGCGGCCCACATCTACAACCAGGAGGGAGAGGTCGAGCGCACACCCCTGGAGGTGGGCTGGAACCTGGAAGAGGCCGAGCGCGGGGGTCTGCCCCACTTCATGATCAAGGAGATTCGGGAGCAGCCCCGCGCACTCCGCCAGACCATGGCCGGCCGCCTCAGCGAAGATCTCAGCCAACTCCAGCTGGAGATCGACCCCGGCCCCCTGCCCCGCAAACTGTGGTTTGTGGCCTGCGGCACCAGCTACCACGCCTCGCTGGTGGCCCGCCGCCTGGCCGAGGACGTGCTCGCCATCCCGGCCGAGGCAGAGCTGGCTAGCGAGTTCCGCTACCGCCACCTGGCCCTGGGCGGGGAGGATACGGTGGTTGCCGTCTCGCAGTCCGGAGAGACCCTGGACACCCTGTCCGCCATGCGCCAGGCCAAGGCGATGGGAGCGCGGGTGATCGGCGTCACCAATGTGATCGGCAGTTCGATCAGCCGGGAGGCGGAACTGAACGTGCCGACCCTGGCCGGACCGGAAATCGCCGTCGCCTCCTCCAAGGCCTACACCACGCAGATCCTGGCCCTCACCTTCCTGGTGCTGGCCTACGCCAAGGCGTCCGGCCGCCTCACCGCCGCCCAGGAGCAGGCGTGGGCCAAAGAGCTGTGGGCGTTGCCGGAGAAAGCGGAACTGGTCCTGCAGAAGGAGCAGGAGATCGAGGCGGTGGCCGCCCGGCTCAGCCAGGCCCAAGACGTCTTCTACGTCGGCCGGGGCACCGACTACGCGGTGGCGATGGAGGGGCAGCTCAAGCTGAAGGAGATCTCCTACCTGCACGCCGAGGCGCTGGCCGCCGGCGAACTGAAGCACGGCACCCTGGCCCTGATCGAGGCGGGGGTGCCGGTGGTGGCGCTGCTTACCCAGGGTGACCTGATCGACAAGACGCTCTCCAACCTGGCGGAGATCAAGGCCCGCGGCGGCTGGGTCTACGCCATCACCAGCCATGACCTGCTTGACCGCCAGGAACTGGACCACGTCTTCGTCCTGCCGGCTGGCCGCGACGAACTGGCGCCGGTGCTGGCGGCCCTGCCCCTGCAGTTGCTCGCCTACTACGTGGCGCTCCTCCGTCAGACCGACATCGACAAGCCGCGCAACCTGGCCAAGTCGGTGACCGTCGAATAGGCTGCCTTTAGCCGGCGGCTGGCGGCCGGCTCTCCTGGCGGAGGCCCCCCAGCCACAGCGACAAGAAGGCGCCCACCGCTCCCAGCCAGGCCATCGCCATCAGGAATGAGTCGGCGCCGTGCTGGCCGAACATCAGGAACCGCACGCCGCCGTATCCGGCCACCAGGATGAAGGCGAGGCCAAGCGCCGCCAGGAGGGCGGGGCGAGACCCGCAGCGAGATGCCAACGGGATGGTCACCACCGCCCCGGCCACGAGCAGGAAGCCGACCAGCATGTGTGCCATCACCGCCGGCGTCATCAGCGCCATCATGCCACCCATGCCCATCATGCCGCCCAGCGGCGATGGCGTGGGCAGGGTGCTGAACAGGTTGACGTAGATGCCGAGGGCGAACTGCAAGAACAGGACGCCGACCATGGAGGCAGCGGCAGCGCGTAGCGCCCGGCTGGCCATCGCCCATCCCCCTCGCAGTAGACCCGTCAGCTGGCGCTGACGATGTTCAAGAGCCGATCGGGTACGAATACGACGCGTTCCACCTGAGCTCCTTGCAGGTGCTTCTGGACCGAGGGCAGCGCCATCGCCCGGTCGGCCACCTCCTGTTGCCCGCTGCCGGCCGGCACGGTCAGGCGGTCCCTCACCCGGCCGTCCACCTGCACCACCACGGTGGCGGTCCTTGCCACCAGCTGGGCGGGGTCGTAGGTGGGGAAGGCCTGGCTGTGCACGGAGAAGGCACCGCCCAGCTTGGCCCAGAGCTCCTCGGCCAGGTGCGGGGCGAGCGGCGCCAGGAGCAGGGTGAGGGTGCGCAGCTCCTGCTGGGAGGCTGGCTCCTGGCGCTGGCGCAGGTAGGTGGTGTACTCCATCAGGGCGGCGATGGCGGTGTTGTACTTGAGGGCCTCCAGGTCGTCGCCCACCCGCTTCACCACCCGGTGGAGGTCGGCGAGGTGCTGGGGCTGGCAGTTCTCCACCCCGCCCCGGCTGGCCGTGACCAGCTGGTAGAGGCGCTGCAGGAAGCGCCACACACCCTCGATGTTGCGGTCGGAGTAGTCGCCGCCCTCCTGGTAGGGGCCGAGGAACATCAGGTAGAGGCGCGTCACGTCGGCGCCGTAACGGTCGAACAGGGCGTCGGGGGTGACCACGTTGCCGCGCGACTTGGACATCTTGGCGCCGCCCTTGGTGATGGTGCCGTGCGCCCGAAAGCGGCGGAACGGCTCGGCGAAGGGCAGCCAGCCCAGGTCGTGCAGGGCGAAGCAGATGAAGCGGGTGTAGAGCAGGTGCAGCACGGCGTGCTCCCTGCCGCCGATGTAGCTGTCCACCGGCAGCCACTTGGCGACGAGGTCCGGGTCGAAGGGCCGGTCGGTGACCGCGGGGTGGGAGGGGTAGCGCAGGAAGTACCAGGACGAGCACAGGAAGTTGTCGGAGACGTCGGTCTCGCGGCGAGCAGGCCCGCCGCAGCGGGGGCAGCGCGTGTTCACGAAATCCGGGATGGACGCCAAGGGCGATGCACCGGTGCCCTGGGGCACGAAGTCCTCACTCTCCGGGAGCAATACGGGCAGCTCCGCCTCTGGCACGCCGACCACGCCGCACGCCTCGCAGTAAACGACGGGGATGGGCGGGCCCCAGTAGCGCTGGCGGGAGATCAGCCAGTCCCGGAGGTGGTAGGTGGTCTCGGCCCGGCCGAATCCGTCCTCCTCCGCCCGAGCGGTGATCGCCTGCTTGGCGTCGGCGACGCGCATGCCGTCGTACGGTCCGGAGTTCACCAGCACGCCCGCCTCGTCCGTGTAGGCCTCGAGGAGCGGCCCCTGGTCCGGGGGGGAGGCGGCCACCACCCGGGTCACCGGCAGGCCCATGGCCTGGGCGAAGGCGAAGTCGCGCTGATCGTGGCCGGGCACGCCCATCACGGCGCCGGTGCCGTAGCCGGCCAGCACGTAGTCGGCGACCAGGATGGGAAGTGGGGCCTGGGTGAGGGGGTGGCGGGCGAAGGCGCCGGTCTGGACGCCGGTCTTGGCCCGCTCGCCGCTCCCGGCCTCCTCTCGGCGGGCGGCCTCGGCGATGTAGCGCTCCACCTCCGGCCGGCACTGGGCGCTAGCGATGGCCAGGGCCAGCGGGTGGCTGGGGGCAAGGGTGAGGAAGGTGACGCCGTACAGGGTGTCTGGCCGGGTGGTGAACACCTCGATCTGGCCGTGGGCCGGTTCCAGCACCGAGAAGGTGAGAGCTGTGCCCTGGCTCCGTCCGATCCAGTTGGTCTGGGCGGTCTTGATCACCTCCGACCAGTCCAGGTCGGCCAGGTCGTCCAACAGCTGGTCGGCGTAGGCGGTGATCTTGAAGAACCACTGCTCCAGGTTGCGCTGCTCGACCACCGTATCGCACCGTTCGCAGCGGCCGGAGATGACCTGCTCGTCGGCGAGCACGGTGCGGCAGGAGGGGCACCAGTTGACCGGCGCCTCCTTGCGGTAGGCCAGTCCCGCCTCGAACAGCTTGAGGAAGATCCACTGCGTCCAGCGGTAGTAGGCCGGGTCGGTGGAGTCCAGCACGTGCGACCAGGCGAAGCGGCCGCCCAGCCGCTCCAGCTGGCGGCGGAAGTTCTGGGTGTTCTGGGCAACCAGCTCTTTGGGGTGGATGCCCAGCCGGATCGCCGTGTTCTCGCTGTGGATGCCGAAGGCGTCGAAGCCCATCGGCTCGAACACGTCGTATCCCTGCATCGCCCTCAGCCGGCCGTGGATGTCGGCGCCGGTGAAGGCGAACACGTTGCCGACATGCAGCCCCTCGGCCGATGGGTAGGGAAACATCATCAGGTTGTAATAGGGGCGCTGGGCGCCGTGGAGATCCACTTCGCCCACTTTGGCCGCCCGCCAGCGCGCCTGCCAGCGCGGCTCGATCTCCTGGGGCCGGTAGGTCTCGTCCACGGCCGATCCTCCCCTGGCCCGCCAGGCGGCGGGTATGGGGATGATTCTAGGCTGACCAGGGCGGCCGGGTCAACGAGAGGGGTGCGCCGCCGCCTACTCCCAGCGCCAGGTGCGGCCGGCGATCAGAGCACCCAGCGCCGTCCACGCGGCAAGCCCGGCCAGGTCTCCCCACAGCGCTGGGGCCAGGCCGACCAGCTGACCGGACATCAGGCCGCGCAGGGCGTTGGCGAGGTAGGTGAGCGGGAAGAAGCTGACCACCGTGGCCAGAAACGGCGGCAGCGATGCCGGTGAGAAGAAGACTCCAGACAGGAACATCATGGGGAAGGAGATCAGGTTGACCAAGGGCACCACCGCCTCCTGGCTCTTCGCCTGGCCGGCGATCAGGAAGCCGATGCTGATGAAGGCGGCGAGGCCAAGCACCACCGCCAATAGCAGCGGCAGGATCGGCAGCTGGACGGTGGCGTGCAGGAAATCGACGCCAATGATCAGGATGATCACGACACTCACCATGTTGGTCAGGATGTAGTTGATGACGGTGGCGCCCAGGAACTGGACCGGGCGCAACGGCGTGGCCAAAAACCGCCGGAGCACCCCCTGCTCCTTCCAGCGAGTGAGGCCGGTGGCGAGGCCGAACAGGCAGCCCTGCATGATGGTGAGGGCGAGCAGACCGGGGAGCAGAAAGTCGAGGTAGGAGAAGCTGCGGCTGCCGGAGACAGGCTGGGGCGAGACGGTCAGGGCTGGCGGACGGCCGGAGAGGGCGAGGTTGATGGCGCCGACCGCCTGTTGCACGGCGCCCACCGTCTGTCCGGCGGCGACCTGGTTGGCGTTGTTGTAGTAGAGGGTGATGGCGGCCGGTTGTCCAGGCGTCAGGATCGCCGGCAGGAGCAGTTCGGCGTCCTCGCTGCCGGCGCGCACCGCCGCCCTGGCGGCGGTGGGCGTCATCTCCTTCACCTTGAAGATGGTGCTGTGCGCCAGGGCGGTGCTGATCTCATGCTGGAAGGCTGGGGAGCCGCCAGCCACCGCCAGATTGATGGAGATGGCCTTGGAGTTGCCGAGCAGGCCGAACACCAGCATCAGGACAACCGGGAAGAAGAGACTCCAGAACAGACCCTGCCGGTTGCGGGTGTAGGTGCGAAACAGGGCCCGCACCAGGGCCAGGGTGGCCGTCATTCGCGCAGACTCCTTCCGGTCAGGCTGAGGAACAGATCCTCCAGGCTGGAGCCGCGGGTGCGGATGCCGGCCAGATCGACCGAGGCGCCACCGGCCCAGGCCACCAGATCGACCAGCGTCTTGGAGAGGTCCGAGCTGTGGATCACCACCGCCTCCTCACCGCGATCGAGCGCCGTCATCGCTGCGAAGCGGATGCCATCGGGCAGCGCCACGCTTGGGGCCAGTTCGATCAGAGAGCCGGGCAGCCGCTCCCTGATCAGGTCCTGGGGCCGGCCGACGGCCAGGATGGTGCCGTGGTCGATGATCGCCAGCTGGTCGCACAGGGTCTCGGCCTCCTCCATGTAGTGGGTGGTGAGGATCACCGTCCGGCCCTCGGCCTTCAGTCCGGCGATCATGTCCCACAGATGGCGGCGGGCCTGGGGGTCGAGACCGGCGGAGGGCTCGTCCAGGAACACCACCTCCGGGTCGTTGACCATGGCCGCGGCCAGGGCCAGGCGCTGGCGCTGGCCACCGGACAGCGTCTTGACCTGGGCGGTGGCCTTCTCGGTCAGGTCGAAGCGGCGGACCAGATCCGCCGTGGCGATGTGCTTGGGGTAGAAGCTGGAGAATAGCTCGAGCGTCTCGGATACGGTCAACAGCTCGAAAAAGGACGAGGTCTGAAGCTGCACGCCAAACAGCGCCTTAGCGCGATGGGGGTGGCGGACGACATCGAGATCGCCGAACCACACCTGGCCCTGGTCAGGGGTGCGCAGACCCTCCACTATCTCCAGGGTGGTGGTCTTGCCGGCGCCGTTGGGGCCGAGCAGGCCGAACACGCCCAGCGCCGGGATGGTCAGGCTCAAGTCGTCGACAGCCGTCACGGCGCCGTAGCGCTTGGTGAGATGCTCCAGTCGGATCTGGCTCGCCATCTGTGCCCGACCCCTCTCTCAGCGCAAAAAATCACCCCCGGCGACCAGGCCGCCTGCGGGAAGATCCGACTTCCACCGGCCAAACGCTGATACCTCTTCACCCCCGGCGCCGGGAGGAACGGTGCGAAGGCTGCACGCTCGAGGTCCGCCAGCCGTGTGGCCTGGCACAGGGGACAGGGCGTGGCCTGTGGAATCGCCAGCAAGGGGACGGAGAGGGGGACGGCCGTGATCCTGGCAGTCGGCGTCGACCTGACCGAGGTCGACCGCATCGCCCGCGCCATGCGGCGGGCTCGATTCCAGCTCCGCTGCTTCACGCCGGGCGAGCGCTCCTACGCCGGCAGCGGGCCGGAGCTGGCGCGCCGGCTGGCCGCCCGCTTCGCGGCCAAGGAGGCGGCCTTCAAGGCCCTGGGCGTCGGCGCCTCCAGGCAGCGCTGGCAGGAGGCCGAGGTGGTGCGGGGGGCGAGCGGGGTGTCCTTGGTCCTGACCGGGAGCCTGGAGGAGCGCTTTCGGGCCCTGGGCGGCCGCCGCCTGCACCTCTCCTTCAGCCATGGCAGGGACGTGGCGATGGCGGTGGTGGTGGTGGAGGCGTGAGCGGCCGGCCGGTCCTTCTCGCAGCCGAGATGCGAGCGGGTGAAGCGCGCGTGATCAGCCAGCGCCGGCTTTTGGTGGAGGACCTGATGGACCAGGCGGGCCGGGACATCGCCGCCTCGTTTCGTCGCCACCTGCCGGTCGCCCGCCAGGCGGCGCTCTTGGCAGGAGGCGGCAATAACGGCGGCGACGCCCTCACCGCCGGTGCCATCCTGGCCAGAGGCGGCATGCCGGTGGCGGTCTACCTCGGCACGAGCCAGCGCAGCGCCCTGGTGGAGGCGCGGCTTCAGGCCCTGCTCGCCCTGCCCGGCACCCGCCTTGCGCCCTGGCACGAGCGGCCAGGCCCGGACTGCGGCCTGATTGACGGGCTGCTCGGGACCGGCCTGAGCGCCCCGCTCCGCTCCGACATGCGGGCCTACCTGGAGCAGGCGGCGGTGTGGCAGCTGCCGACCATCGCCTGCGACCTGCCGTCCGGGCTGGACGCCGACAGCGGCGTGGC